>NZ_JBIWCL010000003.1:0-452906 GCF_044761485.1 Streptomyces sp. NPDC097617
CCAGATGTGGAAGCCCGGTAACGGGTGAAGCTGACTGGTACTAATAGGCCGAGGGCTTGTCCTCAGTTGCTCGCGTCCACTGTGTTAGTTCTGAAATAACGAACAGCTGTGTTAATGCCAGCGTTCAAATTTCATAGTGTTTCGGTGGTCATAGCGTTAGGGAAACGCCCGGTTACATTTCGAACCCGGAAGCTAAGCCTTTCAGCGCCGATGGTACTGCAGGGGGGACCCTGTGGGAGAGTAGGACGCCGCCGAACAATTATTGCGGAAGCCCCGCACCAGCCCTTATGGGCTCGGTGCGGGGCTTTTCTGCGTTTACGGCCCGGATCGGCCGGCCTGCCCCCGTACGCCTCATGGCTCACGCTTCCCGCCTGTCGTCCGAATGGCCGCAGCAGTCCGGTGATGCGTCGTCAGCGGCCCGGCGAGACGGGCTCTACGTCCCTTTAGTTCGTAGTGTGGGGGTATGGGCTACGACCTCGTCATCTTCGACAACGACGGCGTGCTGGTGGACAGCGAGCCGCTCGCCAACAGTGTCCTCGCCGGGTACCTGACCGAGCTGGGGCACCCGACCACCTACGAGGAGTCGGTCCGCGACTACATGGGGTCCGCCGTGCACCGGGTGCACGACCTCGTCGTGGAGCGGACCGGGCAGCAGCTGCCGGCCGACTTCGACGAGACGCTGCACGCGCGGACCGTCGCCGCGTTCGAGCAGGAGCTGAAGCCCGTCCCCGGCGTCGAGGAGGTGCTGGGGGCGCTGACCGCTCAAGGGGTCGGGTACTGCCTGGCCTCCTCCGGAAGCCACGAGCGGATCCGGGTCGGACACCGGGTGGCCGGGCTCGACGGGTGGTTCGAGGAGGAGTGGATCTTCAGCGCGCAGGACGTCGGCCAGGGCAAGCCCTCTCCCGATCTGTACGTGCACGCGGCGCGGCAGATGGGTGTGGAGCCCGCCCGCTGCGTGGTCATCGAGGACAGTCCGCTCGGGGTCCAGGCCGCGGCGGCCGCAGGCATGGACGTGTACGCGTTCACGGCGATGCTGCCCGCCGACCGGCTCCCCGGGGCCACCGGGTACTTCGGTGACATGAAGCAGCTCACCGGACTGCTCGGGCTGGAGGCCGGACTCGGTATGTGATCTCTCTACCCACGGGTAGCCCGTGGCCCTACGCTGACCCGCCATGACGGATGATGTGCGGCTGCGGCGTGGCCGCGGCGCTCTGGGGTTCAGTTTCTTCGTGCAAGGTGTCGCCTTCGCGTTGCTCGTGACGCGGATCCCGGCCATCCAGGACCGGTACGGGATATCCGACGGCCTGCTGCCCGCCTTCCTCGCGGCCGTGCCGGTCCTCGCGGGGGCGTCGAGCGTGGCCACCGAGCATCTGGTGAAGCGGGTCGCGCCCAGCGTCGTACTGCGGTGGGCGCAGCCGCTGGTGCTGCTGTCGCTGCTGGGTGTCGCGGCCGGCGGCCAGATGTGGCACGTGGCGGTGGCCCTGGGGGCGTTCGGGTTGTCGGTGGGGGCGCTGGACGCCTCGATGAACATGCTCGGGGTCAGCCTGCAGCGGGCGTACGGGCGGAGCATCATGCTGGGCTTCCACGCCGCGTACAGCCTGGGCGGGATCCTGGGGGCGTCGGCCGCGTGGGCGGGGGCGCACTGGCAGTTGGACCTGTTCGTCAGCTATCTGCCGGCCGTGGTCGTGCTGCTGCCGCTCGCGCTGCTGGCGAGCCGGCGCTACGTCGACGGGACGGGGCCGGACGGGACGGGGGCGGGGGAGACCGCCGAGAAGGGGCTGGGGGCCGGCGGGTTCAAGCTGCTGCTGCCGCTCTGCCTGGTGATGGCGTGCGCGTACATCGGGGACTCGACGGTGGCGAACTGGAGTGCCAAGTACCTCCAGGACGTGCTCGGGAGCTCGGAGCAGATGGCGACCGTCCCCTACAACGTCTACATGGTGACCACTCTCGTCGGGCGGGCCGTCGGGGACCTCGGCGTGCGGCGCTTCGGGGCAGCGGCCGTGGTGCGGGCCGGGACGCTGGTGGCGGCCGCCGGGTTCGCGGTGGTGGCCGCGGCGCCGGGGGCGTGGGTGGGGATGCTCGGCTTCACGCTGCTGGGGATCGGGCTGTGCGTGATCGTGCCGCAGACCTTCGCCGCCGCGGGACGACTGTTCCCGGGGGCGTCCGACACGGCCGTCGCACGGCTGAACATCTTCAACTACGTCGGCTTCCTGATCGGGTCCCCGCTCGTCGGGGCGGTCGGTGATGCCTGGAGCTACCGGGGCGCGATGCTGGTGCCGATGGCTCTGGTCCTGGTGACCTTGTTCCAAGCCCGCTCGTTCGGCTCCGAGCCCGCCCGATACGGTGTGCGGCATGAGCGGCGAGCCGGTGACCGGGCTGTTGATGTGGGACGAGGCGGTAACGAGGTATGACTTCGGACCGAGCCATCCGATGGACCCGGTGCGCCTGGCGCTGACCATGGGCCTGGTGCGTGCCTTCGGGCTGGACCGGGCCATGGAGGTACGGGCGGCCCCGGCGGCCGGGGACTCGACGCTGCGGCTGGTCCACCGGGAGGACTACGTCGCCGCGGTGCGCGAGGTGTCCGAGGATCCGGGGGCCGCGGACGGTTCGTACGGGCTGGGGACCATGGACGATCCGGCGTTCCACGGGATGCACGAGGCGTCCGCGCTGATCGCCGGGCAGTCCGTGGCGGGTGCCGAGGCGATCTGGAGCGGTGAGGCCGAGCACGCGGTGAACTTCGCGGGCGGGCTGCACCACGCCATGCCGGGCGGTGCGGCCGGTTTCTGCGTGTACAACGACGCTTCGCTGGCGGTGGCGCGGCTGCTGGAGCTGGGGGCCGAGCGGGTCGCGTACGTGGATGTGGACGTCCACCACGGGGACGGCGTGCAGGCGGCCTTCTGGGACGATCCGCGGGTGCTGACCGTCTCGATGCACGAACACCCGCGGACGCTGTTCCCGCAGACGGGCTGGCCGGAGGAGACCGGTGGTCCGGAGGCGGAAGGGTCGGCGGTGAACATCGCACTGCCCGCCGGGACCGGGGACGAGGGGTGGCTGCGGGCCTTCCACGCGGTGGTGCCGGAGCTGCTGGCGGACTTCCGGCCGCAGGTGCTGGTGACCCAGCACGGGGCCGATACGCACTTCGAGGACCCGCTGGCGCACCTGGCGGTCTCGCTGGACGCCCAGCGGGCGGTCCAGGAGTCCTGTCACCGGCTCGCGCACGAGTACGCGGACGGGCGGTGGCTGGCGCTGGGCGGGGGCGGGTACGCGGTGGTGGACGTCGTGCCGCGGTCGTGGACGCATCTGGTGGGGATCGCGGCGCACCGGCCGGTGGATCCGGATTCGGCGGTGCCGGCGTCGTGGCGGGACGAGGTGTACGCGCGGACGCGCCAGTCGGCGCCGGCCCGGATGACGGACGGGCGAACGGCGTCGTGGCCGGACTGGGAGGCGGGCTACGATCCGGCGGACCGGACGGATCAAGCCGTTCTGGCGACCCGGCGGGCGGTCTTCCCGCTGCGCGGAATGCTGACCTGACGGCTGGGTCGACACGGGGGCGGCCGTTGCGGCGGTTGCGGTGCATCGTTACGCCAACTGTGGGGCTGTTCGCCGGAATTGATGACCCGCCAGATGTGTTGCGGCAGCATCGGAGGGTGTTGAGCACCGGCGCGCTGCGTGCGCATCTGCTGGCCGCCCGGTTGGCCGGGCCCGTCGCCACCTCCCGGGAGGAGAGCCTGCGCAGTTACCGGCTGTTCGCGGCGCGGGATCCGCGGGTGATGCTGGGGCTGGATCCGGAGTGGGGCTGGGGCGAGGGTGATCTGCTGAGGCTGATGGCGGACAAGTGCGGGGTCTCGGCGGACCCCGCGCACGTCAGCGGGCCGGACGTGATCGATCCGGAGCGCACGGTGGCGGCACTGGAGGCCTTCGCGAGGCGGCTGTGCGAGGCGGCGCGCTCGCGCTCGCCCGTGCTGTTCGGGACGGGTCACCCGCATCGGCTCCTGGGCTTCTACGCCGGATTGGCCGAGGCGTTGTCGGCGGCGGGATGTGTTGTCCTCACCCCGGCGCAGGGGGTGCGTGTCGACATGGCGACCCGGTTCGGCGTACGCACGCACAGCATCGAATACGTACGGGGGGTCGCACTGGTGCGGGAACCCGGCGTGCGGGTGCCGGGGAGTGCGACCGGCGTGCACACCCATTCGCCACTGCCGGTTCGGGTGGCGCTGGGGGCCCTCGCGGAGGCCGGCGGGCCGTTGCCGGAGCTGGTGGTGGGGGACCACGGGTGGGTCTGCGGTGCAGGTCAGCTGGGTGTGGAGGCGATCGGGCTGGCCGATACGGATGATCCGGCGCTGTTCGTCGGGGAGGCCGAGGGGCGGGTCTCGGTGGCCGTTCCACTTGATGACGCGGTGCGAGCGGACTACTACCGACCGCTTGCGCGGTACGTGTTGGGCCGCGCGAGTCTGACGGGTCGGCAGGAGTGGCCGTAGCTCCTCTTCCCCACTCGTATCACGCGCCCCTACTCTGGGGAGTGAGCGTGCGACGACGAGGAGTAACCGGAGGGGAAGCCGGTGCCCGTCATGCGCGGAAGGTCAAGGTGTGTCATGGCTGCTGGCGAGAGGCCTCTCAGTGAGGTTCAGTTCCTGACCGTGGCGGAGGTCGCCTCGGTGATGCGAGTGTCGAAGATGACCGTGTACCGCCTGGTGCACAACGGTCATCTGCCCGCAATCCGGGTGGGCCGGTCCTTCCGGGTCCCCGAGAACGCGGTTCACGAGTACCTCCGAGAGTCCTATGTGGGGGTGGAGTCGGCCTGAGACTGAGGCTCGGGACGCCCCTGGCTACAACGCGGAAGCGCTCGGATTACAAGCTCAGAGCTCGGGCGGGTAGGCTAGGCCGACGTAGGTCGTGTGGGCCCAGACGCCCCGCACCAGTGAAGAGAAGTGAGCGAGGGTAGTCGTGGGCTCTGTTATTAAGAAGCGGCGCAAGCGGATGGCTAAGAAGAAGCACCGCAAGCTGCTCAAGCGCACCCGCGTCCAGCGCCGTAACAAGAAGTAAACGGCAGCTGTACGTGTTCTCCGCAGCCCCTCCACCATCCTGGTGGAGGGGCTGCGGTGCAGCCGGGGGACTTCTTCGAGGGAGGCGCTGAGCTCGTGGGGAAGGTCGTACTCGTCACCGGGGCAGCCAGGCAGTTGGGCGGCCGCTTCGTGCGCCGGATCCAGCGTGACCCGGACGTCGAGCGGGTGATCGCGGTGGACGCGGTGACACCGCCGCACCGGCTCGGATCGGCGGAGTTCGTCCGTACGGACATCAGACAGTCGGCGATCGCCCGGGTGCTGGCCGAGCACGCCGTGGACACGGTGGTGCATCTGGCGGTCACCGGAGGCAGCGCGGGCACGGGCGGCGCGCACAGCACCGTCAAGGAAACGAACGTCATCGGGACCATGCAGCTCCTCGGGGCCTGCCAGAAGTCGCCGACGGTCCGACGGCTCGTGGTGAAGTCCAGTACCAGTGTGTACGGCGGCACCTCCCGGGATCCGGCCGTCTTCACCGAGACCACGGAACCGAAATCGCTGCCGGCGGGCGGCTTCGCGAAGGACGCCGCCGAGGTCGAGGGCTACGTACGGGGCTTCGCGCGCAGACGCCCGGACGTCGCGGTGTGCGTGCTGCGGTTCGCGAACATCCTGGGGCCCTACGCCGACTCGGCGCTCGCCGAATACTTCTCGATCCCGGTGATGCCGACCGTGCTGGGGTACGACCCGCGGCTGCAGTTCGTGCACGAGGACGATGTCCTCGAAGTGCTGCGGCTGGCGGCGCAGGAGCCGAGGCGCGGGACATTGAACAGCGGGACCTTCAACATCGCGGGTGACGGCGTGCTGCTGCTGTCGCAGTGCTCGCGGCGGCTCGGGAGGCCCACGCTGCCGCTGCTGCTGCCCGCGTTGAACTGGGTGGGCTCCGCGCTGCGGGCGGTGGGAGCCAGCGACTTCTCGCCGGAGCAGATAAGGCTGCTCACCCACGGCCGGGTCGTGGAGACCACGCAGATGCGTGAAGTGCTCGGCTTCGAGCCGCTCTACACGACCGCGGAGACCTTCGCGGACTTCGCGCGGAGCCGGGGGACCGGGCTGCTGCCGCCGGAGCGGGTCGCGCGGGCCGTGGACCGGGTGGCGGCCATGCTGGACGCAGATGGGCTCGACGGGCTCAAGGACGACGCCTACGCGGCTGAAGGAGCGAAGCGATAGTGGCGGACGCCAAGGTCATTCCCTTCGACGAGGACCGGCCGCGGCGGCGGATCCCCCGCAGGGTGCGGGCGGTGCCCGCCGCCGACCCGGTGGTGGAGCCGCCGGCGGCTCCCGAGCCGGCTCCGCCCGCGGCGCCCGGCGACGGCTGGGACCGGCGGATCGCCGGCGGGCTGGCGTTCCTGCGGCGGCGGGTCACCGGGGACTACGAGGTCGACGACTTCGGCTACGACAAGGAACTGACGGACCAGGTCCTGATGTCCCTGATGCGGCCGCTGTTCGACAAGTACTTCCGGGTCGAGGTCAAGGGCGTCGAGAACATCCCGGCGGAGGGCGGCGCGCTGATCGTCGCGAACCACTCCGGGACGCTGCCGCTGGACGGGCTGATGCTCCAGGTCGCCGTGCACGACCACCACCCGGCGGAGCGGCACCTGCGACTGCTGGCGGCGGACCTGGTGTTCATGCTGCCCGTGGTCAACGAGCTGGCCCGCAAGGCGGGGCACACCCTGGCGTGCGCGGAGGACGCGCAACGGCTGCTGGAGGCCGGCGAGCTGGTCGGTGTGATGCCGGAGGGCTTCAAGGGGATAGGGAAGCCGTTCGGGGACCGGTACAAGCTGCAGCGGTTCGGGCGGGGCGGCTTCGTGTCGACGGCGCTGCGGGCGGGGACGCCGATCGTGCCGTGCTCGATCGTGGGGGCGGAGGAGATCTACCCCATGGTCGGCAACGCGAAGACGCTGGCGCGGCTGCTGGGGATCCCGTACTTCCCGATCACGCCGACGTTCCCGTGGCTGGGGCCGCTCGGGGCGCTGCCGCTGCCGACGAAGTGGACGATCCAGTTCGGCGAGCCGATCCCGACGGACGGGTACGCCGCGGAGGCGGCGGAGGATCCGATGCTGATGTTCAACCTCACGGACCAGGTGCGGGAGCAGATCCAGCACACGCTCTACAAGCTGCTGGTGCAGCGGCGGTCCGTGTTCTTCTGAGGCGTGCCGGAAAGGGCGGGGCTGCCTGGGCAGCCCCGCCCTTCCTCCTACTCGGCGTCCTCCGTGCCCAGGCCCAGGCCCGGGAGGAGACCCGGGAGCAGGGGCGGGATGGTGATGTCCGGCTTCGGGTTCTCGGAGGAGCCCGAAGCCGGCGGGGCCGACTGTCCCGCGGGCGGGTTGAGCAGGTCGCCCGTACCGCCCAGGAGGCCACCGGCGGGTGTCCGGGAGCTGCCCGAGGGAGACGGCGTCGCGGGACTGCCGGAGGGCGTGCCGGCGGCCGGAGCGGAATGCTGCGTGCCGCTGGTGCTGCCCGTCCTGGGGGACGAGCCGGGGGTGCCGCCCGTACCGCGGGACTGCTCCGGGGGCTTGGGGAGCAGGCTCTGGAGCGGCGCCACGTCTTCGTCTATGGCCTGGAAGACCGACTCCACCTCACCGCCCACGTCCGTGAGCTGTGCCGGGAGCTTCTCGCGGAGCTTGCCCCATGCGTCGCGGTGGGAGCGGGAGAACGACGACAGCTTCTGGATCGGGCCGAGCGAGCCGTCCCGTTCGTACGCGGCCTGGAGGAGGCGGTGGCCTGCCTCCGCGTCGTGCTTCATGCCCGACAGCGCCCGGCGGATGGCGCCCAGGGACTCGTGGTCCAGGTCGCCCAGCCGGCCCCGCTCCATCAGCCTGCGGGCTTCCGACAGGCGACTGGAGGCCTGGTCGAGATAGAGCTCGCCCCGGTCCGCGTCGTCGTCGGCCATCCCCAGCTTCAGGTCCTCCATGCCCCGCTTCACGGGGTAGAGGTGGTCACCGGGCAGGGCGTCGGTACTGGCAGCGGCCACTCCGCTGAAGGCCCCTGCCGCCACACCTACGGTGAGGCCGCCCGCTGCGATGCCCTTGGACCAGCGGGAGCGGGGCCGCAATTTCCCGAGCGGGGTCGCCCGGTGGGCGCCGCGGCCGGTCCGCTGTTCGGGCACCTGAGGGTCCGAGGCGGCACCGCCCCCGGCCCTCTCCTCCAGCACCATGGCCTCCATGGCGGCAATGAGCTGGGCTCTTTGCACCACTTTGACCTCGGGGTCCAGCACTGGGCGCGGCATTCTTTCGCCGAGCACGCTCGCCAGGGCCAACAATCGGTCGTGGTCGGCAGGTTCGGCAGGTGCCTCGGACTGCTCGGCCGCCGAGTCCGGTTCCGGAAGGTCGGACGGGGTCCGATCCTCCAGGGCCTGGGCGAAGGCGTTCGCCCGCCGGTGCGGGGTTACGTTCGCGATCACTGGCGGCACCTCCTCTCGTCATGACGATCGACTCCCCAAGGTGTCCGGAAGGTTGCCTTCCTTGAGCACGTCCACACTTTCGGGTGAGCGGCTTCGGGCAAAGCGTGTCCACAGGGAGCCTGCATTCCGCACAACGAGCGTCGCGGCACTTGGGTTACGGACGAAGGATGATCTGACCACAGCGTCATCGAGGGGTCACCGAATGTGAGGTTGTGTGTCGGAGGGTCAGCGGGCGTCTTCGGGGAGGAGGCGGGCCAGGGTGCGGACCGCCCGGTACTGGAGCGTCTTGATGGCGCCCTCGTTCTTCCCCATCACCCGGGCCGTCTCGGCGACCGAGAGGCCCTGCAGGAAGCGCAGGGTCACGCACTCCTGCTGCTGCGGATTGAGTTTGCGCACGGCCTCCAGCAGGGCCGCGTTGGAGAGGGACTCCAGGACGGAGTCCTCGGGGCTGCGCTCGACCTCGTTCGCGTCGAGCATCTCGCCGGTGGTGACCTCCAGCCGGAAGCGGCTGGACTTGAAGTGGTCCGCCACCAGGTTCCGGGCGATCGTCACGAGCCAGGCGCCGAAGTCGCGGCCCTGCCAGGTGAAGGTGGAGATCCGGCGCAGGGCGCGCAGGAACGTCTCGCTGGTGAGGTCCTCCGCGGTCGCCTTGCCGCCGACGCGGTAGTAGATGTACCGGTAGACCGTGTCGCTGTACTGGTCGTACAGGCGGCCGAAGGCGTCGGCCTCGCCCGCCTGGGCGCGTTCGACCAGGTCCATCATGCGGGCCTGGTCGCTGTCCGCCGTGGGGCGGCGGTGGGTGGCCTGGGTGGCGGTGCCGGCGGCGCGACCTCGTCTGCCCACCGTCGCGCCGCCGTCGGTCAGGGCATAGCAAGGACCGGCCGGGCCGAGGCCGGCAGGGACCGCGGCGGCGAAGGCGGGGATTGCGTACGCGGTGGGGACGAAGCCGCGCAGGTGGTCGAGGACCGTATCGCGCAGCTGAGCCAGGCCCGAGGCGTCAACCCCGACAGGTGGGTACACGGGACTCCCAGAGGCAGAGCTTCCATCACGTGCAGTGCGGGACCGTTCACCCGTCGTGGCGACAGATGGCCGGTGGCATGCGTTTGAGGAGAATAACGCTTCGTACAGGCAGTGCTACACCCAGTTGCTCAAATCACCGGTTCCGACACTTCTGTTGCGTGTCGAGGGCATATTCAGTCGCAGATGGTGATCGATTCTTGATCACTTGGATACGCGGAATGGACGCTTCCAAGGGGGCTCACGACCGAGCCGGGCATGCCGGAGTGCCGCGCGGAGGGCGCGGGTAGAAGTGAGCGAATGCCCGTGTCGGGGCCGGAGCGCCGGTGGGCCCGGGACGCGCGGGCCCCGGGCCTGGTGTTGTTACTTGCGGCGACGGTGCAGGGCGATGGCGGCGGCCGCGCCGCCCGCGATCGCGCCGACGCCGGCGGCCGCCGGGACGCCGACCTTCACGGCCTTGCGGCCGGTCCGATAGTCGCGCAGCCGCCAGTCGTTGGTCCGGGCATGCTTGCGCAGTTTTGTGTCGGGATTGATCGCGTACGGATGTCCGACCAGTGACAGCATCGGAATGTCGTTGTGCGAATCGCTGTACGCGGCGCAGCGTTCGAGATCGAGTCCCTCGGCGGCCGCCAGGGCGCGGACGGCCTCGGCCTTCGCGGGGCCGTGCAGCGGCTCGCCGACCAGGCGCCCGGTGTAGATCCCGTCGACGGACTCGGCGACGGTGCCCAGGGCCCCGGTCAGGCCGAGGCGGCGGGCGATGATCGTGGCGGTCTCCACGGGGGCGGCCGTGACCAGCCACACCTTCTGGCCGGCGTCGAGGTGGGCCTGGGCCAGGGCGCGGGTGCCCGGCCAGATCCGCTCGGCCATGTACTCGTCGTAGATCTCCTCGCCGATCGACATCAGCTCGGAGACCCTGTGGCCCTTGACGATGGACAGGGCGCTGTCGCGGGCGTCCTGCATGTGCTCGGGGTCCTCGACCCCGGCGAGCCGGAACCAGGCCTGCTGCCAGGCGAAGCGGGCGAGTTCACGGCGCCGGAAGAACTCGCGCTTGTAGAGGCCGCGGCCGAAGTGGAAGATCGCGGCGCCCTGCATGACGGTGTTGTCGAGGTCGAAGAAGGCGGCGGCGAGATCGTCACCGGCGACCGGGAAGGCGGGCTCTTCCGGGGTCGGTTCGGGGCCCTCTTCGGTGAGGGTTCCCGGTTCCGTTTCGGGTTCGGTGGGCGGTTCGGCCCCGGCCAGGGCGGTCTTGCGGGCGGCCTCGGCCGAGGCCTCGCCCGCCAGCACGCTGAGTGCGGTGGCGGAGCGCCGACGAGGGGGGAGCCATCCGAGAGCGGCCATGACGCGAGCATAGCCACTGTGTTCGGGAGTTCCCGAACCGATGGGATGCGCAGGCGTGAACTCTTCGGGGCGCTCCTGTTACGCGAGGGCGCGGGAGAATGGCGGCATGAGCCCTTTGTTGCGCCGTAAGGAAAAGAAGCGTCCCGGGGAGCGGGTGGTGACGCTGATCGGGAAGCCGGGGTGCCACCTGTGCGACGAGGCGGAGGTGGTGGTGGCCCAGGTGTGCGCCGAGACGGGTGCGCAGTGGGAGAAGAAGGACATCTCGCAGGACGAGGAGCTCTACCGGTTGCACTGGGAGCAGATTCCGGTGGTGCTCGTTGACGGCGAACAGCACACCTTCTGGAGGGTGAACCCCGACCGGCTCCGGCGGGCGTTGGAGGGCTGACCCTCTTCCCGGTTACCATCATGGGCGATTTGTGGGGTCTCGGGGCGTATCTGTGAGGAGTGTGCACGGCTTTGCCCCCTTTGGGATTTGAACGGGTTCGGCGTGCCGCCGGTTCCGTCTCTCCGCGCCCGAGTCGCGTGACCCCGGTCACTTTGGTCGGACAAAGCGGACACAATCTTTGTGCACGCGTTCACAAAGGCATAGCCTGCTGTCGACGGGGCGGTCCTGGGACAAGTGGCCGCCTGCAGCCCCGCTCATCCCGCAGGAGCATCGTGGCAACTGGCCGAACTCACCGACCGGCGACCCGCAGCCGAGGTATTCCCGAGGCCACTGTCGCCCGGCTTCCGCTGTACTTGCGCGCCCTCACCGCGCTCTCCGAGCGATCGGTGCCCACGGTGTCCTCCGAGGAGCTCGCGGCCGCCGCCGGAGTCAACTCCGCGAAGCTGCGCAAGGACTTCTCGTACCTCGGTTCCTACGGGACCCGCGGCGTCGGCTACGACGTCGAGTACCTCGTCTACCAGATCTCCCGCGAGCTCGGCCTGACCCAGGACTGGCCGGTCGTCATCGTCGGTATCGGTAACCTCGGCGCCGCCCTCGCCAACTACGGCGGCTTCTCCGCGCGCGGCTTCCGTGTCGCGGCCCTCATCGACGCCGACCCGGCCATGGCCGGCAAGCCGGTCGCCGGCATGTCCGTGCAGCACACCGATGATCTGGAGAAGATCATCGAGGAGAACGGCGTCTCGATCGGCGTGATCGCGACCCCCGCGGGTGCGGCGCAGCAGGTCAGCGAGCGGCTGATCGCGGCCGGTGTCACTTCCATCCTGAACTTCGCGCCCACCGTGCTGTCCGTGCCCGAGGGCGTGGACGTGCGCAAGGTCGACCTCTCCATCGAGCTCCAGATCCTCGCCTTCCACGAGCAGCGCAAGGCCGGTGAGGAAGCGGCCGCCGCTGCCGCCGGCGGCTCCTCCGTGGGCGGCGCAGCCCCCGCCGCGGCCGTGGCGGCGCCGGCCGGGCGCAGCACCGCCGAGACGCGCAAGGGCGGGCCCGAGGGCGACGTGCCGGCGGTGATGCCGGCATGAGTCTGCTCGTCGTAGGGCTGAGCCACCGCAGCGCGCCCGTGAGCGTGCTGGAGCGGGCCTCCCTGTCCGTCGATGCCAAGGTGAAGCTGCTGCACGACACCCTCGCCGCCGAACCGGCGACCGAGGCGGCCGTGCTGGCCACCTGCAACCGGATCGAGCTGTACGCGGACGTGGACAAGTTCCACGCCGGCGTCGCCGAGCTGTCCACGCTGCTCGCGCAGCACAGCGGGGTGGGGCTCGAGGAGCTCACCCCGTACCTGTACGTGCACTACGAGGACCGGGCGGTGCACCACCTGTTCTCGGTGGCGTGCGGACTGGACTCGATGGTCGTGGGTGAGGGGCAGATCCTCGGCCAGATCAAGGACGCGCTGGCGCTGGGGCAGGAGCTGCACACCGCCGGCCGGCTGATCAACGACCTCTTCCAGCAGGCGCTGCGGGTCGGCAAGCGGGCGCACTCCGAGACCGGGATCGACCGGGCCGGGCAGTCGCTGGTGACCTTCGGGCTGGAGCAGCTGGCCGTGCACGTGCCGGTGGGCGAGTGGGCCGCCGGCAAGCGGGCGCTGGTGATCGGCGCCGGGTCGATGTCCTCGCTGGCCGCGGCGACGCTGGCGCGGGTCGGTGTCGCGGAGATCGTCGTGGCGAACCGGACCGCGGACCGGGCGGAGCGGCTGGCGGAGATTCTGGTTGCCTCGGGCACCGGGGTGTCGGCCGTGGCCGTGCCGATGGCGCGGGTCGCGGATGAGCTGACACGAGTCGACCTGGTGGTGTCCTGCACGGGTGCGACGGGGCTCGTGCTGAGCGCCGACGACGTGCTCGCCGCCGTGTCCTGGGGCGCGGGTGGGCTCGCGCCGGCCGAGCGGGACGAGGCCGGGGCTGCGCCCCAGGCCCCCCAGGGGCTCCGCCCCCGGACCTCCGCGCCTCAAACTCCCCCAGCTACCGCTGGGAGGGGCCCCCGGGCGGGGCTGGATTCGGCCGATGTCGTGGCCCGCCTGGCCGCCGCCGTGCAGACACACGGCCGGCTCGCCGATGCCGGGGCCGTGCGGACCATCTCCGGTGCCGTCGAGCCCGACGGGTGTCCCGTCGGGCCGGACGGGCGCTCCGCGCTGACCGGCGTCGACGCCAGCTCCCTCGAGCTGCACGGGACCTGGGCCGACCAGGGCGAGGCCGCCGCTCAGCGGCAGCCCCGCAGGAGCACCCGTACGAAGGCCGACCCGGCCGTCGTACGCCTCGCGCTGCTCGACCTGGCCATGCCCAGGGACATCGACGCGGCCGTGCACCGGATCCCGGGCGTACGGCTCGTGGACATCGAGTCGCTCGCGGAGGCGTCCGCCGACGCCCCGATGGCGGCCGACGTCGACGCCGTACGCGGGATAGTCGCCCAGGAAGTGGCGGCCTTCGGGGCGGCGCAGCGGGCCGCGCACATCACGCCCACCGTGGTCGCCCTGCGGGCCATGGCGGCCGAGGTCGTGGCCATGGAAGTGGCGCGGCTCGACGGGCGGGTGCCCGACCTCGACGAACGGCAGCGCGCCGAGGTCACCCAGACCGTGCGCCGCGTCGTGGACAAGCTCCTCCACGCGCCGACCGTGCGCGTCAAGCAGCTGGCGAGCGAGCCCGGCGGCGCCGGGTACGCGGAAGCGCTGCGCGAACTCTTCGACCTCGACCCTCAGACGGTTGCTTCCGTCAGCCGGGCGGACGCGGCCGATCCGATGAACGACGACGACCCAGGACGGGCATCATGAACACACGTCCCGACCAGCCGCTGCGGCTCGGTACGCGGCGGAGCAAGCTGGCCATGTCCCAGTCGGGGCACGTCGCCGACGCGGTACGGGCCGTCACCGGCCGGGCCGTCGAGCTCGTGGAGATCACGACCTACGGCGACGTCTCGCGCGAGCACCTCTCGCAGATCGGTGGGACGGGCGTGTTCGTCACGGCCCTGCGCGACGCGCTGCTGCGCGGTGAGGTCGACTTCGCCGTGCACTCGCTGAAGGACCTGCCGACCGCGCAGCCCGACGACCTGGTGATCGCGGCCATGCCGCGCCGCGAGGACGCGCGGGACGCGCTCGTCGCCCGGGACGGTCTGACCTTCGAGCAGCTGCCCGACGGTGCCCGGATCGGTACCGGGTCGCCGCGGCGCACCGCCCAGCTCAACCACCTGGCGCTGTCGCTCGGCAAGCGGATCGAGACGGTGCCGATCCGCGGCAACGTCGACACCCGGATCGGTTTCGTCCGCGACGGTGAGCTGGACGCGGTCGCCCTGGCGGCCGCCGGGCTGAACCGGATCGGTCGCGGTGACGAAGCGACCGACCTGCTGTCCGTCGACAGCGTCCTGCCGGCTCCCGGCCAGGGCGCCCTGGCCGTGGAGTGCCTCGCGTCCGACACGGACCTCGTCGCCGCGCTCGGCGAACTCGACGACCCGCACACCCGGGCCGCCGTGACCGCCGAGCGTTCCCTGCTCGCCGCCCTGGAGGCCGGTTGCAGCGCACCTGTGGGCGCGTTCGCCGACCTGCTGGCGGACGGGGAGATTGTCAATGAGATGCGCCTGCGCGGCGTCGTCGGAACCCTCGACGGCACCACGCTGGTGCAGCTGTCCACCACCGGTCCCGTGCCCCAGTCGTACGACGAGGCCATGGCGCTCGGCCGCGAACTCGCGGACGAGATGCTGGCCAAGGGCGCGGCCGGTCTGATGGGGGAGCGATCGCTTTGAACCCCTCAATTCCGACCACCTCCGCCTATCCGGCCGTCGCCGCCCACGGACGGGTCACCTTCCTCGGTGCCGGCCCGGGTGACCCGGGCCTGCTGACGCTGCGCGCCGTCGAGGCGCTCGCCGCCGCGGACGTACTGATCGCGGAGCCCGAGGTGCTCGAGGTCGTACGGACGCATGCGCGCGCGAATGTCGACACGCCGCAGCTGACGATTGCTGACGAAGTGTCAGCAGCCGCCGGGGTCCCGGTAATCCGGGACGCGGCCAATCTTGTCATGGAGGCCGCACGCTCCGGCAGGCGGGTCGTGCGTGCCGTCACGGGCGACCCCGGCCTCGACGGCAACGCCGCCGAGGAGATGCTCGTCTGCGCCACCGCCGGCATCCCCTTCGAGGTGGTGCCCGGTATCGCGACGGCGGTGGGCGTACCCGCGTACGCCGGTGTCCCGCTGCGCGACAAGCAGGGCGCGGACGTGCGGTTCGTCGACGCGAGGACCGCCTCGGCGCGCTGCTGGAGCGAGGCGGGCGCCAGCGACGGCACCCTCGTCGTGTCCGCGACGCTGGAGACCGTCTCGGCGGCCGCCGCCGAGCTGGTGAGCGCCGGCCGCAAGCCCGACACCCCGCTGACCGTGACCGTCGCCGGTACCACCACGCGGCAGCGGACCTGGTGCGCGACGCTGGGCACGATCGCCCAGGTCTTCAAGCAGGGCAAGGTGCTCCCCTCGCCCGAGGGCGCCCGGCCCGTCATAGCCGTGGTCGGTGAGCACAGCGCCGCCGCGCGGCGCGAGGACCTGTCCTGGTTCGAGTCGAAGCCGCTGTTCGGCTGGCGGGTGCTCGTACCGCGCACCAAGGAGCAGGCCGCTTCGCTCTCCGACCAGCTGCGTTCCTACGGCGCGGTGCCCCACGAGGTGCCGACCATCGCCGTGGAGCCGCCGCGCACCCCGCAGCAGATGGAGCGCGCGGTCAAGGGCCTGGTGACGGGCCGCTACGAGTGGATCGCCTTCACCTCGGTCAACGCCGTGAAGGCCGTCCGCGAGAAGTTCGAGGAGTACGGGCTCGACGCGCGCGCCTTCGCGGGCATCAAGGTCGCCGCGGTGGGCGAGCAGACCGCCGCCGCGCTCGTGGAGTTCGGCGTGAAGCCGGACCTGGTGCCCAGCGGTGAGCAGTCCGCCGCCGGACTGCTGGAGGACTGGCCGCCCTACGACCCGGTCTTCGACCCGATCGACCGGGTGTTCCTGCCGCGTGCCGACATCGCGACCGAGACGCTGGTCGCCGGGCTGATCGAGCTCGGGTGGGAAGTCGACGACGTCACCGCCTACCGGACGGTGCGCGCGTCGCCGCCGCCGGCGGACACGCGTGAGGCGATCAAGGGCGGCGGCTTCGACGCCGTGCTCTTCACGTCCTCGTCCACGGTCCGCAACCTGGTCGGGATCGCCGGGAAGCCGCACAACGTGACCGTCATCGCCTGTATCGGGCCGGCGACGGCCAAGACGGCGGAGGAGCACGGGCTGCGCGTGGACGTGCTGTCCCCGGAGCCGTCGGTCTCGAAGCTGGCGGAGGCCCTCGCCGAGTACGGTGCGGCGCGCCGCGAGGCGGCCAAGGAGGCCGGCGAGACGGTGTTCCGGCCGAGCGAGCGACGGCCGGGGGCGCGGCGGCGTCGTACGACGTGAGCGGCTTAGGCGGGCCCTGCCCCGCCGCAGGACACCGGGAAGGGGCTCGGGTGCGATCGCATCCGGGCCCCTTCCCCATGTCCGGCCCGGGCGGAATCCGGTTGTCGGTCCGCCTGGTCCCGGCGAGGATCACCGCCGTGACGAGGGGGGACGGATGACGGAGATGGACGCCCGGCTGGCGCACGCGGTGGCGGCGGGTGACGCGGAGACGGCACGGGCCCTGCTGGCAGAGGGCGCGGACCCGGACGCGGCGGGCGGGGACGGGCTGCCGGTGCTGTGCGCGGCGGTCGCGGCGTACGCGGCGGAGACCGCCGAGGTGCTGGTGGCGGCCGGCGCGGACCCGGACCGGCCGCTCCCGGACGGGACGACCCCGCTGCTGCGGGCCGTCGCGGGCGGCTCCCCGGCGGTGTGGGAGGCGGTGCGCGGCGCCGCACCGATGCGGGATCGCGAGCGGCCACTCGCTGCCGCCCGGCGGTGGTACGAGGCCGGTGCGGAGGCGGAGCTGCGGCGGCTGACGGGGGCGGACGGACCGGCACGGAGCGAGATCGTGCGGGTCGGGGAGTCCGGCCTGATCCGGGAGGTCACCCTCGGCGGGCGGACCGTACGGGACGGGCACGGCGCGATCCTGACCCTCCTGGAGTCGGATCTGCGGATCCTGCCGCCGGTCGGGGAACTGGTGGCCCGGGCCGTGCGGCAGGCCGACGGGGACGGGGGCGGGGACGGGGGCGGGGAGCACGTTGACCGGGCCGCGGCCCGGTGGATCCTCCTGTTGCGGCAGAGCGCCGAAACCTGGGGTGCGGTGGTGGACTTCCACCGGCACCCGGCACCGGCGTACCGGGCGTTCGTCGCCGACTTCCTGAGCATGGGCGCGCTGATGGCCGGCTCGTTCCCGCACCACCGCTGGTACGGGGAGCGGCTCGCCGAGCTGCTCCCCGGCTGGGCGGCGGTGGAACCGGACGCCGGGGTGCTGGCGATGGTGCTCCGCCTGCTGGGCGACGCGTGCCCTGCGCAGGCGCGGGCGTTCGGCCTGCGGTACGCCGGACACCCGGACCCCCGCGTGCGCCGCCGGGTGCCGTGGATGTTCGAGGCGCCGGGGGACCCGGAGACGGCACGGGTGGTGCGCCGCCTCGGCCGGGACCCGGACGGCGCGGTGCGGTCGCGGGCGGCGGAGGTGCTGGACTGCGACGTGGAGGAGGACCGCGAGGTGCTGCTCGCCCTGCTCCGGGACGAGCGCCCGCAGGTGCGGGAGCGGGCCGCGTACTCCGTCAGGTCGGGACGCGACCGCTCGCCGGCCGTCACGGGGGCGCTGGTGGAGCTCCTCGACGCCGACGAGCAGGACGAACGGCTCAGCGCCGCCTTCGCGCTGGCCTGCCGGGACCACCCGCGCACGCCGGAGGCGTACGAGAAGGTGGGCCCGCTGGGTGCGGAGCTCGCCGAAGACCCCCGGGCCGACGGCCTGTGGCGGTGGAGGTTCAGGAACGAACCCGATCGGTGAGGCGGCGCGCCGGTCAGGTGGGGTTCGCGGTGCGGAACGTGCGGCGGTAGGTGTCGGGCGGGACGCCGACGACCCGTTTGAACTGGCGCCGCAGGGTGGTGGCGGTGCCCATGCCGGTGGCGACGGCGACCGCCTCGACGGTCTCGTCGGTGGCCTCCAGCAGCTCCTGGGCGCGGCGTACGCGCTGGGTCAGCAGCCATTGCAGCGGGGTCTGTCCGGTGACCGCCCGGAACTGCCGCCCCAGGTGGCGGGGGCTCGTACTGGCCCGGCGCGCCATGTCGGTGACGGTCAGCGGCCGGTCCAGGCGCTGCTGGGCCCAGGCGAGCACATCGGCGAGCTGGTGGTCGCCGCCCGTGGCCTGGACCGGGGTGGTCACGAACTGGGCCTGGCCGCCGGTCCGGTGGGGGGCCATGACGAGGCGGCGGGCGATGGCGTTGGCGACGGCGGCGCCGTGGTCGAGGTGGATCAGGTGCAGGCACAGGTCCACGGCGGCGGCCTTGCCCGCGGCCGTGAGCAGGCTGCCGTTGTCGGTGTAGAGGACGTCGGCGTCGACCTCGGCCCGCGGATGGCGTGCGCTCAGTTCCGCGGCGTGCGCCCAGTGCGTGGTGGCCCGGCGCCCGTCGAGCAGGCCCGCGGCGCCGAGGACGAAGGCCCCGGTGCACAGGGAGGCGACGCGGGCGCCCGCCGCATGGGCCGCGCGCACGGCCTCGACCAGCTCGGGCGGCGGCGGCTCGTCGACATCGGCGCAGGCGGGCACGATCACGGTGTCGGCCCGGGCCAGGCGATCCAGCCCGTGGTCGGGCTCGACGGTGAAGGGGCCGACGCGCACCGGGCCGGGGCCGCAGAGCAGGACGTCGTACCAGCCCTGCGGGGCGTCGGGCGGGGGATTGCCGAAGATCTCGTAGGCCACGGCCAGCTCGAAGTGCAGCATGCGGCCGGCGGCCGCCAGGGCGACGGTGGGCATGTCCGAAAGTGTACGGGTGATGTCGTTCCGGACCATCACGGTCGGGGCCGGCCCGCCTCGAGACTGGGTCCATCGAGCCGCACAGGGCGTACGGGCCGCAGCGGACGCAGGCAACGCAGGGGACGGGGACAGCGATGAGCACGAGGGGTACGGCGGGTACGGCGGGCGCGGTGGTGGTCTACGGGGCGACGGGACACACCGGTCGTTTCATCGTCGCCGAGCTGCGCAGGCGCGGCATCGCCACCGTCGTCTCCGGCCGGGACGCGGACCGGTTGGAGGCGCTGGCGGCCGAGGGCGGCGCGGACGTGCTCGTCCGCCCGGCCACCGTGGACGACCCGGCCTCCCTGGACCGGGCCCTCGCCGGAGCGGCGGCCGTCGTCAACGCCGCCGGACCGTTCGCGGTGACGGGCGGCCCGGTCGTCGAGGCGGCGCTGCGCGCGGGGATCCCGTACGTGGACGTCGCGGCGGAGATCGAGGCGAACGCGGCGATGTTCGCCGACCACGCGGAGGCGGCCCGCAAGGCCGAGGTGCCCGTGGTGCCGGCCATGGCCTTCTACGGGGGCCTGGGCGACCTGCTGGTGAGCGCGGCCATGGGCGGGTGGACGGCGGCGGACGAGGTGCACGTCGCGTACGGGCTGAGCAGCTGGCGGCCCACGGAGGGCACGCGGGTGGCCGGCGAGGTGTCCCACGAGCGCCGGGCGGGCCGCCGGGTGCGGTTCACGGACGGTGCGCTGCAGTACCACGACGATCAACTGGCGCAGCAGGAGTGGGACTTCCCCGAGCCGCTGGGCCGGCGGACGGTGATCGCGGAGTTCACCATGGCCGATGTCGTCACCGTGCCCAGCCACGTGGCCGTGCCCGAGGTGCGTACGTACATGGCCGCGGAGGCCGCGCGGGACCTGGCCGGGGCGGACACGCCGGCGCCGGAGGCGGTCGACGACCTCGGCCGCTCGGACCAGACCTTCGTGGTCGACGTCCTGGTCCGCGCGGGCGGCATCGAGCGCCGGGCCACGGCCCGGGGCCGCGACATCTACGCGGTCACGGCGCCGCTGGCGGTCGAGGCCGTCGAGCGGCTGCTGTCCGGGCGCGCCCGGACGACGGGTGTGGCCTCGGCCGCCGCGATGTTCGACGCGCCGGACTTCCTGCGGGCGCTGGCCCCGTACCTGTCGGTGGAGATCGCGCACTGACCGTCCGGCGGGGGTGCGGGCGGGCCGGCGCGGGTGCGGCCCGGCCGGCGGTGCGGGGACGGGTGGAGCCCGGGCACGGGGGTGCCGGGCTCTACCCTGGTCCGGACTGCTGTCGATGCTCGAAGAGGCGACTGAAGATGAGCGCGTACGGATCCTTCCCCGGTTCGCGGCCCCGCCGGCTGCGCACCACCCCGGCGATGCGGCGGATGGTCGCGGAGAACCGGCTGCACCCCTCGGACCTGATCCTCCCGGCGTTCGTCCGGGAGGGCATCAGCGAGCCCCTGGCGATCTCCGCGATGCCGGGCGTCGTGCAGCACACCCGGGACACGCTGCGGAAGGCCGCCGTGGAGGCGGCCCGGGCCGGGGTCTCGGGGATCATGCTGTTCGGTGTCCCGGCCGACGAGAACAAGGACGCGCTGGGTACGGCGGGCACCGAGCCGGACGGGATCCTGCAGGTCGCGATCCGCGATGTGAAGGCCGAGGTCGGGGACGACCTGGTGATCATGTCGGACCTGTGCCTGGACGAGTACACGGACCACGGCCACTGCGGTGTGCTGGACGAGCACGGGCGCGTCGACAACGACGCGACGCTGGAGCGGTACGCGGAGATGGCGCAGGTCCAGGCGGACGCGGGCGTCCACGTGGTCGGACCCAGCGGGATGATGGACGGGCAGGTCGGCGTCATCCGTGACGCGCTGGACGAGACCGGGCACGAGGACGTCTCGATCCTCGCGTACACGGCGAAGTACACCTCCGCCTTCTACGGTCCCTTCCGCGAGGCCGTCGCCTCCTCGCTGCAGGGCGACCGCAAGACGTACCAGCAGGACCCGGCGAACGCCCGGGAGTCGCTGCGGGAGCTCGCCCTCGACCTGGAGGAGGGCGCGGACATGGTGATGGTCAAGCCGGCCGGTCCCTACCTCGACATCCTGTACCGGGTCGCGCAGGCGGTGGACGTACCGGTGGCGGCGTACCAGATCAGCGGCGAGTTCGCGATGATCGAGGCGGCGGCGGAGAAGGGCTGGATCGAGCGCGAGCGGGCGATCCTGGAGACCCTGCTGGGCATCAAGCGGGCGGGCGCCGACACGATCCTCACGTACTGGGCGACCGAGGTCGCGGGCTGGCTGCGCGAGACGCGCTGACGACTGCGGTCGTTACGGCCGGTCGACGAGGCCGTGGAAGACGATGAGGTCGAGGACGACGGCGGCCGGGGCGCTCACGGCGAGCCACACCCCGGCGGCGGTGTACCGCCGCTGCCGGGGCAGCGCCCACGCGGCGACGAGTGCGGCCAGCGCCACCAGCAGGCCGAACCCGAAGACGGGGAAGGCGACCTGGTAGGAGGCGTCGAACCGGTCGCTCGCCCCGGTGCCGCAGGAGTCGCAGGCCATCGGGGAGATTCCGACGAAGAAGAACGCGACGGCCGCCATGGGCAGTGTCAGCAGGGTGGCGAGGAGCGGCGCGACGAACGCACGCGGTGGGCGCGCGGTATCGGGGAGCCGCGTGTGGAGCTGCGTGTGCGTCATGCGGCCAGTCAACCGGCGTGCCGGAATGGCCACATGAGTGCGAGTACTCAGGTCGGGGTGGGTCGCAACGCCGACGGGCGGCGTACTCCGACCGTGGTGTCGGGGCACGCCGCCCTGGGGCGGAACGGGTCGTGCTGTCATGGCGGTTACTTCGGGTCGCGGTTGAACGAGGCGGTCGACCAGCGGTAGCCGAGGGCGGTCAGGGCGAGGCACCAGGCGACCGCGAGCCAGCCGTTGTAGCCGATCTCGGTGCCGAGGAGCAGGCCGCGCAGGGTCTCGATGGCCGGGGTGAAGGGCTGGTACTGGGCGATCGGCTGGAACCAGCCCGGCATCGCGTCGATCGGGGTGAAGGCGCTGGAGATGAGCGGCAGCAGGATCAGCGGCATCGCGCTGTTGCTGGCGGCCTCGGCGTTGGGGCTGACCATGCCCATCCCGACCGCGATCCAGGTCACTGCCAGGGCGAAGAACGAGAGCAGTCCGAACGCGGCCAGCCATTCCAGGGCGGTGGCGTCGGTGGAGCGGAAGCCGATGGCCACGGCGACGGCGCCGACGAGGACCACGCTGGCGATCGACTGCAGGACGCTGCCGACGACGTGCCCGATGAGCACGGAGCCGCGGTAGATCGCCATGGTGCGGAAGCGGGCGATGATCCCCTCGGACATGTCGGTGGAGACGGACACCGCGGCCCCGATGACCGTGCTGCCGATGGTCATGAGCAGGATGCCGGGGACCACGTAGGCGATGTACTCGGAGCGGTCGGCGCCGCCGCCTCCCATGCCCGCGCTCATCACGTCGCCGAAGATGTAAACGAAGAGCAGGAGCAGCATGACCGGGGTGAGCAGCAGGTTCAGGGTCAGCGAGGGGTAGCGCCGGGCGTGCAGGAGGTTGCGGCGCAGCATCGTGTTCGAGTCGCGGATGGCGAGGGAGAGGGAGCTCATCGGACGTTCTCCTCGGGCTGGTCGGGCCGGGTGGGCTGCGTGGGCTGGTGGGGGATGCGGGCGCCGTCGCCGGTGAGGGCGAAGAACACGTCGTCGAGGTCGGGCGTGTGGACGGTGAGTTCGTCGGCCTCGATGCCGACGCTCTCCAGGCGGTCGAGGAGGGTGCGCAGCTCGCGCTGGCTGCCGTCGCTGGAGATCTGCAACGCGAGTGCTTCGTCGTCGCGGGTGACCCCGGGCAGGGCGAGGGTGGCGGAGCGGTAGGCGGCGGGGTCGGTGAAGCGGAGCCGGACGTGTCCGCCGGGGATGAGGCGCTTGAGTTCTTCGGCGGTGCCCTCGGCGGCGATCCTCCCGTCGTTGAGGACGGCGATGCGGTCGGCGAGCTGGTCGGCCTCCTCCAGGTACTGGGTGGTGAGGAAGACGGTCACCCCGCCCGTGACGAGCTCGCGGATGATCTGCCACATGTTGTGGCGGCTGCGCGGGTCGAGGCCGGTGGTCGGTTCGTCGAGGAAGATGATCCGCGGGCCGCCGACCAGGGTCATCGCGATGTCGAGGCGGCGCTTCATGCCGCCGGAGTAGGTGGAGGCGGGCTTCTTGGCGGCCTCCACCAGGTCGAAGCGTTCCAGGAGTTCGGCGGTGACCCGCCGGCCCTCGCGCCGGGACAGCCGGTGCAGGTCGGCGAGGAGGAGCATGTTCTCCTCGCCGGTGATCAGACCGTCGACGGCGGAGAACTGGCCGGTGACACCGATGGCGGCGCGCACGGCCTGCGGGTGGGTGGCGAGGTCGTGACCGGCGACGCGCAGGTCGCCGGCGTCGGGGGTGACGAGGGTGGAGAGGATCTTGACGGCGGTGGTCTTGCCGGCGCCGTTCGGGCCGAGCAGGGAGAAGATCGTTCCTTCGGGGACGGCCAGATCGATGCCGTCGAGCACGGTCTTGTCGCCGTACGACTTGCGCAGCCCGTTCGCCGCGATCGCCAGGTCGGTCATGTCGGTTTCTCCTTAGAGGCTGCGGGCGGTGATGTTGCCGTGGGCGGTGGTGGCGCGGACGGTCAGGTCGGCGGCGCCGTTGTTCTGCAGGGTGTTGTGGATGCGGCCGTAGGTGGTGCCGGCGTCCAGTGAGGCGGAGACTCCGCGGGCGGCGCCGATGTTCACGTCGCCGGAGAGGGTGGAGAGTTCGAGGTTTCCGCCGGTGGCCTCGGTGATGTGGAGGTCGCCCTTCTGGGTGCTGATCGCGGCGTCGCCGGCGAGGCGGCCGACGGTGATGTCGCCGGCCTGGAGGGCGAGGCGGGCGCCGGCGGTCTCGTCGAGCTTGACGGTGCCGTGGGCGGCTTCGTAGGTGACCTCGCCGAGGCGTCCGACGCCGCGGAACTCGGCGGTGGCGGCCTTGGCGTCGATGCGGGAGCCGGCCGGGAGTTGGACGGTGATCTCGACCGATCCCGGGTTGCCGAGGACGCGGTTCCTGGCGGGGGCGGCCTCGATGCGCAGGACGCCGTTCTCGAAGCGGGCGGTGGTCTGCTCGGCGGCCTTGATGTCGCGGCTCTTGGCGGGGTCGGCGGGGAGGATCTCGACGGTGGCGTCGGCGTGGTCGGCGGCGATGAGGCGGATGCGTCCGGCGGGGATGTTCAGGACGGCGGAGATCGGGGCCGAGGTGGCGAACTTCTGCATGGTGCTTCTCCTTCATGGTCGCGGTGGCGCTCCGTGCGCCCCGCTGTTTCTGATGAGTGAAAAGCTACGTTGCGTTTGCGTTTCTGGCAACAGATCTGTTGCGCGCAAATGCTGAACTAGCAGGTCACGGGCGGGAATTCATTGCAATGGTTTCGCGCTTAACGCAACAGTCCGCATGTTGTTCGTTGCAATGGAATGGAAGTGAACGCTATAGTGGGAGACACCACGGACCACCATGAAGGAGACCTCGATGCCGGGAGGCAGGCTCAACCAGCAGGAACGCCGGCAGATCGCGCTGGGACTGGCGGACGACCTCGCCTACGCCGAGATCGCCAGGCGCCTGGACCGTCCGACCTCGACGATCTCGCGCGAGGTCATGCGCAACGGCGGCCCTGGCGCCTACCGCGCCGACCTGGCCCACCGCGCCACCGAACGCCGCGCCCACCGCAGGCAGTCCGTGCCCCGCAGCGGTGAGGCGCCTCCGCAGGTCCACGGGCGCGACGCCGAAGCGGTGCGCGAGTACGAGGAGGTGTTCACCGACGTCCTCGTCCGGGCGGGAACGCCGAAGATGATGGCCCGGGTGATGGCCTGCCTGTACATAACGGACTCGGGCAGCCTCACCGCGGCCGAACTCGTCCAGCGCCTCCAGGTCAGCCCGGCGTCCATCTCCAAGGCGATCACGTTCCTCGAAGGCCAGGGACTGGTCCGCAGGGAGCGCGACGAGCGCCGCCGCGAGCGCTACTTCGTCGACGACGACGTCTGGTACCAGGCGACGATCGCCTCCGCCCGCGTCAACGAGCAGATCATCGCGACCGCCCGCCAGGGCGTGAGCATCCTCGGCCCCGACACCCCGGCCGCCAACCGCCTGGAGAACATCGCCCGCTTCATGGACTTCGTCTCCGAAGGCATCACCCGCGCCGCGGAACAGGCCCGCGCGGTCCTCCACACCAAGCCGGCGACGCCCCCGGACGACCCCGCCTGAGCGAGGGACCCGTGCGCGCCCGGGCGCCGTCCCCATACGCCGAACTCGGCTGGCAGGGCCCGAACATGAGTGCGCATACTCAGGTATCCGCTCCGATGACCTGCGAGAATCCTGTGCGTACGTGGGTAAGTGGCGCGGCAGCGCCATGGAGGGGGGGGTGGACATGCAGGACGGCGATCTCAGGGTCTCGGAGGACGGGCTCACCACGCTCGCGGACGACCTGGACCCCTGTCGGGAGACCTGGAGACGATTCTCAAGGACCTCAACGAGAAGCTGGACCTGCTCTACGGGCGTGCCAAGAAGGCCGTGCTGAGCTGGGACGGGGAGGCCCGCGAGGCCTTCATCGACGAGCTGGACAAGTGGGACCGCTCGGCCCAGGACCTCAAGGCTGCCCAGGCCTGGCTGCACGAGGTCGTGGTCAAGGGGCACCTGAACTACGCCGCGGCGAACAAGTCCGTGCTGCAGGGCTGGGGAGGCGGCGCCTGATGGCCGGCCCCACACCGGGCCCCACCCCCGCGGCGCCCGCGGGCGGCGGCAACATCGACGTCAAGCCGCCGCAGCTCTGGAACGTCTCGGGCCGGATCGCCAAGGCGCAGGACCCCATGATGCGCGGTGCGAACACGCTCCTGCAGGAGCTGAAGGAGTACCCGGACGCCGGCGGGGCGGGTACCGCGGCCGAGTCGTTCGCCGAGGCCTACAAGAAGATCGGCAACCGCTGGCTGGAGGTGTGGGGCAAGAGCGTGGTCAGCGTCGGCGGCGTCGCCGTCGGCTTCACGGAGACCGCCAACGCCTACACCAAGGCCGATGCGGCGTCCCACCCCAAGCCCGGACAGGCCGCGGAACAGCGCCCGTTGCCCACCGTCATCGACAAGGAGCCGAAGTTCGACAGCGTCCCCGACATCAAGTGGGGTGACGACGACGGCGGCGACGACCTGATCCGCGGTGCGATGGAGGGCATACCGGAGATCGTCCGGGACGTCCTGCAGCCCGTCGCGAAGAACATCTTCCGTATCGGCAAGGTGGCGGACGTCCACCCCTTCCCGCAGCAGCACTACCTCAACTCGCACTGCCACAGCTGGATGAACGCCTCGACCATCGTGACCGGCGCGGCGGACGAGCTGACCATGGCCATGGGCACGATCACCAACCACCAGAAGGCCGACTGGGAAGCCGCCATGCGGACGTTCTGCAGCGCGCTGTGGGGCGGGACGGACTGGGGCCAGTCCCGGCACGGCTACCAGTGGGCGCACACCTCGGGCGGGTACGGGGCAAAGGTGCCCACGGGCAGCGAGCCGGTGATGACCGTGCTCAAGGACGTGGCGATCAAGATCAGCGACTGCCTCCGCGAGTACGCGGAAGCGGCCGTCGAACTGAACCACGACGTCTTCGAAGAGCTCAAGCGGGCCATGAAGAAGGCCGCCATGAGCATCATCGACGACATCGAGAAGGCCAAGGAGAAGCCCAGCCTCAAGACCATCGCGGGCGCTGTCACCAGCGTGGCCAGCGGGATCGGCGGGGCCACCGGCTTCCTGTTGAAGTTCGACGTCAAGACGGTCCTGAACCTGGACAAGGCCAAGCTCAACCGGATCGTGGACAAGTACACCGGCATCGTGGACGGCCTCACCACACGCATGAACGCGCTCAAGGCGGGCCTGGACGAAGCGCACATGAGCGCCCCGAAGTACGAGGCCGGCGTCGCCCGCGCCCACGGCTTCGGCGCCCGGTCCCTGGAGGACTTCAAGAGCACCTCGCAGACCTGGCTGAAGATCGACTCGGCCACCGGTAAGTACACGCTGGACCTGGCGGCCAACGAGTACATGGCCGACGGCCACACACTGGACAAGCACGTGGGCAAGACGGACCTGCAGCTGGTGCAGCGCCTGCGCGACCAGCAGCAGAACGGCCCGACCCAGGCCTGGCCGCACGGCAAGCCGAAGCTGAGCGGCTCCTCGGCCTTCCCGAACTACCAGCGGGCGCAGGAACTCACCGAATACAACCTCAACTACAACGCCGAGGCGATCGAAGCCTGGATCAAGGGGCCGCCGCCACCCGAAGAGGGCAAAGTGCAGCCCTTCCTGGCGCCGGCGCCCAACGGCGAGGTCAGCGGCCGCAGTGTGAGCAGGCAGCCGACCGACGATACCGATCCGCTGTCCGGATACAAGCAGGGAGGCATGAACGCCAAGGCGGTCGACGTGAAGGGCATCGACACGAGGATCAAGTACGACAGCAGCCGCAATCCTCCGTTCACCGTCATGACGTCCATGCCCAGCGCTTTGTGAGGAAGGCTCTCGAAGATGACCACTGACCAGAAATCCTGGGAATCTGCGGTACAGCACCTGTACGCGGACGGGTACGCGTTCATCGCCACCGGTCCGCGTAAGCACGAGGACTGGCGGGCCGACGTGCTCGCCGTCATGGAGCGCGCCGCCCCCGACCCGCGTGGCTGGGCGGGGCACGACGACACCGCGAACGAGCGCTCTCAGGAACACCCCGACTTCCCGTTCTGCCGTCCGTCCTTCAGGGCCGATCCGTCCCGCCCGCTCACCCCGGCCGACATCGGGAAACGGTTGCGCGAGATCGACCGTGCGAGTGCCGAGAACCTCCTCCTCGCGCTCACCGACGGCGGCTGCACCCTGCGGAACCTCGAAAGGTTCACCGAGAGCTTCGAAGAGCTTCAGGGCCTGGCCCGCACCATCCTCGCCCGCTACGGGGACGCGTTCACCTGTCACACCAACGTCAGCTCTATCGGGCACGTCGGCACGCTGGACTTCGGGCAGCCCATGGGCTGGTCGCCCATGACGATCTACGGGGAGGACTGCGGCCTGGTCGTCGTCTCCGACACCGAGGTCGGGCTGTTCTGGGCATTCGACGACATCTGAGCCCTGAGAGGAGGAATCCATGCCGACCCGATGCACCGGGGCCGCCACCTGGGAAGTCGCGCTGCTACGGCTCCTGGAGGACGTCTACACCCTCGCCAGGTGCGGCCCCCGACTGCACGAGGACTGGGCCGAGGACGTCCTCGCCGTCGGTGTCTTCTGGTCGTTCAACGCGAATTGAGACAATGATCCGATGCTGACCCGATCCGCCACCTACCCCGACCGGGAGACCGCCCAGTGGGCCACCCAGCAGGTGGTGACCGCCAATGAGCAGGCCATCCACCGCTGGCTCGCCCAGGGAACGCGGGCGCGCCTGACCATCGAGGCCGCCTGGCCGTCCCGTGAGGAGCCCGTCGGCCGGGTGCAGCTGGAGGCGATGCTGCTCGCCGGACGGGAGCCCGTCGACGTCCGGGCCGCCCGCGTCGTACTGCGCCGAGAGCCCGCCAGCCCGTACGGCTTCGTCGTCCAGACCACCCTCCCGTTCTACCTGTAGAGGCAAACCGACCGTGGCCATGAAGCCCCTCGAACACGACCGGCGCTACGGCGAGCTGGATCAGGTGATGCGCGCCTACCTCGGCCAGCAGGGTGAGGACACGGCCGAGCGGCGCAGCCCCGCGCTCGACGCCTACCTGCGCCACACCTGGCACACCCGTCCCTGGGCCGTCGCGGAGGCGGAGCGCCAGCTGCGCGAGTACGGCCGCAACCCCCCGGGGCGCCTGCGGATCGACCTCAACGAGTTCTACGCCGTCCCCGACGTCGGAATCCCGCAGTCCGCCATCGGCGCGTGGCTCCTCGTGCTCGCCGACCACCTCAAGCAGAGCGTCGAGGACGGCGAGGTGCCGCCGCCGGCGACCCCGCGGACGCACTGGGAGTGGCACGCGAGGTTCCCGGAGACCGCGCAGCTGCTGGGCGGCTGGTTCTCCCAGGACATCGTCGACGAGTTCCCGGACCACCAGGCGGCGGTCGCGGACTACGCCACCACCACCGATCCGCAGCTCGTCGCCCGCCTCGTCGGTGAGCTCCACGAGCTGCTCGCCCTCCCGATGGACGAGGGCGACTACGCCCTGGCCGCCGCGGAGCTCGGCATGGAGGTCAACCCGCCCGAGCCGTTCTCGTACGGAGCCTGGTTCCAGGCGGTGGCGACGGGGCTGGCCGGCGGCTGAGGGCCCGCGGGCCCCGGCTCGCGCCGGGTCCGTGGAGGGCGCACCCTGGAGGGAAGGGTGACCCCCTGGAGGTGATGCACCATGTCCACGCTCGTCGGGTGGCATGTGGAGCTCGAATTCACCGAGGAGGGCCACCGCACGAGTGCGGCGGCCCTGGTCAGGCTCGGGGACGGCTCCGAGATCAGGGCGCGGGGCTATGCCTTGCGCCATCCCTCCGACCCGGAGCAGTTGAGGGTCGGGGAAGAGATCGCGGGCGCTCGCGCGCTCATGGATATCGCGTCGCAGATGCTGCAGAAGGCCCACACCGAGATCGACGAGGCGTCGGGCCGCAACTCCTACCCGCTGAGCGGCTGAGCGGGTACGCGCCGTCGGCGTGCTGAGGGGCTTCTCCCTGCGAGGAGCCCCTCAGCGGGTCCGGCCGCGGAACAGGACCGTGGACAGGGTCACGGCCCCGGCCGTGATGGCCGCGCACCAGGTCAGGGCGATCCACGGGGCGTCACCGGCGGGCTGCGCCAGGAGCAGGGCGCGCAGGGATTCGATCACCGGGGTCAGCGGCTGGTGGTCGGCGAAGCCGTGGAGCCAGCCGGGCATGGTCTCGATGGGGACGAACGCGCTGGACGGGTACGGCAGGAACATCATCAGGAAGGTGAACCCGCCCGCCGCCTCCGGCGACTTGGCGAGCAGCCCGAGTGCGGCCGCCAGCCACGAGATCGCCGTGATGTACGTCAGCAGCAGGCCGGCCGAGGCGAGGAAGGCGGCCGGGCCCGCCTGGGGCCGGAAGCCGATCGCGAGGGCCACGGCGAGGACCAGGGCGGTGGAGATCAGGTTGCGTGCCACGGAGGCCGCGACGTGCCCGGCGAGGATGGGGATGGCGCCGATGTCGAGGGAGCGGAAGCGGTCGATGACGCCGTTCGTCATGTCCTCGCAGACGCTGACGGCGGTGGAGGCCGCGCCGAAGCCCGCGCAGAGCAGCATGGCGCCGGGGACCACGTACGTCACGTAGGCCGTCCCGGTGTCGATGGCTCCGCCGAAGAAGTAGACGAAGATCAGCATCAGCATGACGGGCAGCATCAGGGCGGCGATCAGCGCGTCGGGCCGACGGCTGCTGATGCGCAGGCTGCGGCCCGCCAGGGCGAAGGCGCTCGCGGGCACGGCGGTCATCGGTGGGCTCCCGTCAGGGCGAGGAAGACGTCGTCGAGGGTGGCACTGCGCAGGGTGAAGCGGTCGATATCGGTGCGGTCCGGGTCGAGTTCGTCGAGCAGCGCCCGGACGTGGGCGGCGGTGCCGTCCGTGGGCAGGCCGAGGGTGAGCTCGTCCGGGGCGTGGTGGACCGCGCGCGGGCTGAGGGTGTCGTAGGCGGCCCGGTCGGTCAGGGTGAGGTCCAGCCGGTGGCCCGCGACGCGCGACTTGAGTTCGCAGGGCGTGCCCTCGGCGGCGATGCGGCCGTCGGCGAGGACGGCGACGCGGTCGGCGAGCCGGTCGGCCTCCTCCAGGTACTGGGTGGTGAGCAGGACGGTGGTCCCGTCGGCGCGCAGTTCCCGTACGAGGTCCCACAGGTCCTGGCGGCTGCGCGGGTCGAGGCCGTTGGTCGGCTCGTCGAGGAAGATCACCTCGGGCCGCGAGACCAGGCTCGCGGCGAGGTCGAGCCGCCGCCGCATGCCGCCCGAGTACGTCTTCGCGGTGCGGCCGGCCGCCTCGGTGAGGCCGAACCGGGCGAGGAGCTCGTCGGCGCGCGTACGGGAGGCGCGCGGGGAGAGCCCGGCCAGGCGGCCCATCATGCGCAGGGTCTCGGCGCCGGTCAGGAGCTCGTCGACGGCGGCGAACTGGCCGGTGAGGGAGATGAGTTCGCGGACCCGGGAGCGGTCGGTGGCGGTGTCGTGCCCGGCGATGCGGACGGCGCCGGAGTCGGGCGCCGTGAGGGTGGCCAGGATCCGGACGGTGGTGGTCTTGCCGGCGCCGTTGGGGCCGAGGAGGGCGAGGACGCTGCCGCGCGGGACGGCCAGGTCGATGCCGTCGAGGACACGGAGGTCTCCGTAGGACTTGGTGAGGCCGGTCGCGTGGATGCCGAGGCCGCCGGAGGCGTGCGTGGTCATGGGGGACAGTGCTCCCTTCGCTGTTTCTGCGTATGCCTTACGCTCTTCTGTGTAAGTAATACACAGAACTAGGATGGGGGTCAATCAAGGAGTGGGCGGTCATGGAGGACGAGGACAGCGGGACCGGGCTTCCGGCGAGCCTGGAGATGGCCTGGGGCCTGCGCGACCGCCCCGGCAAGGGGCCGCGCCCCACGCTCACGCTGCCGAAGATCGTGGAGGCGGCCGTGACGCTGGCCGCGGGTGAGGGCATGGACGCCGTCTCCATGGGCCGCGTGGCCAAGGAGCTGGGCGTCTCGACGATGTCCCTCTACCGGTACGTCGCCGCCAAGGAGGAGCTCTACGTCCTCATGTCCGACGCGGGGGTCGGCACCCCGCCGCCGTTGCCGCCGGAGGCGGAGGGGTGGGGGTGGCGCGAGCTGCTGACGGACTGGGCGTACGCGCAGCGGGCCGTCCTGATGGCCAACTCCTGGATCCTGCGCATCCCGATCACGGCCCCGCCCGCTACCCCGAACCAGCTGGCCTGGATGGACCGTGGGCTCGCGGCGATGGCCGGTACGGGCCTGAGGGAGGGCGAGAAGCTCTCCACGATCATCCTGATCGGGAGCCTGGTGCGGAACGAGGCCACCATGGCCGCGGACATGATCGACGCCATCGTGAAGTCGGGCGTGGCCCCGGCGCAGGCCCTGGCCCAGTACGTCCGAACGCTGCGGCTGCTCGCCGGCCCGGACAGCCACCCGGCGGTGACGCGGCTGCTGGACTCCGACGCGTTCAGCGGCTCGGGCGAGCCGGACTTCCAGTTCCGCTTCGGCCTGGACCGCATCCTGGACGGCCTCGCGCCGCTGGTCGCCGAGCGGGCGGAGTGACGGCCGTGGCCGGCCGCGCTACTGGCTGACCCACCCGGTCAGCTGCGCCCAGCTCGCGGGGGCGAGGTCCAGGACGGGGCCGTCCTGGACCTTCGAGTCCCTGACGTGGACCGTGTCCTGACCGGTGGCGAATTCGAGGCATGCGTCGCCGTCGCCGCCGCTGTAGCTGGACTTGATCCAGGCCACGGCAACCTCCAGGCAGGCGCCGCCCTCATCGCCGCTGTAGCTGGACTTGAACCACTGGAGTGCAGTCGTGGCGCTCATGTCTCTCCTAGCAGGCGGCCCAACAGGCCTCGTGTCTGCTCGGTGTTGAGGGCCTGCGTTCGCAGCATTGCATACTTGCGCGCCAGGATGCTGACCTCATCGGGGTCCGAGATCAACTGGCTGCCGCGTTGGGTTTCGGTGTAGCCGAGGTGCTGATGGTTCGGGGTCTCCAGGAGGATAAACGGGCCGTTGAGGCCCGCGTGCGAGGTGCGGCCCAGTGGCATGACCTGGAGGCTCACGTCCGGTAGGTCGGCGCAGGCACGGAGGTGGCGCACCTGCTCCGCGTACACCTCGTCCCCGCCGATGCGGTCGCAGAGCACGGCCTCCCACATCACGAAGCTCAGGGTCGGCGGCGTGCTGCGGTGCATGATTCCCTGACGTGCGATGCGGCGGGCCGTCAGCGCCTCGATCTCTGCTTCCGGATGGGCCGGGACGCGGCACCTGAAGACGGCCCGGGCGTAGTTCTCCGTCTGGAGCAGTCCCGGAACGACCTGGTTGTCGAACCAGGAGAGCGCGATGGCCGCGGCTTCGAGGTCCATGTACTCCTCGGCCCACGGCGGCGTCGCGTCGATGGTCGGCATCTCCAGCGCCGCGACCGTCAGCAGGCCCGGCAGGCCCAGATGCAGATCCATCAGCTCGGCGACGTTCGGCATCAGCGCGCGGCGGCCCTGCTCGATGGAGGCGATGGTCTCCGCGTCGAGCCGTACCAGCTCTCCGAGCTGCTTTTGCGTCAGGTTCTTGGCGATCCGCGCGGCGGCCACCATCGCGCCGACCATCTTCATGGTCGTCGCGTTCGGCCGTGCTCGTTTCCTCGGTGGCATGACAGCGAACTCCCCACCCACGCAGGCGGAATACCCCGTGCGGACCCGTACTCATCAAGGAGTACGGGTCGGCGCTCAGCCACACGCTAGTCACACACCGCGACGATCGTCCCGTGAATCCAACTATTCAGGCGGCACTCGTGCGCGAGCGGCTCTACCTGCGCTCACCTCGAACCGTCGCAGCTGCGCGCCAGTTCACACGTGACACCTTGCAGGCGTGGGGCGCCATCGACGTCCTCGACGAAATGTCGCTCTGCGTGAGCGAGTTGGCGACCAACGCCCTGCGGTACGGCGTCCCGTCCGGCCGCGGCTACCTGCTGCGGCTGTTCGGCTTCGAGGACGCGACCCTGCGCGTCGAGGTGCACGACAGCGGGCCCGGGTTGTCCCGGATCGATGGGGGACCGCACGGGCACGGGCTGACCCTCGTCGCCGCGCTCGCCGACGACTGGGGGGTCCTGGCGCGGACCCCCGGCAAGGTCGTCTGGTGCGAGTTCCGGAAGGGGGAGGGCGCACGGGGAGAGCGTCCCCCGTGCGCCCGGTCGCGTCAGGCGGTCTGATCCGGGGCGGTCGCCGTGATCACCGCGAAGGGTCCGCCCTGCGGGTCCGCCAGCACGGCCATGCGGCCGGCCACCATGTCGAAGGCGGGGGCGAGGACGGTGGCCCCGGACCGTACGGCGGCCGCCTGGATCTCGTCGACGTTGTCGACCTGGAAGTACGGCAGCCAGTTCGGGGGAGTGCCGGGCGGGGTCTTGTCCAGGTTCATCATTCCGCCCACCACGCGGCCGGCGACCTGGAACTCCGTGTACCCCTCGGCTCCGGGCATCTGGGAGGAGGCCGTGCTGATCGGCAGGATCGCGGAGTAGAACGCGGCGGCGGCCGGGACGTCGCTGGTGCTCAGCTCGTTCCAGATGAGGGCGCCGTGCTCGTTGACGATGCCGGCGCCGTCGAAGGTGCCGGGCTGCCACAGGCCGAACACGGCGCCGGTCGGGTCGGCCGCCACGGCCATCCGTCCGAGGTCCATGACGTCCATCGGGCCGATCATGACCGTGCCGTGGGCGTCGGTGGCGGTCTTGAGGGTGGCGTCGATGGCGTCGGTGGACAGGTACGTGGTCCACACGGTCGGCGGCATCGGGTCCGGGACGGTGCCGTCCGGGTTGCTCGCCTTCATGATGCCGGCGACGGGCTGCCCCTTGAGGGTGCAGACGGAGTAGCCGCCCTGCTCGGCCGGGCCGACCTCGCCCTGCCAGCCGAACAGATCGCAGTAGAAGTCGAGGGCGGCCTGCTGGTCGGGAACCATCAGGTCGATCCAGCAGGGGGTGCCGGGCTTGTAGGGGCCGTTCATGTCGGGCACGGATGCCTCCGGTGGCGGATGGGGGAAGGACGGGCCGTCCCCTACCCGGCCCGCACGGCCCGAATCGAGCCGTTCGGGTGAACGATTGCCCGACCGGCCCGCCCCCGTCGGCCTCTACTGCCAGAAGATCTCCTCGACCACGATCTGCGGCTCGGCCACCCGGGGAAGGAACGTGAAACGGATCCAGCCGCGGAAGCCGTCGAAATACGCGATGTGGGGGCCCCGGGGGACGGTGGACCGCGCGGGTTCCACGTGCTCCCCGCGGTACGGGGTGTGCGACGTGCGTAGCTCGAAAAGGACCTCCCACAGCGCCTCGCGGGCGGGGTCGGGCAGGCCGAGCCGGTATTTCTCGGCGTCCTGGGTACAGTCCACGGCCCACGGCGGCCCGGTGAACTCTTCGCTCACTCGCCGGGCTTCCGCGTGCGCAGCTCGTGGCGGATGCGGGACGCTTCGCCGAGGAGCTTGTGGGCCGCTTCGGCGTCGACGGCTTCGGCTGCCCGCTTTTCGAGATCGTTGACGTGGCGGTCCAGCTCGGGATCGCGCGCAAGGGCGTACTCGCCCCACCATCGGGCCATGAACGCGGGCACCGGCGCGATGTCGTAGGCGTCGGCGATCTGCTGCCGCCAGGTGTCGTCGAAGTCGGGCAGCAGATCCGGGGCGTGGGCGGCTATGGCGGCGCGCAACGCCTTCGGCGTGTACTCCGGCATCGGCGGCACTGATCCGCCGGGCTCAGGTGTCGCGCTCGTCATTTCCGGTTCCTCCTCGGATCGGACACGTCCACCCTAGCCGTCGGGGTCCGGACAGCGACGGGGAACGCGAGGGCCCGGGGGCGGATGTGCCGGGGCCCTCGGGCGGAACCTTGGTGCCGGTACGGCGCATCCTCGGCTGAAACGGTGCCGCCCCCGGCCGGAAGGCCGGGGGCGGCACCCCTGTGCCAGCAGTGGTGGGAGGTCAGAGCTTCTCGGGGGTGCGGATGCCGAGGAGGGACATGCCCTTCGTCAGGGTGCGGGCCGTCAGTTCGCACAGGAACAGGCGGTTCTCACCCACCACGAGCTCCGGCTCCGGCTTCACGACCGGGCACTCGGTGTAGAACGTCGTGAACAGGGACGACAGTTGGTAGAGGTACGCGGCCAGCTTGTGCGGGGCGTGCTCCGCGGCAGCCTCGGCGATCAGCTCGCCGAAGCCGTCCAGGTGCAGGCCCAGCGCCCGCTCGGCCGGCGCCAGCGCCAGCTCCGGGTGGGCCACCGGGGAACGGTCGCCCGCGTTGCGCAGGATGGACCGGATCCGGGCGTACGCGTACTGGAGGTACACGGACGTGTCACCGGTCAGCGAGACCATCTGGTCCAGGTCGAACTTGTAGTCGCGCGCGGCGGAGGTGGAGAGGTCCGCGTACTTGACCGCGCCGATGCCGACCTGGAGGCCGTTCTCGACGATCTCCCGCTCGGTGAGCAGGCCACGGTCCTTGTCCTTCTCCCGGACCACGGCCGTCGCCCGCTCGACGGCCTCGTCCAGCAGGTCCACCAGCCGGACCGTCTCGCCCTCACGGGTCTTGAACGGCTTGCCGTCCTTGCCGAGCACGGTGCCGAAGGCCAGCTGCACGGCCTTGACCCCGTCGTTCAGCCAGCCCGCCCGGCGCGCCGTCTCGAAGACCATCTTGAAGTGCAGGGACTGGCGTGCGTCGACCACGTAGATCAGCTCGGTCGCGCCGAGGTTGCCCACCCGGTCGCGGATCGCGGAGAGGTCGGTCGCGGCGTAGCCGAAGCCGCCGTCCGACTTCTGCACGATCAGCGGGGTCGGGTTGCCGTCCGGGCCCTTGACGTCGTCGAAGAACACGCAGAGCGCGCCGTTGGAGCGGACGGCGACGCCCGACTCCTCCAGCAGCTTGCAGGTCTCCACCAGCATGTCGTTGTAGCCGGACTCGCCGACGACGTCGGGGTCCTGGATGTCCATGTCCAGCTTGTTGAAGACGGAGTAGAAGTAGATCTTCGACTCGTCGACGAACCGCTGCCAGAGGGAGAGGGTCTCCGGGTCGCCCGCCTGGAGGTCCACCACCCGGGCCCGGGCCCGCGTCTTGAACTCCTCGTCGGAGTCGAAGAGCGCGCGCGAGGCCTTGTAGAGGCGGTTCAGGTTGGACATGGCCTCCTCGCCGGAGACCTCCGCGTCCGACTCGTGGTCCAGCTCGTGCGGGTGCTCCAGCAGGTACTGGATGAGCATGCCGAACTGGGTGCCCCAGTCGCCGATGTGGTGGCGGCGGACCACCTTCTCGCCGGTGAACTCCAGGATCTCCACCATCGCGGCGCCGATCACGGCGGACCGCAGGTGCCCGACGTGCATCTCCTTGGCGACGTTCGGCTGCGCGTAGTCGATCACCGTGGTGCCGGGGTTAGCCACGAGCGGGACGCCGAGGCGGTCGTCGCCGGCGCGCGCCGCGAGGGTCTCGATGATCGCCCGGTCGGTGATGGTGATGTTGAGGAAGCCGGGGCCGGAGACCTCGATCTCCTGGATCAGGTCACCGGTCGGGATGCCCTCGACCACGGTCGCCGCCAGCTCGCGCGGGTTGGCCTTGGCCTTCTTCGCGAGCGCCAGGATGCCGTTGGCCTGGAAGTCGGCCCGGTCGCTTCGTCGCAGCAGCGGGTCCGCGCCACCGGCCTCCGGCAGGGCCGAGGCAAGGGCGTCCGCGACGCGCTGATTGACGGAAGAAGCGAGGGAAGGGACCGAGGCCATGAGCTGCCGTTCCTGTGAGGTTGTGCCGGTGGGTGCACTTGGTTGTTCCGACAAGTGCCGAGTATCCCACGCGGCCGCTGCCGGTTCTTCTGGATATGGGGCCGCGGAGCAACCCCGGAGCGGCCCGATCCGTCTGGGAGAATGGCTGAAGCCAGCATTCGAGTAGAAGGACGTGTCGTGGCTCAGAGCAGCACCGAGACCGACTGGGTCTCCCGTTTCGCGGACGAGGTCATCGCCGAGGCGGAGCGCCGAGCACCCGGCAAACCTGTCGTCGTCGCGTCCGGAATCTCGCCCTCCGGCCCGATCCACCTGGGCAACCTCCGCGAGGTCATGACCCCGCACCTGGTCGCGGACGAGATCCGCCGCCGGGGCATCGAGGTCCGGCACCTGATCTCCTGGGACGACTACGACCGCTACCGCAAGGTGCCCAAGGGCATCCCGGGCGTGGACGAGGAGACCTACGGCCAGTACATCGGCCGCCCCCTGACCTCCGTCCCCGCCCCGGCCGGATCCCCCTACGCCTCCTGGGCCGAGCACTTCAAGGCCGCCCTGATCGGCGCCCTGGACGAGCTGGGCGTCGAGTACGACCCGATCAGCCAGACCGAGCAGTACACCTCCGGCGCGTACCGCGAGCAGGTGCTGCACGCCATGAAGCACCGCGGCGACATCGACGCCGTCCTCGACCAGTACCGCACCAAGCAGAAGCCGGGCGGCAAGAAGCCCCAGCAGAAGCAGGCCGACGAGGCCGAGCTGGAGGCCGCCGAGGGCTCCGGCGCGGCCGCCGAGGACGACGGCAGCACCGGCGGGGGCGGGTACTTCCCGTACAAGCCGTACTGCGGCGAGTGCGGCAAGGACTTCACCACGGTCACCTCGTACGACGACGAGACCACCGAGATGACCTACGTCTGCGCCGAGGACGCGTTCACCGAGACGGTCAAGCTCAGCGAGTTCAACCGCGGCAAGCTCGTCTGGAAGGTCGACTGGCCGATGCGCTGGGCCCTCGAGGGCGTGGTCTTCGAGCCGTCCGGTGTCGACCACTCCTCGCCCGGCTCGTCCTTCCAGGTCGGCGGCCAGATCGTGCACATCTTCGGCGGCGAGCAGCCGATCGGACCGATGTACGCGTTCGTCGGCATCAGCGGCATGGCCAAGATGTCCTCCAGCAAGGGCGGGGTCCCGACCCCGGCCGACGCGCTGCAGATCATGGAGCCGCAGCTGCTGCGCTGGCTGTACGCGCGCCGCCGCCCCAACCAGTCCTTCAAGATCGCCTTCGACCAGGAGATCCAGCGGCTCTACGACGAGTGGGACAAGCTGGAGGCCAAGGTCGCCGACGGCTCCGTCCTGCCCGCCGACGCCGCCGCGCACACGCGCGCCGTGCGCACCGCCGCCGCCGAGCTGCCGCGCACCCCGCGGCCGATGCCGTACCGGACGCTCGCGTCCGTCGTCGACGTCACCGCCGGCCACGACGAGCAGACCCTGCGCATCCTGACGGACCTCGACCCGTCGCAGCCGCTCACCTCGCTCGACGAGGTACGGCCGCGCCTGGACCGCGCCGAGAACTGGATCACCACCCAGGTCCCGGCCGACCAGCGGACCCTCGTACGCGAGGAGGCCGACACCGAGCTGCTGTCTTCCCTGGACGACGAGGGCCGCGAGTCGCTGCGGCTGCTGCTCGACGGACTCGACTCGCACTGGTCGCTGGACGGGCTGACCACGCTCGTCTACGGAGTCCCGAAGGTCATGGCCGGACTGGAGCCCGACGCCAAGCCGACGCCGGAACTCAAGGTCGCGCAGCGGACGTTCTTCGCGCTGCTCTACCGGCTCCTCGTCACCCGGGAGACCGGGCCGCGACTGCCCACGCTGCTGCTGGCAGTGGGCGCGGACCGCGTGCGCAAGCTGCTCGCCGTCTGATCCCGCGGAACCACGCGCAAGGGCCCGCACCCCTCGGGGTGCGGGCCCTTGCGCCGTCCGTCGCCGTTCGTCGCCGTCAGGCGATGTGCTCGGCCTCGCGGTCCTTGTGGTACCGCTGCTTGAACGCCGGGATCATCCGGCGGAGCAGCGAGCCGCTGCGCGGGTGCGTCACGCCGTAACCGTCAGACAGGTGTATGTCGAGGGCCTCCGCCGACGGGTAGTCCTGCTTCTCGTCGACCAGCGCGCAGAACACCTTGTACGCGACCTCGGCGAACTCGGCCTCGTCCGGCGTCTCGGGGCCCTCCTGCGGGGCCTCCTCCTCGCGCGGGGCCGGAATCAGGATCTCCTGCTGCGCGGGCCGCTCCTCCTCCGGGCCCATCGGGGGCAGGACGGGGGTCGGCTCCAGGCCCTCCACGTACTGGGGGTTGTAGCCGCCCTCGTACGCCGCCTGCGGCGCCAGCGGAGCGGCGAACCAGGCGCTGTTGTGGGCGGCGGGCATGGCCGTCGGGTCCACGGCGAAGGCCGGGCCGGTGTGCTGGGCCGCGCCGGCGGCGGTTCCGGCCGGGTTCTGCTGCTGGAGCGGGACCTGCTGGCCCTGTGGGACCTGCTGACCCTGCGGGACCTGCTGCTCGGGCCCGGCCGCCGGTCCGGCCGCCAGGGCCGGAGCCTGCTGGTGGATCTGCTGCTGGTTCTGCTGCGGCGCCGCCGGAGGCAGCACCGCCGGCTCGATGCCCGTCGCCGCCAGCGCGTCCGGGGTCGTTTCCGCGAGCGGTACGCCGATCTTCGCCAGCTTCAGCGGCATCAGCGCCTCCACCGGGGCCTTGCGCCGCCAGGAGCGCCCGTACCGCGCCTCCAGGCGGGCCTGGTAGATCAGCCGGTCCTGTTCCATCGTGACCGCCTGCTCGTAGGAGCGCAGCTCCCACAGCTTCATCCGGCGCCACAGCTTGAAGGTGGGTATCGGCGACAGCAGCCACCGTGTGATGCGCACACCCTCCATGTGCCGGTCCGCGGTGATGTCGGCGATGCGGCCCACCGCGTGCCGTGCGGCCTCCACCGTGACGACGAACAGCATCGGGATCACGGCGTGCATCCCGACGCCCAGCGGGTCCGGCCAGGATGCTGCGCCGTTGAAGGCGATCGTCGCGGCCGTCAGCAGCCACGCCGTCTGGCGCAGGAGCGGGAAGGGGATCCGGAGCCACGTCAGCAGCAGGTCCAGCGCCAGCAGGACGCAGATGCCCGCGTCGATGCCGATCGGGAACACCAGCGAGAAGCTGCCGAATCCCTTCTGCAGGGCGAGCGCACGCACCGCGGAGTACGAGCCCGCGAACCCGATCCCCGCGATGACCACGGCTCCCGCGACCACGACGCCTATGAGTATCCGGTGCGTACGAGTCAGTTGCATCGCGGCCACCCGCGATCCCCTCCCCTTGTCGAGCACATACCGAGCGCAGAGTGCAGAGCGCTGCTGCCGGGTGCGGGCACTTACCGTGCCTTTACCGAGCTGCAGCAGGCACAGCGTACGGGTGACCGGATGTCAACGCCCAAGGAGGCCCCGCCTCCCCGCCCCGCCCCGCCGCGCGGTCGCCCCTACTGGGGCTGCGGGGACTGCGGCTGCTCCGCCGGCGCCTTGTTCGCGGTGTCCACCGAGGCCACGGCCTCCTTGACCGCCGTGATCGCGTCCTGCAGCAGCTTCGCGTGGTCCGGCGCGCCGGCACCCTCGTACGCCGCACCGTTGTAGTCGAGCGTGACCACCACGTTCTGGACGCGCGCCACGACCGTCGTGTTGAAGGAGTCGACGTCCTTCTTCACGGTGTAGACGACCGAAGTGGCCTGGTCGCCGATGCCGCCGGCCGCCTCCACCTTCGGGTCCTGAGCGCCCTCGGTGGTCTTCGCCGCCTCGACCTGCTTGGTGTAGTGCTCCTCGGCGCGCTTGTTGGCGTCGCCGAGCGTGGCGTCCGAGTCCGAGCGGGAGTAGGAGAGGGAGAGCCAGCGGTACTGCGAGCCCTTCAGGCCGTCCTCGTCCAGACCGTTCCAGGAGCAGCTGGCACGGCTGGCCAGGTCGTTCGACTTGGCCCCGGTGCCGTTCTTGTCCTTCACCTCGGGGACGAGCGTGTCTATCGTCCCCGGCTGGAGGGCCTTGCAGGGGTCCGGGAGCGTGGCGTACTTCGCCTTCTCCAGGGTCTTGGAGGCCTTCGCGTTGGGCTTGGCCGACGAGGACGAACCGGACTTCTTGCCGCCGTTCGAGCCCGAGTCCTTGCCCGAGTCGGACGAACACCCGGCGACGGTGAGGATCACCGGGACGGCTGCACAGGCGAGAACGCGGGTGAGGCGCGAGGCTGATCGGTGCATGGTTCCTTCAGTACGTTGGTCGGGTGTTCTTCGGACGCGGGACCCGGGCAACGGTAGCCCGACCGGGTGGCCGCCTGCTGTGCGCGCCGTCACCCGCGGGCGCGGCGCACACCGTTCACTCACTGAAACGCTCGGCCAGAGCCTGCGCCAACTGCCGTGCCTTGTCCTGGGTTTCGGTGCTCGGCGGCACCGTGCCGGGCAGTGCGGGCTGCACGCTGTACTCCAGGGTGACGAGGACATTCGAGGTGCGGAACACAATCCGCACGGTGCGCGACTGCGCGGCGCTGGCCCCGGCGGGGCTGAGCTTGTCGTCCAGGAAGGCGTCGCTGCCGAGGTCCTCCAGGACGCGGGATCCGAGCTCGACCGGGGCGGACGGGCTCGCGCCGGGCGACGAGGCAACCCCGGAGGCGGGCGTGGGCGAAGCCGGGGGAGCGGGGGTGGGGGCCGCCGGGGTGGGGCTCGCGGACGGCCCGGGGAAGGGCAGTTTCGCGTCGGTGAGCCGGCGTACGTAGACCTGCTTGGCCTTGTCGTCGTCGCTGGTGGCGGAGCGGTCGTACGAGACCACGCGCTCGAAGCCGACCGACAGCAGCCGGGTCTCCTCGGGGCTCTGGCCGGTCCAGCGGCAGCCGACGTGCCGGTCGCCGTCGTACGAGGAGTCCGCGACGCCGGCGTACATCTGGTCGCGCTGCTGCGGGGTGAGGCTGTCCCCGGCCGGGAGCATGCCCTTGAGCTTCTTGCTGTCGGCGACGGCCTTGCAGGGCGCGGGCAGACTGCGGTACTTCCCCGGCTGGGCGGGCGCGGCGGAGCTCCCGCCGGCCTTCGAGTCGCTGGTTCCCCCGCCGCCGCTCCCGCCGGTGCAACCGGTCAGGCCGGCCGCTCCGGCCGCGAGCGCGGTGAGCATCGCGATGCCTGGCAGGAATCGCCGCCGTACCGCCTTGCGCTGCACGTCCACTGGCTCCCTTCGACCGGCGGGCCCCCGACGGTCAGGAAAATGCGTTGCCGCGACTTGGGCGCGGCTGGACACAATGTCTATCGCACACGCTGGTGCCGGCGCCGGTCCTCTGTCGTATTTGGGATCAAGAGCGAGGCTTTTGCGCTTTCTGGCTTTTCTGTGGTTTTCGGGGGATTGATTCCTAATGTCGTACGTAGAGATACCCGGGGCGAAGGTCCCGATCCGGATGTGGACCGACCCGGCGTCGGTCGAGGACGGCGCGATGCAGCAGCTGCGCAACGTCGCCACCCTCCCCTGGATCAAGGGCCTGGCCGTCATGCCGGACGTCCACTACGGCAAGGGGGCCACCGTCGGCTCGGTGATCGCCATGAAGGACGCGGTCTGCCCGGCGGCGGTGGGCGTGGACATCGGCTGCGGCATGTCGGCGGTGAAGACCTCCCTGACGGCCAATGACCTGCCGGGGGACCTGTCGGGGCTGCGGTCGAAGATCGAGCGGGCGATTCCGGTGGGGGCGGGGATGCACCGCGAGGCGGTGGACCCGGCGCGGCTCTACGGCTTCTCGGAGGCGGGCTTCGGGGACCTGTGGGAGCGCTTCGACTACGTCACGGATGCGGTGAAGTTCCGGCGGGACCGCGCGATGCGGCAAATGGGAAGCCTTGGCCAAGGGAATCACTTTTGCGAAGTTTGCATAGATTCGTCGGGTTCGGTGTGGCTCATGCTGCACTCGGGATCGCGGAACATCGGCAACGAGCTGGCGGCCTTCCATATCGACGTGGCTCGGGGGCTTTCGCACAACGAAGGCCTGGTGGACCGGGACCTCGCGGTTTTCCTCGCAGCCACACCGGAGATGGACGCGTACCGAAACGACCTCTTCTGGGCGCAGGAGTACGCGAAGTACAACCGCGCCGTGATGATGAGCCTGTTCAAGGAGGTGTTCCGGAAGGAGTTCCGCAAGGCGAAGGTCTCCTTCGACCGCGAGATCAGCTGCCACCACAACTATGTGGCGGAGGAGCGGTACGACGGCATGGACCTGCTGGTCACGCGTAAGGGCGCGATCCGCGCCGGTAGCGGTGACTACGGGATCATCCCGGGCTCCATGGGCACGGGCTCGTACATCGTGAAGGGCCTCGGCAACGAGAAGTCCTTCAACTCGGCATCGCACGGAGCGGGCCGGAAGATGAGCCGGACGGCGGCGAAGAAGCGGTTCTCGGCGCGGGACCTGGCGGAGCAGACCAAGGGCGTGGAGTGCCGCAAGGACTCGGGCGTCGTGGACGAGATCCCGGGCGCGTACAAGTCCATCGAGCAGGTCATCGACCAGCAGACCGACCTGGTGCAGGTCGTGGCCAAGCTCAAGCAGGTCATCTGCATCAAGGGCTGAGGTCGGGCGGGGATTTCGGGGGAGCGGAGGGGCCTGGGTCGTGATCGGCCCAGGCCCCTCCGTGTCGTCCTGCTCAGGCTTTGCCGGTCCGTAGCCGCCAGAGGCGCATGGAGCAACTCTGCTCGGTCCTGTCGAGAACGCTCCCGGCCGCCGCAGCGTCGTTCAACTGCAAGAGGACCTCGTCGTCCTTCGGGGTCCAGCGTCGGCGGGGCGGGGCGCCCCGCATGTTCGTCGGCCGGACCCAGTCGCGCATTGCGGCTGCCTTGGCCTTCTTGCGCTCCAGGCCCAGGCAGCCGTCGTAGTACAGGTGTGCGGCAAGCTCGATCGCCGCTTCCTTCGTGTAGAGGACGTTGTAGATCCCGTCCCGGGCATTGCGCTTGATGGTCCGCTCTGCCCCGGTGACCTTCTTCGCGAAGTGGCACAGGTACGCCCCCACTGTCGTGCTGGCGGTGGTGAGTGAGACGAACGGAAGGCCCTTGCCCGTAAAGCCGACGGATCCGTCGGCGTCGATGATCCCCCGAAGGTAGTCGCGGCGCGCGAATTCCACGCGGGGCGGCTTGATCGTCCTCGACTTGCGTCCGTAGGGCATGCCGAGCCTGTTGATCGTACTTCGGGCATCGAGGGAGCAGAGGCTCCATGTGGCGGAGGGGTGGAACTCGGCGAAGTTCGTGCTCCTGACGCGCTCGGTGATGGAGCTGAAGTAGGGCGTGAGCTGCTGGAACTCGCGGAGGATATGGATGTCACGTGCGTTGATCTCGGCGGTGAGCTTGCCCTTCTGCCCCGTGCCCTGTGCGAGGTGTCCGTCGGCCTGGAGGAAGCCGAACATGTAGGCGTAGCGGGGGTCCGTGAGGTCCATGAAGCGCGTGGCGGCGCTAGGGTCGTGTTCAGTGATGGGGAAGGTCTCTCTTCCTTGCTGGTGAGGCCCTCGGGCGGGACTGCCATCCCGGTCGGGGGCTGTTGGTGTTGCCCGCTGAACCTAGACGTGGATCTCCGTTGTGCAGGGCTGATCGCCTGATGGTCACTCGAACGCGTGACGGAATGTCATATGGTGCGCCACGCCTGTCCGGGCTTCGGGTAGGCGGAGTGGCAACTTCCTTTTTCGGAGGAGTGGTTGACCATGCAAATTGGTGCAGACCAATCTGTGTGGTATGGGGAGATCCCGCGTGGTCGTCGCCGCGCTCGCGTCGTTGTCGCTCGCCTTCGGGGTCGCCGGGTCCGCCCAGGCGAAGCCGGGGATGCCGCCCGTCGTGTCACACGTGCCGACCGGCGAGAAGGTCGTCTTCATCACCATCGGCGACGGCTGGAACCACGATCCGGCCGCGGCCCGGATCCTGCTGGAGAAGCGGGTGCCCGCCGCTCTGTTCCTGCTCTCCGGGGCGACCGCCTACGACACCGGGTACTTCACCGCGCTCGCCGACCAGGGGCGGGGCACCGTCGAGAACCACACCGTCAACCATTCCGACCTCACCACGCTCGACGCGGCCGGCAGGGACGCGGAGGTGTTACGGGCCGCGGAGCGGCTCCAGGAGGCCTTCGGGCGGACGCCGAAGCTGCTGAGGCCGCCGTACGGGGCGGTCCACGACGAGGTGCGGCTCGCGGCCGAGGCGTGCGGGGCGAAGGTGCTGATCATGTGGACGCACGACTTCACCACCTGGGGCGAGACCCCCGCCCATGCCGCATCTGAAGGCGGCGGGAGTCCTCTGAGCCGTCTAGAGCTCGCGGTGGACCTTGGTGTTCGAGGCCTGGGCGCGGGGGCGGACCACCAGGAGGTCGATGTTGACGTGGCTGGGGCGGGTCACCGCCCAGGTGATGGTGTCGGCCACGTCGTCGGCGGACAGCGGCTGCGCGACGCCCGCGTAGACCTTCTCGGCCTTCTCCGCGTCGCCGCGGAACCGGGTCTTCGCGAACTCCTCGGTCTTGACCATGCCCGGGGCGATCTCGATGACGCGGACGGGCTGGCCGACGATCTCCAGGCGCAGGGTCTCCGCGAGGATGCGGGCGCCGTTCTTGGCGGCGACGTAGCCGCCTCCGCCCTCGTACGTGGAGTGGCCGGCGGTGGAGGACAGGACCACGACCGTGCCATCGCCGGAGGCGGTGAGGGCGGGGAGCAGCGCCTGGGTGACGTGCAGCGTGCCGATGACGTTGACCTCGTACATCGTGCGCCAGTCGGCGGGGTCGCCGGTGGCGACGGGCTCGGCCCCGAGGGCGCCGCCCGCGTTGTTGACGAGGACGTCACAGCGCTCGAGGGAAGCGGCGAAGGCGTCGACGGCGACGCGGTCGGTGACGTCGAGGGCGTGGGCGGTGGCCCGGTGGCCGGCCTCGGTGATCTCGGCGGCGAGGGCCTCGATGCGGTCCTTGCGGCGGGCGGTGAGGACGACGTGGTAGCCGGCTGCGGCGAGCTGCCGGGCGGTGGCCGCGCCGATGCCGCTGCTCGCGCCGGTGACTACGGCGGTTCGGGTGGCGGCCGTGCTCATGTGCGGGCTCCTCGGTCGTTCGTACGGGCGAATACCCGCCAGCATAGGCGGGCCCGGCGGCCGCGCGGGGCGTGCGGATCCGGGCCCGGCCCGGCGGGTCCCGGCCCGGCCCGTGCGGGCCCGGCGCAAAGGCGCGCACGGCAGATGGGGGTGGGCGCGCCCTCGTTCGTGTGATGGTCCGACCGGCCGGGGGTGCGGGTGGCTAGCCTCCGCGCGAGGAGGTGGTGTCGGTGCGCCGTGGTGCCGTACGAAGTGTGGTGGTGGCGGGTCTCCTGGCCCTCGGCGCGGGGGTCCCCGGGCCGGCGCAGGCGTCGGTGGCGGACGGCCCGGTGGCGGACGGCCCGGAGGCCGACGTGGCCTACCACGGGCGGGTGGCCCTGGCCGGGTCGCGGCTGCGGATCTGGCTGGTTCCGGAGAACGACGGGCCCGCCGCACTGCCCAACGCGACGCTGCGGGTGCGGCTGTCGGCCGAGCTCGCGGACCGGCAGGAGCTGTCGGGTGGCTGCGCACGGGCGGGCTCGCGCGAGGTCGTGTGTGAGACGGGACCGCTGCCGCTGCACGGGCGCGGGCGGCACGTCGCGCTGCAACTGGAGCTGCGGGAGCGGACGCCCGAGGTGGCGGTGCGGGTCGACACGTGGTGGAACGGCGGTGCGACCGACCGGAACCACGCCAACAACGAGCACGTGGTGCTGGCCCTGGACACGGGCGACACCTACGCCTTCTAGGCCGTGCCGAACTCCACGAGGGCCTCGTCGACGATCCGCTCCAGGCGGGCGTGGTGGGCGCCGCGCCAGTAGACGCGCTCGCACGCGGTGCACTGCGCGAAGACGTCGTAGGAGCGGTGCGTGCCCTGTTCCAGGAGGTCGCCGACGCTCTCCTTGTCGGCCTCGCGGAGCGTGCCGTTGCAGGCGGTGCAGCGCGTCCACGGGGCGAGGGCGGGAGCGAACCGGCCCAGTACGTCGCGCAGTTGCTCGTCCGGGTTGTCGCTGTAGACGTACGCGCCGGCGAACAGCTCGCGGCGGCGCAGCAGGCCGCGGTCGCGGGAGAGCAGGACGCGCCGCTCGGCGGCGGAGCGGGTGGCGAGGGCGGGGTCGCCGATGTCCTCGTTCTCGTAGGCGGCGTCTACGCCGAGCAGGCGCAGGCGGCGCGCGAGGGTGCCGAGGTGGACGTCGAGGAGGAAGCGGAGCGGCGCGCCGGGGACCTGTTGGGGCCGCTCGACCCCGAACACCTCGACGTTCTGGCCGTCCTGGGGCACGTAGGAGACGGGCACCTCGTGGCCGTCGACGAGCAGGCGGCCGACTTCGGTGAGCGGGACGCCGGCCGATTCGACGACGTGGCCGAGGCTGGAGGCGCCGTCGGTGGTGGTCGGTACGCGTTCGGCGCGCCGGCTGGGCGGGGCGAAGAGGCGCAGTTCGGGGGCGAGGGTGAGCGCAATGCCGGGTCCGTTCACCCGGCCAGCATGCCATTTCCGGGGCGTCGTCCGCGGCTGAATTTACGAGGTGGCGGTGGTCCGGTCGTGGGTGTCGCGATGGGCGCTGACCTCGTCGAAGTGGTTCTCGGCCCAGAGCTTCACGGAGGACAGGAGGCGGCCGAGGCTGCTGCCGAGGTCGGTGAGCCGGTAGTCGACGCGGGCGGGGACGGTGGGGGTGACGGTGCGGGTGACGAGGCCGTCGCGTTCGAGGGAGCGCAGCGTCTGGGTGAGCATCTTCTGGCTGACGCCGGGGATCTTGCGGCCGAGGTCGCTGTAGCGCATGGAGCGGTCCTCGGCCTGGCCGAGGGCGCTGACGATGAGGCCGACCCACTTGTCGCTGATGCGGGCCAGGAGCTGGCCGGTGGGGCATTCCCGGAGGAAGGCGTCGTAGGCGGTACGGGCTTCGTCGCGGCGGGCCGCGGCGGTGCTGGTGGCCATGGGTGCCCCACTTCCGGGTCGGGTACGCACCTTGGAGTGCGTACTTACGGATAGAGAGTAACTCTCCCTAGGTTAGTGCTCACCGAGAACGGGCGAACAGACGAACGGGAGAGACGACGATGAGCGAGCAGACGGTGCTGGCGGCCGTGGTGAGCGGCTTCGGCGGGCCGGAGCAGGTCGCCCTGGCCGAGGTCCCGGCCCCGCGCCCCGCGGCCGGCCAGCTCCGCGTCAAGGTCACCGCCGCCGGGCTGAACCCGGTGGACGGCGCGGTCCGCGCCGGGGTCTTCGGCGGCGCCGTACGCGACGGCGGGGTCTACGTCGGCCTGATCCCGCACCACGCCCCGGTCGCGGAGCGCGGCATCCGGGTCGAGGAGCAGGAGGTCGCGGCGGACGGGGCCCATCTGGCCCGGCTGGTGGCCCTGGCCGACGCGGGCGAGCTGACCCTCCGGGTCGCGGAGACCTTCCCGCTCGCGGAGGTGGCCAAGGCCCACGACCGGCTCGGGACCCCGGGGGTCCGCGGCCGCATCATCCTGACGGTGTGACCGGCGGGAGCGCGCCCTGCGGGCGCCCCACCCGGTAGCGCCAGTCGCAGCTCGGGTGGGGCACCCCGGGCGGGTACTCGAAGTCGACATCGCCCAGGTACTCGAACCCGGCACGACGGCACACCGCGTTGGACGCGGGGTGGTCGGTGCCCGGGAAGGCGTGGACGCTGTCGCGGGAGCCGTGGGCGCGGACGTACGCCAGGAGCCCGGTCAGCGCCGCCACGGCCAGCCCGTGGCCCTGGAACTCGGGCAGGACGCCCCAGCCGGACTCGTAGACCGGCTCGCCCCGCCACTCCCGCTCCCAGAAGCCCACGGACCCGACGCTCCGGGTGCCCCCGCCCCCGGCGGGGTCCCCGGCGAGGTCCCCGTCGGGCGTCCACACCACGCGGAACATTCGCCCGGCGGCCGGCTCCCGCGCGCTCAGGGCCTCGTAGCGCCGCTGTCGGTCGAGGAGTTTCGCGGCCGGCTCGGGGCCGCCCAGGAACTCGGTCATGACGGGCTCGTTCTTGCGCTCCAGCAGCCAGAAGTCCCCGGCCGACCAGGGCTCCAGTCGTACGTGCGTCTCCATCCGGACACGCTACTGCGGTGCGGCCCCGCCGGGGGCCGTCAGCTCCGCTGGAAGAACTCCACCTCCGCCAGGGCGAGATGGCGCTCCGGTGCGGCCCCGGCGGGTCCGTCCAGGGTCAGCCGGACCGCGGTGGCGTCGCTGATGCCGGTGGGGAAGGTCTGGGGCCCGGGCTTGTCGCTCAGGGCGAGCTTCTTGTGGACCTTGCGGCCGTCCCGCGTCGTCACCTCCATATCGATCTGGAGCGCCCGCGCCTGCCGCGCGTACTCCTCGGGCGCGGACGAGGCGCCGTTGGTGATGATCACGTCGACCAGGCGGAACGGCTTGCCGAAGGTGTACGTCACCGAGGCGCCGGGGCCGGGCGCGCCCCAGTAGCGGTTGCTGAGGCCGTCCGTGCTGTGGCCCACCGGATGCCCGGGCACCTCGGCGCTCGCCTCGGCGCGGGCGGCGGTCACGGCCTTGGCCTTGCCGAGCTTGTCGCGGGTGTCCTCGATCAGGTGGCGTCCGGCCGGCAGCAGCAGGAAGCCGCCCGCGCAGAGGGCCAGTACGACGGCCAGGACCACGAGGAAGCGCGTCATCCGGCCGGAACCCCCGCGCGTGCGGCGGCGGAACGGCCAGATCGTCCGCCACCACGGCAGGGGAGCCGGTGCGGCGGTGGGCGTCAGCGGAGCCGCGCAGCGGCGGCAGAACCGGCGCTCCGGCGGGTTGGGCGTGCCGCAGGCGGGGCACGGCAGGCCGGACACGTCGTCGCTCACCGCGGCGGTACGCACGACCGGGCGCGGGGCGACGGCCTTCGCGGGCAGGACGGGCTGCGGGGAGGCCGGCGCTCGGGGCGCGACGGCTTGCGGTGCGACGGCCCGGGGGGCGGCGGGGGGCCGCGCCGGCGGCACCAGGGGCACCGGCGGCACCGGGGGCACCGGGGGAGTGGCCTCCGTCCCGGAAGGTGCGGGCGGTCCCGGTTCCGTGCCCGGGGGCGCGGCGGGCGCGGGCGGGGTGGATGCGTGCGACGGCTCCGCGGTGGGCTGCCGGTCTGCGGCGGCCGGCGTCGGCGGAGCGGCCGGCCGGGGCGGGGCGGTCGGCGGGGCCGAGTCCGGCTCGGCCGGGCCCGCAGCCGCCACGGGACCGGCCGGGCCGGACTCCGCTGCGGCGGCCGTGGGCGGGGCCGGCTCGGGCGCGGAGGGCGCAGCCGCGGACTCTGCCGGGGCGGGCGCGGGGCGGGCGTGGCCGGCCCGGTCGGGGGCGTCGGCCCCCGAAACGGCCGGCCCCCGCGCGGGGGCCGAGCCCGACCAGCCCAGGTAGGCGCCGCAGTTGCCGCAGAAGTCGTCCGTCTCTCCGTTGGACGACCCGCACACGGGACACGCACGCACCACTGTCACTTCCCTTCGTCCGCGGGCGGTCCGGACAGGACCTCGACCCGGCACACCGTGTGGACGGGGCACAGGGTCCGCACGAGCGCGCGGACCCGGTCCGCGTCCACCGCCGCCCCGTGCTGCGGCCATACCCGGACCAGGACCTCGCCGGCCGGAGCCGCGGGCAGCTCGCCGCCGGCCGTACGGGACCAGGTGGCCCCGCCGTCCCCGCGGACCTCGGCGGACACACCCAGTACCAGGCGCAGGGCCTCGGTCAGGCCGCGCCGGGTGCCGCGCCAGCGGTGCAGTTCCACCGCGCGCGCCACCGCCTCACGGCGCAGCCCGGTCGGCCACCGGGGGTCGTCGATACCGCCGACCCAGGAGGCCAGCCAGGACAGGAAGTCGGCCGGGGCCAGCCGGGGGTCGAAGTAGGAGGGCAGGTTGTCGAGGGTCGTGAACACCGGGGCGAGGACGGTGTCCAGCCCCGCCGTGAACCGCTGGGCGAAGTCGTCGTCGGCGTACAGCGCCGGCAGTTGCTCGCCGATCGGGTGCCGGCTGGGCAGGCCGGGGACGGCGGCCCGGCTCATCCGCGCACCCCCTGCTCCGGCTCCGTCACGACCACCTGGTGCTGGTAGGAGAAGACCAGTGCGCCCGTACCGATGTCGATCCGGTCGACGGGGGCTCCGCGCCGTCCGGTGATCGGGTCGGCGGCGAACATCCGGATCTCCTCCACCAGGACGTCCCCGATGGCGCGTTGGAGTACGCCGAACACCTCGCCGTACTGGACGGGCCGCCCGAAGGGCCAGCCGGCGCCGTCGGGCCCGCCGTGCAGGGGGTTGAGGTGGCGGAACAGCGCGGCGAGCGCCGCCTCGCGCACCCGGTCGGCGTCCGCGGCGGGTGCCGACAGCCGGGCGACGACGGTGACGCCCTGGTAGACGGGCGGCTCCACGACGAGGCGCGTGCCGATCAGCCGCCGTTCGTCGAGGGTGGTGGTGATCGTGGCGAGCACCTGGTCGGAGGGGATCAGCTGCTCGAAGCGGAGCCGGTCGCCCTCGTCGGCCACCGCGTCCGGGACCACCAGGACGCGTACCGCGCCCGCCCCGGCCGGCCCCCCCGCCCCGTCCGTGGCGGGCAGGCAGCGGACCCGGCGCACCGAGGGCGCCGCCTGGCGGGCGATGATCTCGTAGTCCTCGGCGGTCACCGCGCGTTCCTGCATGCGCAGGGTCTCCGGCGCCCGCAGCTTGGCGTTGTCGATCGTCTCCCCGGCGACACCGCCGCGCGCGGCCTCCCGGTTGATGACCCGGGCGACGTACGGGACGGAGCTGCGCAGTACGGAGATCGCGCCGCGCGAGACGTTGCCCGCGGGGCCGCCCCCGGTGCGGTAGCGGGCCACGCGGATCCGGGAGCCCTTGGGCGGCACGGCCCCGCAGGGCCGCAGGGTGCCGTCGGCCTCGCGCAGCACCGGCGGGAAGGCGAACTCTCCGGTGGTGGCGTTCACTCGGACGTGCCGGTCGTCGGGACCCGAGCGGCCGAAGTGCTCCACGACCTCCCAGCGCTGCCACCCTTCGGCGGAGGATACCTCCACCGCCGGCGGTTCCCCGTCGAGCAGCACGGGCGGGCGGCCGAGCCGGAAGGTCTGCCCCGCAACCCCCTCCGACGCGCCGAGCGGTACGTCGGTCACCCGCTCGGCGTGCTCCACGGCCATCGTGGCGCCGACGGTGAAGACGGCGGCCTCGCGCACGGTCGGGGACTCCGAGTAGAACGGCTGGCCGGGCTCGGGCTCGGTGACCCGGCAGCGCAGCCAGCCCGCGCGGGTGCCGCTCAGCAGCGACGCGGTGTGCCCGGCCGGTACGTACACGATGATCTCGCCGGGCCGGTTGAGACCGCCGGTGCTGTCGGAGTCGGTCTCGCAGCGCTGCCACCGTCCGCCGTCCCATGCCTCCCACACCAGCGGGGGCTGGCGCGGGTCGACGCCGACGCCCTCGACGCGGCTGTCGAGGCGGACCGCGACCACGCAGCGCGGTACCGCCGTCGGCAGGCCGAACAGCAGGGCGTCGCCGGGCTCGGGCGTAGCCCCGAAGCACGGTATGTCGCGGCCCTCGGCGAGCGCGCCGGTCCGGTCGGTCATGTCACCGGTGCGGGGCGCGGTGACCAGGCGCATCAACTCGCTCGGCACGATGCGCAGATCGCCGGTGGTCGCGAACACCACGGCTTCCTCGCTCTCGCCCGCGGCGGTCGTCACCTCGGTTCCGGCGGGCAGGGTGACCGTGTCGGGCTGCGGGGCGGACAGCCAGAAGTCGATGTCGGCGACGGCGGCCGACGGCGGGTACAGCTGGATGTCCAACAGGTCCAGGAACGCCAGGTAGTTCTTCTCCGGGACCCGGTTCAGCCGGTACAGCAGCTGGTCCACGAGGTAGGCGAACGTCTCGATCAGGGTGACGCCCGGGTCGGAGACGTTGTGGTCGGTCCACTCGGGCGCGCGCTGCTGCACGTACCGCTTCGCCTCGTCGACGAGTTGTTGGAACCGACGGTCGTCCAGGTTGGGGGAGGGCAGGGCCATCAGTCCGCGACCATTTCCTCGGCCCCCTCCTCGGAGGGGATCGTGTAGAAGGGGAAGACCAGGTTGCGCCGGTCGTTGGTGGTGCGCACCGTGTAGTGCACATCGATGTAGAGGGTGCCCGCCTCCACGGCGTCGAAGGCCACGACGACCTCGTCCACCGCGATCCGGGGCTCCCAGCGCTCCAGGGCTTCGCGCACCTGCTGGGCGACCCGCCCGGCGGTGTCGCCGTCGCCGGGGGCGAAGACGTACTCGTGGATGCCGCAGCCGAATTCGGGCCGCATCGGCCGCTCGCCCGGAGCGGTGCCCAGGACCAGCCGGATGGCTTCCTCGAGCTCCCGTTCCCGCTCGACCATGGCGATGCCGCCGGTCGGGCCGACCCGCAGGGGGAACGCCCAGCCGCGCCCGATGAACCGTTCGCTCATCACACACCGCCGATCAGGACGTTCATCGCGCCGGTCAGGACCATCGCGCCGCATACGGTCTGGTCGCGCGCCCGGGCGGCGGGCAGACCGCCGATGAGCACCGCGCCCGCGGCGAGGGCGGCCGGGTTGGGCATGAGCACGTTGGCCGGTCCCGTCGCCGCGTGCGGCGGGACCGGGCAGACGTGCAGGCTTCCCACGACGGCGGCGGGCTGCCCGCCGATCAGCACCGTCGCGACCGCCGCGGCGGCGCCGGGCGGCGGCGTGGCGATCCGGCCACCGTGGTTGGTGGGGTCGCCCGTACGGGCTGCGGCTGGCATCGGGGGCTCCTCGGGGAAGGGGGGCGGGCGGACGGGTTGCGGGAGGGCCGCGGGAGGGCCGCGGGAGGGCCGCGGGAGGGCTCAGTTGATCCGGATGAGCCGGGCCTTGAGGACGGCGAGCAGCCCGCCGTTGACGGTGACGTCCGCCGTTCCGGACACCTTCACCGAACGGCCGCCGATGCTCACCCCGGCCGTGCCGTCGATGTCCACCTGACTGCCGGACACCTTCACGGTGCCCTTGCCGGCGTCCAGGGTGATGCCGGTCTTGTCCAGGACGACGGAGGTCAGCGGCCGCTTCGGCCCCCCGTACACGGTGAGCTCGATGCGGTCCCGGCGGTCGTCCATGCGTACTTCCAGCCGCTCGTCGCCGGTCACCAGCCGCAGCCCGGAGGGTCCGGGTGCCGACGCGTCCAGCAGTTCCACGCGGTGGCCCGAACGCGACACCACCGAGCGGCGGTTGACCTTTCCGCTGGTCCTGTCGATCAGTGGCACGTCGTGCGGCGAGGGCTGGTCCACGCCGTTGTAGAGCCCGCCGAGGACGTACGGACTGTCGAGCAGGCCCTGCTCGAAGCCGACGAGGACCTCGTCGTTGACCTCGGGGCTCACCACGCCGCCGCCGCCCTTGCCGCCCCACTGGACGGTGCGCACCCAGTCGCTGACGTAGGTGTCGTCCAGCCAGGGGAACTTCAGCCGTACCCCGCCGCGTTGGGAGCCGTTCGGCTCGCGCACGTCCGTCACCACGCCGATCGCGAGGCCGGGGATGCGCGGGCCGCGCCCCGGCGCGTTGGCGCCGGTCACCAGGCCGGTCAGGGAGCGGTCCGGGCTGGAGCTGACCCACACGGTGGTGCGGTAGCCGCCGTGCGGCTCCAGGACGTGCTGCACCGCCGTCGCCGTGTACCGGCCGGAGAACGCCTGCCCCACGTTGCCGAGCGCCACCGCCTTGCCCGCCCGCAGCAGCGGGTTCCCCTCGGCCACCGCCTCCAGCTCGCCGAAACCGCAGCCGATCCGGTCCGCCGTCGCCTTCGCGACCGCCGTGGTCTCGGCCTGCGTGCGGTACGGAGTGTCCGTGACGGCCACGGCCGACTTGCCGAAGCGGGCAGCGAGCGCCGGGCTGAGACCCGGCACCACCGTGTCGCTGACCACCGAAGGCTGCTCGGCGACCAGCGCCCGCTTGGTGGTCACGTCCCAGCCGCGCACCTGCACGGTCGAGGAGCCGTCGGCGGCCGACAGCGCCGCCCGCAGCGCCAGCAGGTTCCTCCCGTACTCCAGGACCATCGGATCGCGGACGGCCGACGTCGACGGGGCGGGCGCCCCGGACGCCTTCACGGGCCGGGTGAACTGGAGCAGCCCCTTGTCGTCGACGCGCACCTGCGCACCGCTCTCGCCCGCGAGGTACTGCAGGAAGTCCCAGTCGGAGACGTTCGCCTGGGACAGCTGCTTGTACGTGACCGGCGCCGCCTCCACCTTGCCGACGGCGAGACCGGCTCCGGCGGCCACCTTGCGGACGATGGCGGCGGCCGTCATGTTCCGGTACGCCACGACCTTGCGGCCGCGCTGGAGGCGGTGCGCCTTGGAGTAGGCGCGGACGACGGTGAAGGATCCGGTGCGGTCCCGGTCGATCTCCAGGGCCGTGACCTCGCCGTTGAACAGCCGCTCCCGCGCCTGCCCCTTCACGGTCGCCACCGACACCCGCAGCGGGGAGCCGATGGTGATGCCGGTGGCGCGCAGGAACTCGTGGTCGGGGTCGCGGTAGGTGAGCACCGCCGTGTCCGGCAGGCCCACGTTCTCGTCCACCACGCAGCTCACCAGTTGTGCCGCCCAGATCTGCGGCAGCTCGCCGGGGGCCTCCACGATCGGGTCGGCCGCGAACGACCGGCCGCCGGGTTCGGATCCGCTCACCGCTGCTCCTCCTCGCCGTGCTGGTCCTGCGTGCCGGGCACCACGATCTCGGTGCCGGGGACGAGGGCCATCGGGTCGTCTATGCCGTTGGCCTCCGCGATGGCCCGCCAGGCCGTCGCGTCGCCGTACTCGCGCCAGGCGAGCATCGCGAGGCTGTCGCCCGCCACGACGACGTGCGTGCTGCGGGCGGTCCGTGACCCGGAGGTCGGGTTCTGGCCCGGCGGGTCGACGCTCGCCTCCTCGATGGACAGCGAGCAGGTGGCCCGCAGCGGTTTGCCGTCCACGTCGAAGAGCGTGTACGACACCGACAGGTTCGACAGGACCCCGTCGAACGAGGTCGTCCGCGCGCTGCCCCACTCGAAGCGCACCCAGGGGCTCGCCGGCTTCTTGCGGCCGAGGCTGGCCGGGGTCGGCACGCACGCCTTCATCAGCTTCTCCACCGCCTGTTCCACCGAGTTGTCGTGGGTGGCGGTGGCGTCCAGGAACACCTCCAGGCTCAGGGTGCGCGGACCGCTGCCCACGAACTCGGGCAGCGCCGACTGCCCGGCCATCCGGGACGGGGAGCGCCGCCACTCGGTGGTCTTGCCCAACTGCAGGGTCGACGGGTTGAACTGGAGGTCGAGCTTCGCGATCACTCCGCCCGGCTTGGCCCCGACCGAGGTCGGCGGCTCTTTGAGGGTGAGCTGGGCCCTGGCGCGGCTGGCGCGTGCCGATGAGGCCATGGCGTGGATCCCTTCCGGAGCGGGGGTGGCGTGGCGCGGGAGGACGGATGCGGGTGGGGGTGCCGGGCGGTCAGGAGGGCAGCAGCCCCTGGTGGGCGATCTCCAACGTCTCCACCGCCGCGGCGGAGTTGGCGGGGTCGAAGGACGGCCCCTGCCACCGGACCGGGACGATCCCGAACACCTGCCAGCTGATGATCCGGCTCAGGTCGGGCCGCAGCGCCACGATCTCCCCGTCCTTGGGCTCGACCCGCCGCAGCGTCTCGTCCAGCCAGCGGCCGATCTTCGCCGTGTCGGTGGTGACGGGACGGGTGAGGGTGATGTTCGACCAGGTCACGCGGCCGGGCAGCTGCCAGGTGAAGCCGTTGTTGCCGCCCTCGGCGTAGCTCTCCATTTCGACCTCGGCGCCCATGCCGGAGCAGGTGTGGAAGGCGCCCAGGTCGTTGCCGCCGATCGCCAGTCGGAAGAACACGCTGGTGGCGAAGATGTTGTCCGTCATCGGTCCGTCGTCCGTTTCTCGTTCGTACGCGTTCTCAGCGGCGGCCGTCGAAGGGCCGGCCCGCGCGTTCCCGGCCGCGGCGCAACTCGGTGCGCAGCAGGCGGGATACCGGGTCCAGCAGGCGGCGTGCGAGATCGTCCAGATCGGAGTCGGGGACCTGCGGTGCCGCGTGCCGCTCGGCCGGGGCGGACGTGCCGCCGCCGGCCGGCCCGGGGCCCGTCCGGGTGCCGGGACCGCTCGGGGCGCGCTGTACCGGTGGCGGTGGCGGTGGAGCGGGTGCGGTCGCCGCCGGGGCGGTGAACGCGGGGGCCGGTGTCCTGGGGCGCACGACGGGTACGGGCTGCGCCGGCGAGGCGGCCGGCGCCGGCTGGACCACGAGCGGCGGCGCGTGCGGGACGGTCACGGGGAGGGGGGCGGCCGCGGCGCGGGTGGGGGCCGCCGCGGGCGCGGGGCGCACGGCGCGTACGGCGCGCACGGCGGGCGGCGGGGTCGTCGCGCGCGGCCCGTCCACCGCCGCTCGCTGGACCTGCCGAGGCGCGGTGGGCGAGACGGGCGGGGCGTACGGGGCGTACGGGGCGGGCCAGCGGGCCGGGACCACGGGACGGCCCGCCGGGCGGACCGCCGCGGGGGCGGCGGCGCTCCCCATGTCACGGGTACCGAGAGCCAGGGGCCGGGCCGCCAGCAGCTGGAGGGTGCGGTGCGGGGCCGTGCTCCGGTCGGCGACCGGGGGGACGACGACCGGCGGGACGGCGGTGGCCCGCCGGACGAGCGGGGGAGCACCGGCCGTGCCGCCGCCGGCCCGGGACGCGGCGGGCACGGCGGGTGCGGGCGCGGCGGTACGGCGCTGCGCCGCGTCCGCGCCCAGCAGCGGCGACCCCGGCGCGGACGGGCGCAGCACGGCGGCCGGGGAAGCGGGCCCGGACGCCGGGCGGGACCGGGCCGAGGAGGAAGAGGGCAGTGCGGCGCTCGGCGGCAGTGCGGGCAGCGGGGCCCCCAGACCGGTGCGTACGCGCGGGGCGGACCGCCCCGGGCCGGACCCGCGGGTCGCCTCGGGCCCGGCGCCGCCCCCGGCCGAGGGCTCGGCCTGGCGCTGCACGATGGGCAGGGCCGGGGTGGGGGCGGGAGCCGGTGCGGCGGTGGCGGGGAGTTCGGCGAGGGGCGCGCCGAGCGGTGCGCGGCTTCGCGCGCGGCCCGCGCCGGGCGCGGGTCCCCCGCGATCGGGAGTGGCACGGTCCTGGAGGACGGGCATCCCGGGTGCGGGTCGTTCCGACGGCTTGGCGGTGGCCGTGCGCTCGGTGGCCGGCGTGCCGAGCGGCGGACGGCTCTGCGTGCGCGGCCCGGACACGTCCGGGCCCGCTGCGGGTTCGGTGTGGCGCTGGAGCACGGGCATCCCGGGTGCGGGAGCCGCCGTGGTGCGGTCCGACGCCGTCGCGGTGGCCGGGAGTTCGGTGAGCGGGGCGCCGAGCGGGGGTCGGCTCTGCGTGCGAGGCTCCGACGCGTCCGGGCCCGCGGCGGGTTCTGCCTGGCGCTGGAGCACGGGCAGGGCCGGAGTGGCCGCGGGTGCGGGTCGTTCCGACGGTGTGGCAGTGGTGGGGAGTTCGGTGGTCCGCGTGCCGAGCGGCGGTCGGTTCTGCGTGCGCTGCACGGATGCGTCCGGGCCCGCTGCTGCGGGGTCTGCTCGGCGTTGCGTGCCGCTGCCGCTGCCGCTGCCGCTGCCGCTGCTGCCGTCGGAGGGCTCGGCCTGGCGCTGGACCACGGGCAGGGCCGGAGTGGCCGCGGGTGCGGGTCGTTCCGACGCCGCCGCGGTGGTGGGGGGTCCGGTGGGCGGCGTGCCGAGGGGCGGACGGCTGTCCGTGCCCTGCTGTGCGGGGGATGTGGCTCCACCGCGGGTGGCAGGGGCGCCGCTGTCGGTGGAGGGCTCGGCCTGGCGCTGGAGTACGGGCAGGGCCGGAGTGGGTGTGGCGGCGGGCGCTGCTGCCGTGTGGTCCGACGGGCCTGCGGCGGAGGGGAGTTCGGCGGCCGGGGCGCCGAGCCGCGGCCGGTCTTCCGCGCGCTGCACGGAGGTCTCGCGGCCGGCGGCGGGTGCCGCTGGGTGCTGGACCACGGGCAGGACCGGGTCCGCGGAAGGCTCCGCCCGGCGCTGGAGTACGGGCAGGGTCGGAGCGGGCGCGGCGGCTGCCGTCGGGTGCGCCGACGGGGCTTCGGTGGGCGGGAGTTCGGTGACGGGCGCGCCGAGTGGTGCGCGCTGCACCGGCGTTTCCGGCTCGGGCGAGGCCTTTCGCACCGGTGAGGGGCGGACGACCGACACGCGGCGCCCGGGTGTGGCGGGGACCCGCGCGACGGTCAGCGTACGGCCGACGGAGCGCGGTCGGACCACGGCGGTGCCGGGCGCCTCGGGTGCGGGCGGACCGGCGGTGGTCGGGGCGGTACCCCCGGCGGACGGGCCCCGGGTCCCCGACGCGGTGGGGACCACCGCGATACGGCGGACCAGCGGGAACCGCGGCGGCGTCGGCGTACGGCCGGGCGCGGCCGGAACCACGGCCCGCTGTACGGCGGGTGCGGCCGCGGAGTGCGCGGACGCGCCCCCGTGGGACGGCGCCGGCGGCGCGGGGTTCGGCACGGCCGTGCCCGCTCCGGACACCACCGGAGCCGGAGCCGCGGCCGCGCCGGGCCGCACCCGGCGCGAGATCTGCGGGGTGGCGCCCTTCCGCGGTGCGCGCGGTGCGCGCGGGGCGTCCGGTGTGCCGGGCGACGGGGGCGGCTCCGCTTCGTGCGGCTGCCGCAGCGCCCGCAGCAGCAGCGGGCCGCCGCTGCCGGTGGCGCTGCGGGGACCGGCGGGGCGGGCGACCCCGCGTACGAGGCCGGCCGGGGCGGACGGCAGCACGGCGTGGGCGAGCCCGGTGTCGAACGACGGATCGCGCCACGCGGCCAGGCCGGCCCGGAAGGCGAGCCCGTCGCTGACGCCCATCGCCGCGCGGGACACGGTCAGCGCGGGCGGAGCCGTCACACGCCAGCCGCCGTCCCAGTCGCCGGGTACGGACCCGTTCCGCGCGGCCGCCGGCGAGGTGGAAACCGGCCCTGCGGCCACCGGCCCGGCGGAAACCGGCGCCGCGGCCGGGGCCTCCGGCACGGCGGCTCGCCGACGCAGCCTGTCCCGCCATGCCATGCCTTCAACCGCCTTCGTTCACACGGGTGTTGATGCGAGCTATCTCGGAGACCCACTCCTGGCGCTCGCCGTGGGTCAGGTCGAGGATCTCGTCGCGTTGCCAGTGGAAGTGGTAGGCGATGTACGCGATCTCCTCCCTGAGCCGGGGGAGGGCGTACGTCACGATTCCCCCAGGCGCCCACCGGAGAGGTCGACCTCGAAACCGCCCTCGCAGTGCGGGCAGGTGACGGCCGCGCGGGTGTGCCCCTCGCTGTTGACGCGCCGGTAGAAGTCCTGGAGGAACGCGACGTCGGTCGCGTACATGCGCTCCACGACCCCGGCGTGCACGTCGGTGATGGTGCCGAGCCGGGTGATCACCTGGCTGAGCAGCACCACGCTCAGGTACGCCGGGTTCTCCTTGACCCGCAGGTCGATCTGCGGGCGCAGTTCGTCGCGGGCGGTGGCCAGGCGCATCGAGCCGTGCCGGTGCACCGTGCCCGCTTCGTCGACGTACCCGCGCGGCAGCTCGAACTCGAACTCCGTCCGCAGCCCGTGGTCCTCGCGCGCCGCCGGAGCGGCGGCGGCCGGGGATGCGGCCGCCGGCTCCGGGGCCGTGGCGGGCGCAGTGGCCTGGAGGATCTCCTCCAGGTTGCCCGCCGTCACCGTGCGGCGCCTCATTCGACGATGATCTCCTCGAACACGATGGTCACGGACTCGGTGGCCGCGGCGGACTCGCCGGCCTTGAGGGAGGGGCCCTCCCACTTGGAGGCCCAGCCCTGCATCAGCTGGATGCGGCGGACGGTCGCGCCCGTGGAGTCCTTGATCTCGATGGTGAGGTTCTGCCGAGCGGTGTCGACGGCCCCGTTGTTCAGGGTCTCCTTGATCCACTTGGTGAACTCACTGCTCTTGTCGAGTCCCCGGGTGATCGTGACCTCGCCCGCCTGCCGCGCGCCGGGCTGCTTGCGGATGATCTGCTTGCCCTCCGCGCTGACCTGGCGGACCTCGACGACCTCTTCCTCGACGGTCAGACCGCTGATCTCCTGGATCGATTCGACCAGGTAGCCGCCGAGCTGGACGCCGAAGATATGGGTGGAAAGAGCATCGCCCTCTGCCATGACTGTCCTTCACCTTTCCTTGCTGCTGCTGCTGCCCCGGAGGGTCACTCGTCGATGAGGCTGGTGCTGTCGGAGAACTGGGCCAGCCGGAACACCACGAACTCGGCGGGCTTGACGGGCGACACACCGATCTCGCAGACCACGCGGCCCTGGTCGATCGACTCCTGCGGGTTGTTGTCCCGGTCGCACTTGACGTAGAACGCCTCCGCCGCCGTGCGGCCGAACAGTGCGCCCCGGCGCCATTCCTCGGTGAGGAACGCGGTGACGTTGCGCCGGATGCTCGACCAGAGCCGGTCGTCGTTCGGCTCGAAGACCACCCACTGGGTGCCCAGGAGGATGGACTCCTCCAGGTAGTTGAAGAGGCGGCGCACGTTCAGGTAGCGCCAGGCCGGGTCCGAGGAGAGGGTGCGGGCGCCCCAGATCCGGATGCCTCGGCCGGGGAAGGCCCGTACGCAGTTCACGCCGATCGGGTTGAGCAGGTCCTGCTCGCCCTTGCTGAGGCGCAGTTCCAGGTCCACCGCGCCGCGGATCACCTCGTTCGCGGGGGCCTTGTGCACACCGCGCTCGGCGTCGCTGCGCGCCCACACGCCGGCGACGTGGCCGCTCGGCGGGACGGTCGTGTTGCGCCCGGCGGCCGGGTCGAAGACCCGCACCCACGGGTAGTAGAGGGTGGCGTAGCGGGAGTCGTAGCCCGCCTCGTCGTTGCGCCAGGTGCGCACCTGCTGCGCGGAGAGTCCGGGCGGGGTGTCCAGGACGGCGACCCGGTCGCCCATCTGCTCGCAGTGCGAGATCACCGCGAGCTGTACGGTGCGCACGCCCTCGGAGTCGATGTCGCCGCGCTCGTAGGCGCTCATCAGGTCCGGCACCGCGACCATGGTGATCTCGTCGATGGTCTCCAGGCCGGCGAAGCCGGTGCGGGCCGCGGAGTCGCCGACGTACTCGGCCGGGTCGAGCCGGGCCACGCCGCCGCCGGCCGGAGCGGGCGCCGCGGCGGAGGCGTCGGGCAGGACGACGGTCTGCCCGGCGGGCCGGGTCTGCGTCGCGCCCCGCTGCTCGGTGACCTCGATCAGCTTCGAGGCACGGGTCTGGGTGAGGAGGTAGCCCTTGACGTTCTTGCGGGCGGACACCTCGTAGGTCTCCGCCACCTGCTCGCCCTGGCGGACCAGGATCTTGAAGCGGTCCTCGGGCGGGTTCTCGCCGTCCGCGTCGGCGATCTCCACCGACACTCCGCTGACGCCCGGCCGGGCCGCGACGAGGAAGCCGCCGAGCTCGACCGGCTCCGCGGCGCGGGGCTGGGGGAGGGTGCCCGCGGCGGCCGGCGCGGAGGCGTTCTGGGCCGGCCCGCCGACGCGGACTACGTACGCGGCGCCGCCGCCGTTGGCGAAGTACCCGTAGACGGCGTGCGGCAGGTAGGTGCCCTCCGTGAAGCCGCCGAAGCGCTGGGAGTACTGGTCCCAGCTGGTGACCAGCGTCGGCTCGTGGAACGGGCCGCTCTGGGCGAAGCCCACGAACGCGGCGACGGCGGTGCCGACCCCTTCGATCGGGCGAGCACCGGACTGCACCTCCTCCACGTACACGCCCGGGGTGAGGTACGTCGGCATGCTCGCTCCTTCGGGTCACAGCTGCGCAAATAGGTCTGGCCACAGCCTTTCCGGCGACCGCCGTCCGGGACAAGGACGTTCGGACCTGGCCGGGGGCAAGTGCGATGCCCTTCGGGTCGCCCCCGCCGGACCGGCCAGGCACCGGGCTACGCGCGTCGGCCGCCCCGGCTCACACGGCGGTGACCTGGCTCAGATACGGCCCGAACTCGCTCTCCAGGACCAGGCGTCCGAGCTTGCGGTACTCCTGGGCGACCGCCGTCACCACCTGGCCCATGGCCAGCGGTTCGCCCGACGCGGCCGCGAAGTAGGCGGCCGTCACGGCGCAGGACCGGATCGAGCCTCCGGCCAGATCGAAGCGGTCGGCGCAGAAGCCGAGATCGAGGTCGCCGGCCCGGGGCAGCCGGTCGCCCAGGCACCGTTCCCACAGGGCCAGGCGCTGGGCGGCGTCGGGCACCGGGAAGTCCGCGATCACGTCGAGGCGGCGGGTGAACGCCTCGTCGAGGTTGGCCCGCAGATTGGTGGTGAGGATCGCGATGCCGTCGAAGGACTCCATCCGCTGGAGCAGGTAGGCCGACTCCATGTTGGCGTGCTTGTCGTGGGCGTCCTTCACCTCCGAGCGCTTGCCGAAGATCGCGTCGGCCTCGTCGAACAGCAGCACCGCGTTGACGGCCGACGCCTCGGTGAAGATGCGCTCCAGGTTCTTCTCGGTCTCGCCGACGTACTTGTCGACGACCGTGGACAGGTCCACCACGTACAGGTCCATGCCCAGGTCGGCCGCCACCACCTCGGCGGACATGGTCTTTCCGGTGCCGGAGGACCCGGCGAACAGCGCGATCACCCCGCGTCCGCGCCCGCCGCCGGGCCGCATGCCCCACTGGCCGAGCACCTGGTCGCGGTGGCGGGCGCGTACGGCGAGTTCACGCAGCCGGCGGTGGGTGGGATCGGGCAGCACCAGGTCGTCCCAGCCCACCGCGGGCTCCACCCGGCGGGCGAGGCGGGCGAGCCCCGCGCCGTTCTGGGCCCGTACGGCGATGCGCAGGCCGTCGGGGGTGAGCGGGCTCCCGTCGAGAGCGGCGGTGCGCACCGCGGTGTCGGCGGCGCGCCGCAGCTGCCCGGCGTCGAGGCGGTGCGCGGAGACGGATCGGGCGAGCGCGGGGGCGTCCACGTCCGTGCCGCGTCCTGCGGAAGCCCCCTCCAGCGCGTGCCGCCAGCGGGTGACGTGCCGGTCGGGGGTGGGGGCGGCCACCGTCAGGGTGACGGGGGTGTCGGCCGCCCAGGCGGGTTCCCAGCCGCTCGTTCCGTAGGTGAACAGGGGGATGCCGCGCAGCGCGGTGCACAGCGTGCGCAGGACGCGGGCCCGCTCGTCGGGCTTGTCGGGCAGCTCCTCCAGCGGCCCCAGCAGCACCCCGGCGCCCGTCAGGCGGGCCTCGCGGGCGGTGGTGCGGGCGATGGCGGTCACGGCGCGGGCCTGCTGGGCCAGCGCCGCCGTGTCCAGGGCCAGGGGACCCGGCCCGCACGCGTGCAGCGCGGCGGCCGCCAGGCCCTCGGGATCGCCACCGCGGGAGCGCAGGTGGACGTGGCGGGTGCCGCTGCCGGCCGCGGCGAGCGCCCGCCGCAGCTCGGCCGGGTCGACGGCCGGGTCCTCGTGGGCCCGGCCGAGCACATCGGCCAGCCCCGGATCGGGCGAGGCGTCGCCGAGCAGATGGGCGGTGACCCGGTCCGGGACGGCCAGCACCCTCGACAGGGGCGGCCGCTCCGGCTCGGTGACCTCCAGCAGACCGCCCGCGACGAGCGGCGCGGTGGGGGAGAGCCGCAACCGCGCGCTCGCCGATCCGGTGCGGCCGCACAGTTCGAGGGCGAGTCCGACGGTGGGCCGGCGGCGCGTCAGATCGTCGTTGAGGTAGCCGTAGAGCCGCTCGAAGCGGGCGTCCAGGTCCGGCGCGACGGCCACCAGGAGCAGGTCCACGTCGAGCGGTTCCAGGGCGAAGCGCGTGGCGAGCACGTCGAGCGGTGAGCCGGGCGGTGGCGCGGCCGGCGCGAGCGCGGACAGGGCGGAGCCGTGCGGTGCGTCCAGAAGGCGGGCGACCGCCTCGGGCGTGAGGTACTGGCCCCGGTAGGGGGCGTCCGGGTCGGGGTCGACGGCCCGCCGGAGCTCCACGGCCCGGCGCACCCGCTCCTCGACGAGCTGGAGCCGTGCCCACAGGTACGGCGTGGTGTCGGCCGGCGCCGCGGGCGCGGGGGCCGTCCGTACGGTCTGGGTCACGGCTGCCGTTCCCCCCGTCGGCGGCGCGCGGGAGCGCCCGGCCGTTCCCGGGATCCGCCGAAGCCCTCCGGTCCCGGCTCGCCGAGCTCGGTGTAGCGCAGCCGGCGGCCGCCCTCGGTCGTGTCCGGCGCGGTCTGCGATACGGAGTTCACGACGAGCCCCTCGGTGACCGGCGGGGCCGCGCCCCGGCTGATGCCGGCCAGCGGGGCCTTCACGCGCAGCCCGAGGGACGGTTTCAGGTTGCCGCCGAGCGCCGACCACACGTCGGAGGCGGCCGGTGCGTCCATGCCGGTGCCGCCCGCGTCCACGTCGACGAGCAGGCCGAGTTCGGCGAGCGTGCCGGTGAGCAGGTGCGGGGGCAGCGTGTCGGTGGTCACGAGGCGGGCGAGCACCTGGGAGAGGAGCCGGTGCTCGTCCTGCGGCCGGGTCGCCCATGCGGTGACCAGGTACGTCAGCTCGAACCAGCGCGGCGGGGTGCGGCGCGCGACGACGAACCCGTCCGCGTCGTACACCTCGCCCGCGCCGCTTCCGCGCCGGGTGTGGTCCTCGCGGATGTCGTAGAGGAACACGCAGACCGTGGGCGCGGTGCGGCGCGCCGCCCAGTCGCTCGTCGGGGCGTCGAAGACCACCTCGACGCCCGAGGCCTCCAGGCCGGACTCCGCCAGCAGCCGGCGCAGCCCTTCGTCGACTTCGTGGATCACCGGCGGGTCACCTCGTCGGGCGGCTGCACCGAGCCGTTGACCACGAGGAAGTCGGTCTGCACCGGCGAGAAGCCGGGGCCGCTCGCGATGATGACGCGGGGGCCCGTCTGGTCCTTGGCCAGGATCAGCAGCTGGCCGATGAAGGTGCCGTCGCGGCGGGGGACGGTCGGTGCCGCCGCCGCCGTGATGCCCGGCTTCCACGTGAACCGCACCGGGGCGCCGGGCGGGAAGTCCTCGCCGCGCACCGAGGTGACGAAGCCGGGCCTGCCGATCGGCGGCACGGCCACGATGCGCGGCTGGAGGATGCGCAGTTGCTGCTGGGCGGTGTTGTCACGGGGGTCGGCGTCCGTACCGGTCGTGGTCAGGGTGCCGGTCACCTGGGCGGTGAGCGCCTTGTCCGGGTTGAGGACGACCCGCAGGACGGTCCGTGCGCCCGGCGCCAGGTCCGGCAGGACGCACTCCCCGTTCTGGTCGCAGCCCGGCGGCGGACCGGCGCTCGGCACGCCCTGCGGGAGGCCGATGCGCAGCCGCAGGCCGGTGGCCAGGGCATTGCGGCCGTTGCGGACGGTGTAGGTGACGACGACGCGGCCGCCCACGTAGCCGGGGTTCGGCTGGGCCGTGATGCTCAGCCCGGGGCCGGCCGGGGGTGCGGGCGGCTCGGGCTGCGGCGGGGCGGTGGTCGGCGGGGCCGGGGTGGGCGTCGGCGGGGTGGGGGTCGGCTTCGGGGGTACGGGTGCTTCGCGCACCGGCACCACGGTCCGGCCGGAGTTGTCGCTCGGGCGGGGGTCGAGCACGGTGCCGGTGACCGACCAGTCCACCGGCTGGTCCCCGGGGGTGACGCCGGTGAGGGTGACGGTCACCGGGACGGTGGTGCCGGGGGGCACCACGCCCAGGGCGCAGGTCAGCGCGGCCGCGTCACAGGTGGCTCCGGGCGCGGTGAGCGCGGTGACGCTCACGCCGAGCGGGGGCGCGACGGTCAGCCGGGTACCGGGCGAGGCCGCCGGGCCCTGGTTGACGACGTCGACCCGGACGGTGGCGGAGCCGCCGACGGTGAGCGGCGCGGACTTCTCGGGTGCCCGCACGGCGAGGTCGACCGACTGCTGTACGCCGGGTTCCTTCTGACGGCCCGGCAGGCCGGTGACGAGCAGGCCGTGGTCGCCGGAGGCCACGTCCACCAGCTTCAGCTTCTCCGGGCTGTTGGGGGCCCGTGATCCGCGGGCGCTGAGCACCAGGCTCTTGCCGTCGGCGGTCCAGGCGGCGTCGCGGGGCTGGAACGGTCCCTTGGAGGTGGGCTCGGGCAGTTCCCGGCCGCAGGCCCCCGGCACGTCGCGGGCGGCGTCGGGCAGCAGGACCCGGCAGGCGCCGCCGCCGGCCGCGGAGGCGAGCAGGATGCCGCTGCGCTCGTCGACGCGGCCGCCGCCGTTCTTGCGGTTGAAGGCGATGGTGGCGCCGTCGGGCGAGAACGCCGGGCTGTCGTCGATGACTTCGCAGGCACCGGGGCAGAGGGTGGCGCTCAGGTCGCGCTGGCGGTCCAGGTGGTCCACGGGCACGGTCCAGATGTGCTTGTTGCCGCCGTTGCCCTTGATCACGAGGTTGCGGGTGAAGGCCAGGGTCGTGCCGTCGGAGGACCAGCTGGGCTGGGCGTCGCCGAGCCGGTCCCCGCCGCCGGGCGCGGTGATCTCGCCGCGGATCGCGCCGGTGGCGGCGTCCGCGATCAGGATGCGCGGGATGCCGGTGTCGCCGCCGGTGCCTCCGGGCGAGGTCCGGGTGAAGGCCAGGAGCCGGCCGTCGGGGGAGAACGTCGGGTCGGTGTCCCAGTCCTTGGGGCCGCGGCCCGCGAGCGGCAGGGCGGTGGCGTGGGTGCCGTCGGCGTCCGCGATCCAGATCCGTTCGATCCGGCCGGCCTCGGTGTCCTCGAAGCGGGTCAGCACGATCCGGCGCCCGTCGGGCGTGTAGTTCTGCCGCTCGGTCCACGGGTCGAACCCGGGCCCGGGCTGGAACAGCGGGTCCTTCGCGGGGTCGGTGTTGGTGTCGGCCGCCGGGTCCTCCTTGAGGATCGGCAGGTTGAGGTCGCGGGGGTCGGAGCCGTCCATCCGGGCGTCCTGCAGGGTCACCACGTGGGGTCGGGCCGCCGAGGTCCGCTCGACCACGACGCCGCCGCCGTTCAGCGGGCCGAGCCAGGTGGGCGGGCCGATCTCGCGGTCCTCGCTCAGCACCACCTGGGGGGCGTCCGCCGAGTGGGCGGGCGCCCGGAAGACGTGGTCCCAGTCGCCCTCGCAGTCGCAGGTGCGGTCCGGGCTGAGGAAGAGCACACCTTTCCCGTCGGGCAGCCAACCTGCCCCGTGGGTGCGCCAGTTCGCCTGGGCGCCCGCCAGCAGCGGTCCGTCGGTGCGCCCGTCGGTCCACCGCAGGCGGGGCCCGGCCGCCACGGTGGCGGTGTAGGCGATCACGTCCCGGTTGGCCTTGTCGTCCACCGGGTTCCACACCGGCTCGGTGGCCGTGCCGTTAACGGGGTCGGTGACGCGGGTGGCTGCGCCGCCGCGCAGGGGACGTACGTAGACCTGCCGCCCGGCGGCCCGGTCGCTGTCGGAGGAGTAGGCCAGACGGCCGCCCTCCGGCGAGACCGTGGGGTGCTCCTCGTTCGCGGGGGAGTCGGTCAGCCGGGTGAGTCCGGTGCCGTCGGTGCGCACCAGCCACAGGTCGCGCTGGGTGCCGCCGGATCCGGCGGACTGGGCGGAGTCGAACACGACGGCCCGGCCGTCCGGTGTCAGTCGGGGGTTCGCCGCGTCCAGGCCGCTGGTCAGGCGGCGCACCGAGCCGTCCGCGGAGCGCAGGTAGACCTGCGGGGTCCGCTCGTCCCGGCGGCCCGCGAAGACCAACTGGTCGCCCAGCGCGGCGGGCTGGGTGTCCAGGTGGGCCGGACCCTCGCCGAACAGCGGGGTGGTGGACGTGCCGGTCGCCACGCGGCCCAGGCTGCGGTGGCGCGTGCCGGCGTACACGACCCGGCCGTCACCGGCGTCGGCTGCCTGGGGGCGCGCCTCGGCGTCGCCCGGGCCGGTGGCCGCCGTCACCGCGAGGAGGGGGACCAGCAGCAGCAACGGCGCGCCGGTCCTCCCCCAGCGGCGTCGACGACTGTCTGAGCCACCCGTGCCCATCACGGTCCACCTCACAGTCCGGTACAGCAATTCACGTACGACCCCGCCACTTTGGTGCCCGGCGCGCGCGCCCGGCAGGGCCGCGGGGCCGTACCCGGGGGAAGCGCCCGGTGCGCTTTCGGGCAGCGGGGGTGGGGGCCGCCCGGGCAGGCGGACCGACGGCACCCGCCGCAGGGGCCTCCGTAGGGTCATATCAGCCCGTTGCGCAGGGCGTAGCCGACCGCATGGGTGCGATTGCGCAGGTTCAGCCGCGTGATGATCTCGTGCAGCACGTTCTTGACGGTCCGTTCGGAGTAGGAGGTCTTGCGTGCGATCTCCCCGGTGTCCAGGCCCTCCGAGACCAGGCGCAGCATGTCGACCTCGCGCGAGGTCAGGGTGGACAGGGACACGGCGTGCGGGTCGAGGGTCGAACGCTGCAGGCTGCCCACGTGGTCGAGGAGCTTCGCGAGCAGGTCGCCGGGCAGCACGCCCTCGCCGTTGGCTATCGCCAGGACCAGGCGCAGGAGCCGGTCCTGGTCGGCCTCGCCGCGTCGCAGCACCGCGGTGACCCCGCATTCGATGGCGCGCTGCAGGGCGTCCCCGGATTCGAAGGTGCCGACCACGAGCCCGGTGCGCGTGCTGGAGTCGTGCCGCAGCCGGTACAGCAGGGAGGCCGTCTCGTCGTCGACGCTGTCCACGGCGACGAGCGACACCTGCGCGCCGTCGGCGGCGTCGACGAGTTCGATCTCGGGGCGCTGGCGCAGCTGGTGGACGACCCCGACGTGCAGGATCGGGTCCGCTGCGTACACGGCCACGGTGACCCGTTTGCCGGCGTCGGACGAGGACAGGGGTCCGTTGTTCTCAAGCGGGGTCATGTGTACCTGTTCCAGGATGCATGTGTGGCGTTACAGACGGAGGGATGAGCAAGGCGAGCTCGGGCACGCGTAGTTGACGGGCGTCCGCAGGGGCATCGGGGTTGCCCGGGGCGTTGCCCCCGCGTCCGTGGAGGCGGCGGGGACGGCGGCGTAGCGTCGAGGTGTGATATCCCCAGCAGCCTCTTCAAGCCCTGGCGCGCCCGGCCTCGACATCCCGCCGGTGACCGTGACGCCGGGCGGTACCGCATCCACCAGCCTGACCGTCCGCAACGACAGCGACATCGTCGAGGCGTACCGCCTGGAGGTCGTCGGCGACTGCGCTGCCTGGACCACGGTGGAACCGGAGCGGGTGTCGCTCTACCCCGGCACCTCGGAGACGGTGACGATCCGGCTGGCGCCGCCCCGTTCACCACAGGTTCGGGCCGGAGACGTGCCGCTCGCCGTGCGCGTGCTGCCGACCGAGCAGCCCGAGGCCGTTCGGGTCCCCGAAACCACCGTGCACATCGAGGAATTCCGGGAACTGCGGGCTGAGAGCGCTCCCAGGCGGCGCCGCGGCTGGCTGCGAGGACGCTATCGACTGGCCGTGCGCAACGAGGGCAACTGCCCGGTGCGGCTGGGGTTCACGCCGGGGCAGGCGGGCGAGGAACTGAAGTTCGCCTTCACGCCCACGGAGCTGAAGCTGGAGCCGGGGGAGTCGGCGGAGGTGGTGCTGCGGGTCCGCACCGGCCGGCCCGTATGGTTCGGGACGCCGGTGACCTGGCCGTTCACCGTTGAGGTGGCCGAAACCGAAGCCGAAGCCGCGGCCGGTACCGGCGACGGTGGCGGTGACGCCAAGAACGCCAAGAACGCCAAGAACGGCAAGGACGGCAAGGACGCGAAGGACGCCAAGGACCGGCCCGAGCGGGAACCCGTCCGGGCCTCGCTGGACGCGGAGTTCGTCCAGATCCCGATCTTCCCGAAGTGGCTGCTCGCGGTCCTGGCCGCGCTGCTCGCGCTGCTGCTCGCCTGGTTCCTGCTGGTGCGTCCCGCCGTGCGCAGTACGGCCAAGGAGGCCGCCGAGGAGGCGCAGAAGAAGCCGGCGCCCAGTGCGGACCTGAACGGGCAGACCCCGGTGACCGGCGACGGCAAGCAGCCGGGCGGCGGCAAGGGCACCGGCACCCAGCCCGGTGCGGGCGGCGGCGGCCAGGGAGGCGCCACCGGCGGTGGCACGGGGGGCGGCGGTACCGGGATCGGCGGGCAGCAGAGCTCGGCCACCATCGACCTGCAGACGGGCGGCGGGCAGAGCAAGACCGGTACCTACACGGTGCCCGCCGGCAAGGCCTTCGGAATCACGGACATCGTTGTCGCCAACTTCCAGGGCGACGAAGGTGTGGTGACCATCGACTTCGGCGACCGAAAGATCACAACGATCGCACTGGAGACATTCCGCAACCAGGACTACCACTGGGTCACCCCCATCAGCATCACCGAGAGCCAGACTGTGACCGTGCAGGTGACCTGTGCGAAGCCAGGAACGCCGGCCACCGGCCGTCAGGCGCAGGAGTGCCACGAGGTGCTCAACGTGAGCGGCGTACTGAGCGACCTCCGGTGACCCGAGCGGCACGGACATAGTCGGTCAGGTTGCACGCCGGGGCAAAGAGGGCCTTTGCCCCGGCGTCCGGAAATAGCTACTCCCGAGTATCGATCGGGTGTTCCCCACGCAACCGCACACTTTCGTTTCGGCAGTGCGTGGCACGGGTAACCCCCGGTAGCCACGGCCCCTGTTGACGCACCGCCAAAAATGGCTTGAATCGGTCTCTCTCTTTTGGCCCGGTCCCTGCATGGGGGCCTTCACCGGCAGCCCGGATTCCGGGTCCGCCGACGCCGAGCCGGCACTCCGTCTCCTCGCACAGAGGCGCGTCGAGAGCCGCCCCGGATACCGGAGCGCGCCTGGTGCGGGGTCGCCCGCCGGACCGCGGCGTCCTCTTTGCCTGCCTCGAGGGCCTCGCCGGCCTCGGCCGCCGCCTGCCGCGGGCGGGAACTCGTGTGGGATGTGTCTCTCGGGAGGTGCGGCGGGACGCGCTCCTGCCTACCCGTGCGATCGCCCGTGCGGGACGAGCCTGCGGGCGCGCCCGGGGGCAGAACCTCCCCGATCCGGGGACGCCCGGACCCGGCCGCTCCTCGCCGGAGCTCCTGTCAGGGCCAGACCAGGCAGTACGGCTGGTGGCCGGCCTCATGGAGGCGGTGGCTGAAATCCTGCCACTCGTGGAGCAGCTGGTAGACGTTGAAGGCGTCACTGGGGCCGCCGCGGTCCGGCACCGTGGACCAGATGAAGGCCGCCGCGCCCACCGATTCCTCGCCGATCCCGCGCAGCGGGTCGACCACGGTCATCGGGAGCTTGACCACCGCGTAATCGGGGTGGAGGACGACCAGCTCCAGCGGGGGCACCTTGTGCAGGGGTATGCCTTCGATGCCGGTCAGGACCATCGCGGCCACCGTCTCCGGCTTGATCTTGGTGAAGAGGCCGCCCATGCCGAGCTCGTCGCCGCCGAGCTCCTCCGGCCGCATCGTGACCGGGACCCGGGCCGCCGTGGCGCCGTCGGGGGCGCCGAAGTACTTGTACGTCACTCCCATGCCGCGGCCCTTGGGCAGGTCGTCGGACGGGCTCGTGGGCACGGGGACGGCGTCGGCCGCCTCCGTCCCGCGGCGGCGGTGCTTGCCCCGGCGGCGGGCCTCGCGGGCGCGCTGCGGATCGAGGCCGTCCGTTCCCTCGCCCGGTCCACCACCGCGTTGCATATCTCCACCCGACTGGTCTTGCTTGCCACGGCCCCGCGGCCCCCGCCACGCAGCCTGATCATCATGGCAGTGACCTCCCCCGCGGCGACGCGGTGAAACGCCCGTCCGCAAGTCTGTCGCGGCCTCTGAGACCATGGCTGGTGTGAGCTACCCGTACCCGTATGAAGCCCCAGTTTCGCAGACGCTCTTCGAGCGCGCCTCCCTCGTGACCCCGGGCGGCGTGAACTCTCCCGTCCGCGCCTTCCGCGCCGTGGGCGGTACGCCCCGGTTCATGGTGTCCGGGACCGGTCCGTACCTCACCGATGCCGACGGTCGTGAGTATGTCGACCTCGTGTGCTCGTGGGGACCGATGATCCTCGGCCATTCGCACCCCGATGTGATCGAGGCCGTCCAGGCCGCCGTCGCCCGTGGTACGTCCTTCGGTACGCCCGGTGAGGGCGAGGTGGCGCTGGCCGAGGAGATCGTCGCGCGCATCGAACCGGTGGAGCAGGTCCGCCTGGTCTCCTCCGGCACCGAGGCGACCATGTCGGCGATCCGGCTGGCACGCGGCTTCACCGGTCGCGCCAAGGTCGTGAAGTTCGCCGGCTGCTACCACGGTCACGTGGACGCGCTGCTGGCCGCCGCCGGTTCCGGTCTGGCGACCTTCGCGCTGCCGGACACCCCCGGTGTGACGGGCGCGCAGGCCGGCGACACGATCGTCCTCCCCTACAACGACCTCGAAGCGGTGCGGGCGGCGTTCGCCGCGCACCCCGGTGAGATCGCGTGCCTGATCACCGAGGCGGCGCCCGGCAACATGGGTGTGGTCACCCCCGCCGAGGGCTTCAACCAGGGACTCGCGGACCTCTGCCGTGAGAACGGCGCGCTCTACATCTCCGACGAGGTCATGACGGGCTTCCGTACCTCCCGCGCCGGCTGGTACGGCATCGACGGGGTGCGGCCCGACCTGATGACCTTCGGCAAGGTCATGGGCGGCGGCTTCCCCGCCGCGGCCTTCGGCGGCCGCGCCGACATCATGGGCCACCTGGCCCCGGCCGGTCCCGTCTACCAGGCCGGCACGCTCTCCGGTAACCCGATCGCCACCGCCGCCGGTCTCGCGCAGCTACGGCTGCTCGACGCGGCCGCGTACGAGAAGGTCGACGCGGTCTCCCGGGAGATCCAGGGCCTGGTCACCGGCGCGCTCGCCAAGGAGGGCGTGGCGCACAGGCTGCAGACCGCGTCCAACATGTTCTCCGTCTTCTTCACCGAGGACGAGGTGCGCAACTACGACGACGCGAAGAAGCAGGAGAGCTTCCGCTTCAACGGGTTCTTCCACTCGATGCTGGCTCAGGGCGTCTATCTGCCGCCGTCCGCCTTCGAGTCCTGGTTCGTGTCCACCGCCCACGACGAGAAGGCGATCGAGCGCATCGCGGCCGCACTGCCGGCCGCCGCCCGAGCCGCCGCGGAGGCCACCGCATGAGCAGCAGCGCCACGCCCGCCACCCCCGAGATCACCGTCGTGCACCTGGTGCGCCACGGTGAGGTGCACAACCCCGACGGCGTGCTCTACGGGCGCCGTGACGGATACCACCTCTCCGAGTTGGGCCGGCAGATGGCGGACCGGGTCGCCGAGCACCTCAAGGGCCGCGACATCGCCTACGTGGTGTCCTCCCCGCTGGAGCGGGCGCAGGAGACGGCGGAGCCGATCGCCAAGGTCCACGGCCTGGACCTGGCGACCGACGGGCGGCTGCTGGAGGCGGAGAACGTCTTCGAGGGCAAGACCTTCGGTGTCGGTGACGGCGCGCTGCGCAAGCCCGGCAACTGGAAGCACCTGACGAACCCGTTCAAGCCGTCCTGGGGCGAGCCGTACGTCGAGCAGGTGGTCCGGATGATGAGCGCGCTGGAGGCGGCGCGCGACGCGGCCCGTGGCCGTGAGGCGGTGGCGGTCAGTCACCAGCTGCCGATCTGGATCGTGCGCAGCTTCGCGGAGAAGCGCCGGCTGTGGCACGACCCGCGGCGCCGGCAGTGCACGCTCGCCTCGATGACGTCCTTCACCTTCCAGGGCGACAAGCTCGTCTCGGTGGGCTACAGCGAGCCGGCCCGGGACCTGGTCCCGGCCCATCTGCTGGCCGGGGCCAAGCCGGTGAAGGGCAAGTCGAAGGCGTTCGGCGCCTGATCCGGGCCTGATCCGGACGTGATCCAGGCCTGATCGGCGGACTGTTACAGGCCGTTACGGTTCTCCCCAACTAAATACAAGACGCGCGGGAATCACCGTGTCAGCTCGCATACCAGATCTGATTGTCCGTTTATATGGACTTCGGTCGGTATGGGTGATCGACAGTGGGGACGGTGACATGCGCGACATCAGGGGAGTCAGTCGGAGGGGGTTGCTGGGACTGGGACTCGGTGCGGCCGCCGCGGGTATCGCGGGTTGCGGCTCATCGGGCGAACCGGGTCCCGGCGCTCCCGGACCCGTCAAGAATCCGAAGCCCGGCCGGAAGCCGGAGTCCAGGCCCATCGGTGACGGTTCCACCTCCGACACCGGCCCGCAGCCCAATCAGCCGGACGCGCCCGTGCCGCTCCAGCCGGGCGAGACCCCGCCGCAGTTCGTCGTCTTCAGCTGGGACGGCGCGGGGGAGATCGGCAACGGCCTCTTCCCGCGCTTCCTCAAGCTCGCCAAGGACCACGGCGCGGCCATGACCTTCTTCCTCTCCGGCATCTACCTGCTGCCCGAGTCGAAGCAGCACCTCTACCGGCCGCCGAACAACCCCGTCGGGGCCTCGGACATCGGCTACCTCAAGGACGAGAACGTCCGCTCCACCCTCAAGTACGTCCGCGAGGCCTGGCTCGACGGGCACGAGATAGGGACCCACTTCAACGGCCACTTCTGCGGCGGATCCGGCTCGGTCGCCCGGTGGACCCAGGAGGACTGGCAGAGCGAGATCGACCAGGCCGTGTCGTTCGTCACCAACTGGCGCACGAACACCGGCTTCACCGACCTCGAACCCCTGCCCTTCGACTACGCCAGGGAACTCAAGGGCGCCCGCACCCCCTGCCTGCTCGGCCGGGACAGCCTGCTGCCGACGGCCCAGCGGCTGGGCTGGCGCTACGACTCCAGCTCGCCCGGCGGACTCCAGGTCTGGCCGGAGCGCAGGTCGGGCATCTGGGACCTGCCGCTGCAGTCCCTGCCCTTCCCGGGGCATTCCTTCGAGGTCCTCTCGATGGACTACAACATCCTCGCCAACCAGTCGAAGAACAGCACGAGGGGGCTGCCCGCCAACTACCCGGGCTGGCGGGCCCAGGCCACGGCCACCTACCTCGGCGGCTTCCGGCGGGCCTACGAGACCAACCGCGCTCCCCTCTTCATCGGCAACCACTTCGAGGAGTGGAACGGCGGCATCTATATGGACGCCGTCGAGGAAGCCCTCAAGGGCATGGCGGACAAAAGGGATGTACGCCTCGTATCATTCCGGCAGTTCGCCGACTGGCTGGAGGTCCAGGACCCCAAGATGCTCGCCAGGCTCCGGGGTCTCGGCCCGGGCCAGGCCCCGGCCGGCGGCTGGAGCGCGTACCTGGCCGCAAGCTGACGGTTCCGCGGAGTATCGCCTGACCAGGGCATTGACATCCCTCCGGGGGGCGCGCAAGATCCGCGAATTGCTCATGCGAAACTTTTCACATGAGCCCTAGCCGCGCCCCCCGCCGCCGCCGCTCGACCGGCGGCCGTGCCACCCTGCTGACCGCGGTGACCCTCGCGGGCGCCCTCACGCTGTCGGCATGCTCGGGTTCCGACGGCGGCAAGGCTGCCGGCGGGTCGGGCGGAAACTACGTCACGGGCGCGAGCGGCATCTCCACCGTCTCCGCGGCGGAGCGCACCGCGGCCCCCAAGCTCGACGGCGAGACGGTCGACGGCGGAACGCTCGACACCACTGCCCTCAAGGGCAAGGTCGTCGTCCTGAACGTGTGGGGCTCCTGGTGCCCGCCCTGCCGGGCCGAGGCCCCCAGCTTCGCGAAGGTGTCCAAGGAGCTCGCCGACGCCGGCAAGGACGTCGCCTTCGTGGGCATCAACACCCGCGACAACAGCAAGCGGAACGCGACCGCGTTCGAGGAGAGCTTCGGGATCACCTACCCGAGCCTCTTCGACCCCGCCGGCAAGCTGATGCTCCGCTTCCCCAAGGGCACGCTCAACCCGAACGCCATCCCCTCCACGATCGTCCTCGACAAGGAGGGCAGGATCGCCGCCCGCACCCTGGTCGCGGTCACGGAGGAACAGCTGCGATCGATGATCGACCCGCTCCTCGCGGAGCAGTGACGCTGTGGTCGAGCACATCCTCGCCGCGGAAGTCACGGGCGTGAACGAGACGGTCCTGAACGGGGCGCTGCTTCTGGCGCTGCCGATCTCGCTGCTCGCGGGCCTCGTCTCGTTCTTCTCGCCCTGCGTGCTGCCCCTGGTCCCCGGCTACCTCTCCTACGTGACCGGCGTCAGCGGCGCCGACCTCGCCGAGGCCCGCCGGGGCCGGATGCTGGCGGGCGCGAGCCTGTTCATCGCCGGCTTCACGGCCGTCTTCGTCTCCACCGGCGCGCTCTTCGGCTACTTCGGCGCCGAGCTCCAGGAGAACAAGGAGATCATCTCCCGGGTCCTGGGCGGTCTGGTGATCGTGCTCGGCCTCTTCTTCATGGGGGCGATCCCGGGTCTGACGATGCGGGAGTTCCGCTTCCACAAGAAGCCGACGGCCGGCCTGGTCGGCGCGCCGCTGCTCGGGGTGCTCTTCGGCGTCGGCTGGACCCCCTGCATGGGACCGACCCTCGCCGCCGTCAACACCCTCTCCATCGACCAGGCGAGCGCCGGCCGGGGCGCGCTGCTGACGGTCGTCTACTGCCTGGGGCTCGGCCTGCCGTTCATCGCCGCCGCGATCGCCTTCCGCAAGGCACTCGGTGCGTTCGGCTGGGTGAAGAAGCACTATGCATGGGTGATGCGCATCGGTGGCGGCATGCTGATCCTCACCGGTCTGCTGCTCGTCACAGGTTTGTGGGACAGCATCATCAGCGACATGCAGAGCTGGACCCAAAGCTTCACGGTGGGGATCTGAGGACTAAAGGCACATGAGTACGACAGACAAAGCGAGCTCCGACACGTCCGCCGCGGCGGACCCCACCGACGCCGCGGCAGGTGCCCAGCTCTCCACCGCGCCGCTGGAGGACAGCCCGAGCGGGCCGGCCGTCGGCATCGGCGTGATCGGCTGGGTCCGCTGGTTCTGGCGCCAGCTCACCTCCATGCGGGTGGCGCTGATCCTGCTCTTCCTGCTGTCCCTGGGCGCCATCCCCGGCTCCCTCGTCCCGCAGAGCAACGTCGACCCGATGAAGGTCGTCGAATGGAAGCGGGCGAACGGCTCGTACGTGGGCGTCGCCGAGGCCCTCCAGCTCTTCGACGTCTACAGCTCGGTGTGGTTCTCCGCGATCTACCTGCTGCTCTTCATCTCGCTCATCGGCTGCATCGTGCCGCGCTCCTGGCAGTTCGTCGGCCAGCTCCGCGGCCGTCCGCCGGGCGCGCCCCGCCGTCTGGACCGGCTCCCCGCCCACACCACCTGGCGCACCATGAAGACCCCGGACGAGGTCCTCGCGTCCGCGAGGGAGGTGCTGCGCGGCAGCCGCTTCCGTACCGAGGACGGCACGGGCCACGTCGCGGCGGAGAAGGGCTACCTCCGCGAGGCCGGGAACCTGATCTTCCACGTCGCGCTGATCGTGATGCTGGTCGCCTTCGCCTGGGGCCAGTACTTCAAGTCCGAGGGCGGCAAGCTGGTCCTGCGCGGCAGCGGCTTCTCCAACACGCTCACCCAGTACGACGACTTCAAGTCAGGCGCCCTCTTCGACCCGGACGACCTGCCGCCCTTCAGCTTCACGCTGGACCGCTTCGACGCGACGTACGAGATGACGGGCCCGCAGCGGGGCACCCCGCGCGACTTCAAGGCGTACGTCACCTTCTCGGACGGCGCCCACGGTGCGCCCCAGAAGCGTGAGATCCAGGTCAACGAGCCCCTCGAGGTCGACGGCTCCAAGGTGTACCTGCTGGGCCACGGCTACGCGCCGATCGTCTCGGTGACCGACCCCACCGGCAAGGTGATCTTCAAGGACGCCGTGCCGATGCTCCCGCAGGACGCCAACCTCACCTCCACCGGAGCCGTCAAGGTCACCGACGGCTACAAGGACAAGGACGGCAAGAAGGACCAGCTCGGCTTCAACGCCGTCTTCGTGCCGAGCTTCGCCGGCGAGGGCATGGGCACGATGTTCTCGCAGTTCCCCGCCCTCCTGAACCCGCAGCTCATGCTCAACGCCTTCCACGGCAGCCTCGGCGTGGACTCGGGGCTGCCGCAGAACGTCTACCGGCTCGAAACCGCGAAGCTGGAGCCCTTCAAGGACGAGTCGGGCCAGCAGTTCAAGCAGAAGCTGGCGCTCGGCGACACGATGACCCTGCCGAACGGGGCGGGCACCGTGAAGTTCGAGGGCATCGAGCGGTGGGCCACCTTCTCCGTCACCCACCAGCCCGGCAGCGGCCTCGCCCTCGCGGGCGCGATCGCCGCCATCGCGGGCCTGGCAGGATCGCTGTTCATCCAGCGCCGCCGGATCTGGGTCCGCGCGGTGACCGGCAAGGACGGAGTGACCGTCGTCGAGATGGCGGGTCTGGGCCGCAGCGAGTCCACCAGGCTCCCCCAGGAACTGGCGGAGCTCGCCGCCACGCTGCACCGGCAGGCGCCGAGCGCTCCTGCCGCATTGGCCGAAACACGTGTTGAAGAAACCCCTGAAGGAGAGCGCGGATGACGCCGCTCGCAGCCGCAGCCAACGAGAATCTGGCTGAGATCAGCAACTACCTGATCTATTCGTCGATGGCGGTCTACATGCTCGCCTTCTTCGCGCACATCGCCGAGTGGACCTTCGGCAGCCGCAGCAAGGTGGCCCGTACGGCCGCCGCGCTGACCGCCGCCAAGGAGGCCGGAGCGGCCGGGACGGCCGCGGCCGCCCCCGCCGTGCAGGTCCGCGGCAAGGCCGGCGCCACCGCCGTCCTCGACCAGCCCAAGGTCACCACCCGCTCCGCCGCCGGCATCCGCGACGTACCGGACGGCCCGGGCGCCGCCGGCGGCACCGTGCAGGGCGACCTGTACGGGCGGATCGCGGTCTCGCTGACCGCGCTCGCCTTCCTCATCGAGGCGGCCGGGGTCGTCGCCCGCGCCATGTCCGTGCAGCGGGCCCCCTGGGGCAACATGTACGAGTTCTCGATCACCTTCTCCACGGTGGCCGTCGGTGCGTACCTGGTGCTCCTCGCCCTGAAGAAGAACATCCGCTGGCTCGGCCTGATCCTGGTCACCACCGTCCTGCTGGACCTCGGCATCGCGGTCACCTGGCTCTACACCGACAGCGACCAGCTGGTCCCGGCCCTGCACTCGTACTGGCTGTGGATCCACGTCTCCACCGCGATCTTCTGCGGCGCCGTCTTCTACATCGGCGCCGCCGGCGCGGTCCTCTACCTCTTCCGGGACTCCTACGAGAGCCAGCTGGAGGCGGGCCGCACGCCGGGCAGGTTCCGCAGTTCGGTACTGGAGCGGCTGCCCTCGGCGGCCTCCCTCGACAAGTTCTCGTACCGCATCAACGCGGCCGTCTTCCCGCTGTGGACCTTCACGATCATCGCGGGCGCGATCTGGGCGGGCGACGCCTGGGGCCGCTACTGGGGCTGGGACCCCAAGGAGGTCTGGTCCTTCGTGACCTGGGTGGCGTACGCCTGCTACCTGCACGCCCGCGCCACCGCCGGCTGGAAGGGCCGCAAGGCCGCGTACCTCGCGCTCTTCGCCTTCGCCTGCTGGATCTGGAACTACTACGGCGTGAACATCCTGCTCAGCGGCAAGCACTCGTACGCCGGCGTCTGACCGGCGGAAGCGGTACGCCGGTGGCACGGCCCTCGTGAGCCGTGCCACCGGCGAGCAACCGGGCCCTGTCACCACACGGGCCGCAGCGGCGGCAGTGGTCCTTCCCCGTGAAACGTGCGCACGACCTGCCCCAGCCCTCGGCGCAGGGCGGCGAGGTCGGTTCCGTGGCCGAGTTCGGCCTCCAGCTCGTGCAGGATCCGGCCCGCGACGGCGAGGTGGTCCCGGGCCGCCGGGGTGAGGACCACCAGCTTGCGGCGGCCGCCCTCGGGGTGCGGCTCGCGGCGGACGTAGCCGCGCTTCTCCAGGTCGTCGACGATCTGTCCCGCGGCCTGCTTGGTCACCCCGAGCCGCTCGGCGAGCTCGGTGGCGGTGACACCGGAGCCCCCGATGGCCTGGAAGGCCATGCCGTGCACGGGCCGCAGGTCCGGGTATCCGGCCTCGGCGACGCGCCGGGTGAACTCGCTCAGCAGCATCTGGAAGCCCAGGCCGAGCAGGAACAGCAGCTCGACGCCCTCGTTCTCGTCTCTCGTCACACAAATATGGTGACACGACCGAGTCAAGCTGCTTTACTCTCGCTGAGTAAAGAAGCTTTACTCACTCGCGCCCGGAAGACGAGGACCTGCCTTGCACGTGATCAGCGTTTCGCCCGAGAACGTCACCGTCACCCCCAACGCCACCATGACCGGCCTCGCCGCCCCCAGTCGCGGCAGCTGCGAGCTCAGCAGCTGGCACGTCGTCATGCCCGCCGGATCCACCGGCCCCGAGCACTCCGTCAGCCGCGAGCAGGTGTGGACCCTGACCGCCGGCTTCCTGGAGGTCACCTGCGAGGGCCGCACCGAGCGGGTCACGGCCGGCCAGGCCCTGGTCCTGCCCCCGGACGTGCCGCGCCGGATCCACGCCGCCGAGACCTTCGAGGCGTACGTCGCGATGCGCGCCGACGGGGTGGTGACGGTCCCGGGGGAGGAGGGCACCCGCGTACTCCCGTGGGCCCGTTAGGGACGCCCGCGCCGCGCCGCACTCGACCCGCAGCGCACTCGACCCGCAGCGCACTCGACCCGCACCGCGCCGAGCCGCGTCGCACCGGACCGGTCGGCCGGGCTCAGTCCTTGTCGTCCCGGTCCTTCTTCTCCTGCTCGTCGCGCAGCGACTTCAGGAACTCCGGGTTGTCGTCGGGCGCCACCCACTGCGTCCGGCGCGCCCGGCCGCCGCCCGATCCCACCCGCCGCCTGCCCGCGAACAGCCACACCACCGGCCCCACGATGGAGAAGAGCAGGATGATGATCACCCAGACCACCTTGGGGAGGTGCTTGACCTCCTCCTCAGGCGTGTTCAGGCAGTCGATGAAGGCGTAGATGGTCAGCGCGAGGATCAGCAGGAACGGCAGATAGCGCAGCACGGTGTGGGACCGACTCCCAGTCAGTGACGGGGGGCCCGCGTCGGGCCCCGGTGACGCCCCCAGGGTAGTTGGTGACGGATACTGACCCCTATGGCTTACGACGATCTCCGCTCGCTGCTCCGGGCCCTGGAGCGGGAGGGCGACCTCAAGCGCATCAAGGCCGAAGTCGACCCGTACTTGGAAGTCGGGGAGATCGTCGACAGAGTGAACAAGGCGGGGGGCCCGGCGCTCCTCTTCGAGAACGTCAAGGGCTCGGCGATGCCGCTGGCCATGAACGTCTTCGGTACCGACCGCCGCCTCCTGAAGGCCCTCGGCCTCACGTCGTACGGCGAGATCAGCGAGAAGATCGGCGGCCTGCTCAAGCCGGAACTCCCGCAGGGCTTCATCGGGGTCCGCGAAGCCTTCGGCAAGCTCGGCTCGATGGTCCACGTGCCGCCGAAGAAGATCAAGGGCGAGGCCCCCGTCCAGGAGGTCGTCCTCACCGGCGACGACGTGGACCTGGACCGGCTGCCGGCCCTGTTCACCTGGCCCAAGGACGGCGGGTCCTTCTTCAACCTCGGCCTGACCCACACCAAGCACCCCGAGACGGGCGTGCGCAACCTCGGCCTCTACCGGCTCCAGCGCCACGACAAGCGCACCATCGGGATGCACTGGCAGATCCACAAGGACAGCCGCAACCACTACGCCGTCGCCGCCGCCAAGGGCGAGCGGCTGCCGGTCGCGATCGCCTTCGGCTGCCCGCCCGCGGTGACGTACGCGTCCACGGCGCCGCTGCCGGGCGACATCGACGAGTACCTGTTCGCCGGCTTCGTCGCGGGCAAGCGGATCGAGATGGTCGACTGCAAGACGGTCCCGCTCCAGGTCCCGGCCAACGCCGAGGTCGTGATCGAGGGCTGGCTGGAGCCCGGCGAGATGCTCCCGGAGGGTCCCTTCGGCGACCACACCGGTTTCTACACCCCGCAGGAGCCCTTCCCGGCCCTGAAGATCGACTGCGTGACGATGCGCAGGCGTCCGCTCATCCAGTCGATCGTGGTCGGTCGCCCGCCGACCGAGGACGGTCCGCTCGGCCGTGCGACGGAGCGGTTCTTCCTGCCCCTGCTCAAGATCATCGTGCCGGACATCGTGGACTACCACCTCCCGGAATCGGGCGGCTTCCACAACTGCGCGATCGTCTCGATCGACAAGAAGTACCCGAAGCACGCCCAGAAGGTCATGCACGCCATCTGGGGCGCGCACATGATGTCGCTGACCAAGCTGATCATCGTGGTCGACAAGGACTGCGACGTCCACGACCTGCACGAGGTCTCCTGGCGGGCGCTGGGCAACACCGACTACTCCCGCGACCTCACCGTCGTCGAGGGACCGGTCGACCACCTGGACCACGCCTCGTACCAGCAGTTCTGGGGAGGCAAGGCGGGCATCGACGCCACCAAGAAGCTGCCCGAGGAGGGCTACACCCGCGACGGCGGCTGGCCCGACATGGTCGAGTCCGACCCGGCCACCGCGGCCCTGGTGGACAGCCGTTGGAAGGAGTACGGACTGTGAGCCCGATCGTGGTGGGCGGCCCCGCCCTGTTCCTCGGCGACGGCACGCCGTGCGTCGCACTGGCGCGCCCCGAACTCGACGTGAACGACCAGGGGCTGCGCCTCGCCGCCGAGCAGGCCGGGGTCACCCCCGAGGAGTTCGCCGGGGTGTCCGGCGTCTGGCAGGTCATGGCCGACCGCACGGACGGCGAGGGGCGCTCCTTCGAGCTGCCCGAGCTGGCCGACGGCGACGCCGCGGTCTTCGCGGACGAGCTGCTGATCGGGCTGGCCGGTACTGGCGACTGCGAGCTGGAGCTCGCCGACGGTGTCCTCGTCCTCAGCGTCACCAACGCCGGCGAGGGCCGCAACGCCCTGGCCGCCCGGGTGGTACCGCCGGCCGGGGCGGAGGGCGGACCGCTCGACCTGGAGCTCGGCACGCTCCCGGTCGACGAGCTGCGCGCCGAGGTCGAGGCGTTCCGCCGGAGCCTCGCATGATGGCCACCGCCGAAGACGTCCTGGGCCCCGGCTCCGCGCCGGAGGCGAGCGGCAAGGTCAAGGCCTTCCTGAGGCTCGTGCTGATCGAGCACTCGGTCTTCGCGCTGCCCTTCGCCTACATCGCGGCGTTCACCGCCATGTCCCGGCTCGACGGGCGCATCCACTGGGGCGTCCTGCTCCTGGTCACCATCTGCATGGTGGGGCTGCGGACCTTCGCGATGGCCGCCAACCGGATCATCGACCGCGAGATCGACGCCCGGAACCCGCGCACGGCCGGCCGTGAGCTGGTCACCGGCGCGGTGTCGGTCCGCGCGGCCTGGACCGGCGCCGGGATCGCGCTCCTCGTCTTCCTCGGCTCCGCGGCGCTGCTCAACCCGCTCTGCCTGGCGCTCGCGCCGGTCGCCGTGATCCCGATGGTGGTCTACCCGTACGGCAAGCGGTTCACGAACTTCCCGCACGCCATCCTGGGCCTGGCCCAGGCGATGGGCCCGGTCGGGGCCTGGCTCGCGGTCACCGGCACATGGTCCTGGGACGCGGTGATCCTGGGCCTGGCGGTGGGCGTGTGGATCGGCGGCTTCGACCTGATCTTCGCCTGCCAGGACGTGGCCGCCGACCGCGCGGAGGGCGTCAAGTCCGTCCCCGCCCGCTTCGGCGTCCCGGCCGCCCTCTGGGGCGCGCGCGGCGCGCACGTGGTGACCACGGCCCTGCTGGCCTGGTACGCGCTCGCCACGGACGCGGGCGTGCTGTTCTGGGCCGGCCTGGCGGTCGTCGTCGCGGCCTTCCTCTACGAGCACACGATCGTGAAGCCGCACGACCTGTCCCGCCTGAACCGGGCCTTCTTCACGGTCAACGGCTTCATCGGGATCGCCCTGTTCGTCTGCGCCCTGGGGGATCTGGCCGTACGGGGCCTGACCTTCTAGCCGGCGTCCGGTGTGCGGCGCGGGAGGGCGAAGGCCGCCGCGGCGCCCGCCAGGAGGCCGAAGAGGTGGCCCTGCCAGCTGACTCCCGAGTCCGTCGGCAGGATGCCGAGGAGGACGGTGCTGCCCCAGACGGCGGCGATCACCACCGCCACCACCACGCCCAGCGGGCGCCGTTCCACGAAGCCGCGGACCAGCAGGTAGCCGAAGAGGCCGAAGATCAGGCCCGAGGCGCCCGCCGTGACGGTGTCCGACGGGGAGACCAGCCAGACGCCGAGCCCGTCCGCCACGACGACGGCGGCGCACACGGCGAGGAAGCGGCGGATGCCGCTGAGGGCGGCGACGAAGCCGAGGACCAGCAGCGGGACGGTGTTGGCCGCCACATGGTCGAAGCCGAAGTGGAGGAAGGGCGCGAGCGGTATCCCGGTGAGCCCGTCCGGTGCGCGGGCGACGATTCCGTACCCGTCCAGCGCGTGCCCGGTGGCCGCGTCCACCAGCTCGATCAGCCACAGCAGGGCCACCCAGCCGGCCATCAGCTTCCCGGCCGCCTTGGCCCGGTCGAGCTGCGTCCAGCCCGGATCCACCGTCGTGCTCATCCGCTTCGTCCCCTCGCCGCGTCCCGTCACGGGAACGTCCGGACACCTTACTGAGTGCCCATCGGTGGTGGCCGGATAGTCTCGGAGGTATGACTGAGCGCAAGCGCACCCCGTGGGTGGTCGGGGTTTCCGGGGCGTCCGGGACGCCGTACGCGGCGGCGGTGCTCCGCGGGCTGCTGGCCGCGGGCGAGAGCGTCGACCTGGTGGTGAGCCGCGCCTCGCGCCTCACCCTGCTGGACGAGACCGGGATCGCCTTCCGGGACGCGCACTGGCGCGAGGACCTGGGGGAGTGGCTGGGGCGGGGAGCCGATGGCAAGCCCGAGACCTTCGCCCGGCCGGAGCTGGACGACGTGCGGTACTGGGGCGCGGGAGACCTGGCGGCGGGCCCGAGTTCGGGCTCGTACCCGGTCAAGGGGATGCTCATCGTCCCCGCGTCCACGGCCTGTGTGGCGGGGGTGGCGCTGGGGCTGTCGAAGGACCTGCTCCAGCGCGTGGCGAGCGTGACGCTCAAGGAGCGGCGGCGGCTGGTGGTCGCGGTGCGGGAGACCCCGCTGAACGGGCAGACGCTGCGGCATCTGGTGGCGCTGGACGAGGCGGGCGCGGTCGTGCTGCCCGCCTCTCCGGCGTTCTATACGGGTGCGACGCACATCCAGGATCTGGTGGACTTCGTCGCGGGGCGGGTGCTGGACGCGGCAGGGGTGCCGCACCTGCTGTACCGCCGTTGGGAGGGGGAGCTGGGAGGCTCCCGCGCTGCCCGGGGGCAGGCCGGTGACTAGGCCTTCTTCGTGCGGCCCAGCGGCTTGCGGGCCTTGTCGACGCGGTAGGCCGCGGCGGGCTGGTGGGCACGGGATCGGTTGGCCAGCTCCTGGAGCCCCCGCATGTGGGCATAGGCCATCTCGATCGTGAACACGGTGAACCACTCCTGAAGATCGTGATTGATCAGCGATATGATTTCACAGGGTGTTGACCCTGTGTGCCTTAGATTCTATACCTAAACTTGCAGGATCGCCGAATAATGGAAGGCTCCACGTAAATGGACACGGTGGACAGGCAGCTCATCCAGGCACTACGGGAAAATGGTCGTGCCTCGTACGCGGAGCTGGGCCGTCTCGTGGGCCTCTCCGGCCCCAGCGTCACCGACCGCATCAACCGGCTGGAGACGGCCGGCGTGATCACCGGCTACCGCGCGACGGTGGACTCGGCCTCGCTCGGCCTCGGCGTCACGGCGCTGATCGGCATCTCGCTCTCCGACGCCGCGGACCACGAGGACGTGGCCCGGCGGCTGCGCGACCTCGCGGAGATCGAGGACTGCTGGTTCATCGCGGGCGACGACTCGTACATGCTCAAGGTGCGGGTCGGCGACGTGGACGGCCTGGAGAAGATCATCCGCAAGCTCTCCGGCACCAAGGGCGTCTCCCGCACCCGCACCACCATCGTGCTCTCCACCAAGTGGGAGAACCGGGTCGGGGAACTTCCCGAGGAAGCCTGAGAGTACGGTTGGCCAGGGTTCGCAGGACAGGCAGAGGCATCTAAGGAGGCGACCGGTACATGGACGCTGGGCTCAAGCGTGAGCTGGAGGAGAAGGTCCGCTCCGGCGAGCGGCTGACCCGTGAGGACGGCATCGCCCTCTACGAGTCGGACGACCTGGCCTGGCTCGGTGGCCTCGCCCACGAGGTGCGCACGCGCAAGAACGGTGACGTCGTCCACTTCAACGTCAACCGGCACCTCAACATGACGAACGTGTGCACCGCCTCGTGCGCGTACTGCTCGTTCCAGCGCAAGCCGGGCGAGAAGGACGCGTACACGATGCGCATCGAGGAGGCCGTGCGCCTGGCCAAGGCCATGGAGAACGACAGCCTCACCGAGCTGCACATCGTCAACGGCCTGCACCCCAACCTGCCGTGGCGCTACTACCCGCGCTCGCTCTCCGAGCTGAAGAAGGCGCTGCCGAACGTCTCGCTGAAGGCGTTCACGGCGACCGAGATCCACCACTTCGAGACGATCTCGGGGATGTCGGCGTCCGACATCCTCGACGAGCTGATCGAGGCCGGCCTGGAGTCGCTCACCGGCGGCGGTGCGGAGATCTTCGACTGGGAGGTCCGCCAGCACATCGTCGACCACCGCACCCACTGGGAGGACTGGTCGCGCATCCACCGGCTGGCGCACGAGAAGGGTCTCAAGACCCCCTCGACGATGCTGTACGGGCACATCGAGGAGCCGCGCCACCGCGTGGACCACGTGCTGCGGCTGCGCGAGCTCCAGGACGAGACCGGCGGTTTCCAGGTCTTCATCCCGCTGCGCTACCAGCACGACTTCGTGGACATGCAGGACGGCAAGGTGCGCAACAAGCTCCAGGCGCGCACGACGATGGCGACCGGCGCCGAGGCGCTGAAGACCTTCGCCGTCTCGCGGCTGCTCTTCGACAACGTGCCGCACGTCAAGGTCTTCTGGGTGATGCACGGTGTGCAGACCGCCCAGCTCGCGCTGCAGCACGGCGCCGACGACATGGACGGCTCGGTCGTCGAGTACAAGATCACGCACGACGCGGACAACTACGGCACCCCGAACAAGCTGGGCCGTGACGATCTGCTGGAGCTGATCCGGGAAGCCGGCTTCCGCCCGGTCGAGCGCAACACGCGCTACGAGATCATCCGCGAGTACCCCGGTCCGGACGCGGGTCTGCGCGAGACCCCGCAGGCGATGCGCGTCTGACCCCTCGTCCGACCGCCTCCCGGCGAGTTAACCCCGGCCCATGGGCCGGGGTTTAACTTTTTCTGGACGGGCCGATGAGGTAATGGGTAAACTTGTCAAATGACCCTTACTTTCACCCTGGACCCGGTCGTCGACCCCTCCCTGCGTGATGGAATCCTGGCGCTGTGGGCCGACGTCTCCAACGCGGGCGGCGCCGTGGGCTTCGTGCCCCCGGTCACCCCCGACGACATCCGCCCCTCGCTCGACAAGCACCTCGCGGCCGCCGCCGACGGGGGCTGCCGACTGCTCGTCGGGTACGACGGGGGCGGGGCGGTCGCCGCGACCGCCTTCCTCACCCACAACACCCACCGGCTCCAGCTCCACTGGCTGTGGGCCTACACGGTGATGGTCCATCCGCGCCATCAGGGCCAGGGGTACGGGCGCGAGCTGATGGCCGCCACGGAGGCCGCGGCGCGCTCCATCGGGGACATCGACGCCATCCGCCTCACCTGCCGCGGCGGTCTCGGCCTGGAGCACTTCTACGCCTCCTGCGGTTACAAGGAGGTCGGCCGGGTCCCCGGCGCCGTCCGCGTGGCCCCGGGCGACGACCGCGACGACATCACGATGCTGCTGCCGCTGTACTGACGTGCGCCCGCGCCCGCCGCCGCACCCCGGAGGGCGGCGGGCGGGTCCCGGCGTGCTTCACTGGACGGGCACCGACCGCCGCAGACCACGACGAGAGAGAAGGGGTCACCGTGTCCCTCAAGCCGAGCGCAACGATCCGCTACACCGCGATGCGCCTGGGCATCTTCGTCGGATGCCTCGTCGTCGTCGCCGGCCTCGTCCGGCTCGGCTGGGTGCCCTCGGGGCTCGGGGACGCGAATGTCGCCTGGGTCGTCCTGCTCGCCCTGGTGATCTCCGCCCCGCTCTCCTTCGTCCTTCTGCGCAAGCAGCGCGACGCGATGTCCACGCAGATCTCCGGGCGCGTCACGGGTGCGAAGGAGCGGCTCGCCGCGAACCGCAGCCAGGAGGACCAGGCCGACGATGCGGCGCGCGTGACCTCGTAACGCCACGGTTGGCTTCCTCACACATCGAACCGCCCCAGCACCGGGTACACCGCCCGTAACGCTGGGGCGGTGGTGTTTTTCCGGGCCCGCGCAAGGGGGCCCCGTGCGCCGTTGTCTCAAAGGGCCCCTTTGAGATTCTCAAAGGAGAGGTGTTAGCGTGTTCAACATGTTGACCACAGTTGCGCACCCTTTGATCGCGAGCGTTCCGCTCGTGACGCGCCTGCACGTCGACCTCTGCCGCCGCGCGTCCGCGGCCTGTTGCTGTTGAGCTGAATCGATACAGCAGCGGTCCCGGCCGGCCCTTCCGGCTGCTGCCGCACCGCTTCACCACCGCAGTACTTCCCCCTGTCTTCGTGCGCCACCTCCGGAGAGTGTCCGTGTCCGCGACCCCCCAGGCCCCTGCCAAGGCCTCGTTCAAGTTCCCCTTCTGGGCCCAGATCGTCGCCGGTCTGGCCCTCGGTGTCCTCTTCGGCTGGATAGCCCGCAGCCAGGACATCAGCTGGCTCGGCACCACCCTGGAGAAGGTCGGCGACATCTTCATCCAGCTGCTGAAGCTGGCCATCGCCCCGCTCGTCTTCTTCGCGATCCTGGTGTCGATCACCAACCTGCGGAAGGTGAACAACGCCGCGCGGCTCGCCACCCGCACGCTGCTCTGGTTCATGATCACGTCGCTGATCGCGGTCGGCATCGGCATCGGCATCGGCCTGCTGACCGACCCGGGTTCGGGCACCGGCCTCACCGCCGCCGACGGCAAGGACCCCAAGCGGGCCGGCTCCTGGATCGACTTCCTGACCGGGATCGTCCCGACGGACATCGTGACGCCCTTCACTGAGCTGAAGGTCCTTCAGATCGTCTTCCTGGCCGTCGTCGCCGGCATCGCCGCCCTCCAGCTCGGCGCCAAGGCCAAGCCGGTCCTGGACCTCGCCGAATCCGCCCTGGAACTGCTCCAGAAGGCCCTGTGGTGGGTCATCCGCCTCGCCCCGATCGGCACCATCGGCCTCATCGGCACCGCGATCGCCACGTACGGCTGGGACCTGATCGGCAAGTACGCGACCTTCACCGCCGACGTCTACATCGGCTGCGCCCTGGTGGTGTTCGGCGTCTACCCGCTGCTCCTCGCGACGGTCGCCAAGGTCAGCCCGATCCAGTTCTTCAAGGGCGCCTGGCCCGCCATCCAGCTGGCCTTCGTCTCCCGCTCCTCGGTCGGCACCATGCCGGTCACCCAGAAGGTCACCGAGCGCCTCGGCGTTCCGAAGGAGTACGCCTCCTTCGCCGTCCCGTTCGGCGCCACCACCAAGATGGACGGCTGCGCCGCGATCTACCCGGCGCTCGCCGCGATCTTCATCGCGCAGATCTTCGACGTGCAGCTGGGCATCAAGGAGTACCTGCTCATCGTCTTCGTCTCGGTCATCGGCTCGGCCGCCACGGCCGGTCTGACGGGCGCCACCGTCATGCTGACGCTGACCCTCTCCACCCTGGGCCTGCCGCTCGCCGGCGTCGGCCTGCTGCTGGCGATCGACCCGATCCTGGACATGATGCGCACCGCCACCAACGTGGCCGGCCAGGCCCTGGTCCCGGTCATCGTCTCGGCCCGCGAGGGGATCCTGGACAAGGAGGCCTACGCCTCCGCCTCGGCCTCCCCGCTGGACGAGCCGGCTCCGGCCGCCGAACAGGTCGCCGTCGCTGCCTGACCGCCGGCGCACCGCACCGCACCGCTCGCCGCAGCCCCCGCCCCGTCCGGGCGGGGGCTGCGGCGTTCGCGCATCCCGCGCGCCGACGCCCGCGCGGTCGGGTCTCAGCCGAGCGTCGCGCCGCGGATGTACGCCGTCAGCCCGAGGAGGAGGGGCGGGGCGAACCACCACAGGCCCATCGTCCGGCGCACGCTCGGGACGGCGGTGATGAGCAGGCCCAGCACGCTCAGCGACACGGAGACGAAGCACATCGCGGAGACGCCTTCGTACCCCTGGTGGTCCCACTCCGCCCGGGGTCCGGCGAAGAGGGCCCCGAACACGGCGACGGCGTTCAGCAGGTGGATGATCCCGAGCGGGACCCCCAGCACCCACCGCAGGCAGCCCTGATCCTCGGGCAGGTCGATGCTCTCGCGGGGGTACGTCATCGCATTGCGTCCTTCGCTTGGCCGAGGTTTCCGAGGAACCGGTCACCGTAGCCCTGGGCCTTGGGGAGGTCCCAGTAGGGTCCTCCGTTGTAGCGGGCGGCGATCTCCCGCATCTGGGCCTCCGTCATCCGGTCGGCCGGCACATCGGCGAGACCGCTCTCCGCCTTGATCTGGGCCAGGTAGCCGGCGGCTATGTAGGCATTCTGCTGGGGATCCTGGAGGGCCTCCTCCACCAGGGTCCGCTGGTGGTCGGTGAGGTTCGCCGGGTCGTAGCCGAGCACCTCGGCGCCGCGGCGCAGCTGGATGGCGATCGGTCCGTAGGAGGTCTCGTCCAGCTTCCCGCCGAGACGCCACGGGAGATTCTCGGGGGTGACCGGGCTCAGGCCCCACGGAGCCGCGGCCTGTTCACGGATCGTTGCGGTCACGTCGTCCAGCAGGCCCGGCTGATAGCCGCCGATCTCCTGCCAGGCCACGCCCGCGAGCAGCTCCTGCGGCAGTCCCGCGTTCTTGGCCGCCGCCCGCAGGAGCTCCTTGTTCTGGGAGACCCAGTCCGCGTGCATGCCGTCCGTGACGAGGGGGACCCAGTAGTTGTCGGCGGCGTCGGGCAGCCCCGCGACCCGCATCCGGATGTCGCGGAGCTGCGGGGAGACCGGGGTGTCCGGCCCGACCGGGCCCGTCATGTCCTTCTTCGGGCCGCTGCCCGGCAGATGGGTCAGCGGGTTGGTGCGGGCCTCCGCCGCCTCGCGGCGGATGTCGGCCATGGCCGCGTAGATGTCGACCCCGCCCGCCCCGCCCTTCAGCTTGAACTCGGGCAGCAGCTCGTACGCCTGCTTCAGCGCGTGGACGCACGAGCTGCGGGCCTCCTGCTCGGCGGTCCTGGCCAGCTGGAAGTTGCCGCCGGCGTCGTCGTGGAGGCGGTTCGCCTCCTCGCGGATGTCGTCCACGTCCATCGTGAGCTCGGCGAGACCGTCGAGGAAACCGGTCGTCGCCCGCATGTCCTCCCACTGGCGCATCGGCTCTGCCTCCTGGGCGGTACGCGTGATCGCGGTGCCCTTCGTGGCGATCAGGGTGGCGAGCTTGCGCTCGGAGCCCTTGCCGTTCGCGTAGTGGGACTTGGCAGTCGTCAGGGCCGCCGCGTACGCGTGCAGGGCGCTCGCCGCCTTGTCGTACCCCTCGGCGATGTGCTGGACGAGCTGCCGCGCCTCGGAGAGGCGCGCGGTGTAGGTGTGGCTGCCGTCGCTGTGCCACTCGGTACGGGTCTCGGCGCGCCGGGCGGGCTCTTCGGCCTGGACGAGCAGATCGCGCAGCCGCTTGAACTCGGCGGCGTTGCGCTCCACCAGCGCCGGGTTGCACTCCTCCAGGAACTCGACGTCCTTGCGGTGGCTGAGCCCGCTCACTTGGCTTCCGGTTTCACGTACTGCCCCGATTCGAGGAGGGTGCCGAGGAAGGAGCGGGCGGTGCCGTCGTCCACCTGGGCGAAGTTGGTGCCGGTCGTCTTCAGCCGCGTGGCCAGGGCGGCGAGCAGGTGGACGGTGTCCTTGAACTGGTCGTCGGCGAACCGGGCGAAGCGCAGGACCTCCGTCGAGACGTCGGCGTGCGCCCGCGGGGCGCGTGCCATCGTGCTCGCGTCACCGTCGGGCCGGCCCTCGTGGAGGAGCGCGGCGATCTCGATCAGCAGGTTGGCGTTGCCGTTGATGGAGGCGGCCCCGGCCACCAGGCTCCCGGCCGGACTCCCCGCCGCGCCGCCGTCGGCGGGGGCGTGATGGAGCCGCATGACGGGTGACTGCCGTGCGAGGGCCGCAGCTTTGTGCGCAGCCCATTCCGCGTCGAACGTCATGTGTCCCCTGGGGAGTTGGCAACAGGACATGGCCGGAACCAGTCGGTCATGTGCATGCTAATACGGGGATATGCGTCCATGAAATGGTGCGCTGGTGCCGCTCTCGGAGCGGAGACGCGGAGAGCGGGCCGAACGGTTCCGCGAGGATCGACGAGCGTCGAGGGGGTGGAGGGGGCCGTGTCACGGGGCGGCCGAGCGGCGGTGGCACCGGGTCGTGGGCAGTCGTGACCCGGTGCGCCAAGACGTAAAAGGAGTTAAAGAACCGGGGAAAGAACCAACCGACCCCACCCCACCGGCTTGCGTCGCTCGGTCGGGTGAATCGTGGCAACTGGGCTGGATTTCCAACTGGTTGCTTGGCATATGCTCGCCCCGACAACCACAGAAATGAGACGGCCCCCGACAGGACGGCGAATCCCGGCGAGGGCCTGACCAAGTAGGAAGCTAGACCTTCCCCATGGCTCCTGAGCACCTTATCGCGCCCGTGCGCGTCTCGTCCCGCGTTCCCTCCGGGACCCCCCGAACCGGTGTCATGCACGTCAACGTGCGGCTCGGCCGTCACTACACCGTGGTCGCCAACTGCCTCTCCCAGCACGGCGAACTGTCCGCGATGGCGATCGGCCTCGCGGTGCACATCCAGTCGCTGTCCGCCGGGTCCCCGGTCAGCGTCAAGGCGCTCGCCGCGCGGTTCCCGGAGGGGGAGATCCGGATCGCCGGCGCCCTGCGGGAGTTGGAGAGGCACGGCTTCCTGGAGCGGCGGCGCGAGCGGCTGGCGACCGGGCAGGTGGTGACGCGGACGTACTCGTACAACGTGCCGGGTGCCCTCGCGGAGGGGCCGCCGGAGCCACCCCCTCCACCGGACCGGGTGCCGGTGCCGCAGGTGCCGCAGCCGGTGCGGGTGCCGAATTCGCAGCCGGAGCCGCAGCCGGAGCCGGAGCCGGAGCCGGAGCCGGAGCCGGAGCCGGAGCCGCAGCCGGAGCCGCAGCCGCAGCCGGAGCCGCGGGGGGCTTACGGGCCCGCGCCCGCACCGCCCGCACCTCCCGTACCCGTACCCGAGCGGCCCGCGCCGGACGACATGGCCTCACCCGCGGAGCGGCCCGTGCACCCCGGTGCGACCGACCTGCTCGCCGGGCTGCGGCGGCGCGATCCGCGGCTGCTGCTGGCCGAGCGCGACGTACTGCGCCTCGCGCCGGGCGTATCGGCCTGGCTGGAGCGCGGGGTCGCTCCCGAGACGGTCGCGCGGGCCCTGTCCGCGGACCTGCCGGTGCAGATGCGGCGCCCCGCGTCCGTACTCGCGTACCGGCTCACCGAGCTGATCCCGCCCCACCTGCCCCCGGAGCCGAGGGCGCCGGCGGGTCCGGTGGTGCGGGACGCGAGACGGCCGGACCCGTTCCAGACCTGCGGCGGCTGCGATCGGGCCTTCCGCGCCCCGCAACCGGGACGCTGCCGCGATTGCCCGCCGCCCGAGAAGGGCGCGGATCAGGAACCGGTGACGCGGACCGATCCGGTGGACGGGCCGGTGGGGTCGCCCACGAAGCAGCTGATCTTGCGGTCGTCGCGGATCCAGGTGCTGGCCTGCGGGTAGTAGTAGTACATCTCCAGCTTGTCCGGGAGCTTCGCGTCCGCGCCCACGTACGAGATCAGTGCCTGGCCGGCGCACTTCTCCTCGGCAATGGCGATGATCTTGTCCGCGCCCGGGTACACGCCGTCGTCCAGGTTGATGACGGCGTAGGTCTCGCCCTTGTGCGGCTGGGCGCACGGCACGATGCGCACGGAGAGGGCGGCCTGGCCGCCTTCCTTGTCGTGGTAGTCCGACAGATCGTCGGTGGTGTTGAAGCAGTCACCCACGCGGACGTCGTTCACGCCGCTGGAGGCCGGTTCGGTGACCGCACCGCTGGTGTCGCGCTTCGGCGGGGTGTCGTCCAGCGCGCCGGTGAGGCCGAGGACGACGAAGATCCCGTAGAACGCGATGGTCACGCCGTGGATGACGATCGCCGCGATGGCGAGGCCCTTGCCCTTCTCGCCGCGCGTGCGGATCTGGGAGAGGGCGACGAAGCCGAGGACCAGCGGGACCAGCGGCAGCGCGCAGACGAGCGACATCACGAACGCCACGATGGCCAGCGCGTTGGTCTTCTGCGACTGCGGCGCGTACCAGCCCTGCGGGCCACCGACGTACGGTCCGGGCTGGCCCGGCTGTCCGTAGGGTCCCGGCTGCGAGTACGGGCCGGGAGCGGACGGTGGCTGCGGCGGTATGGACATGCTGGTGGAGCTCCTTGCTCGAGGGTGGGTCACGATCAACACCCGTGCCCCGATGCATGCCTGCCGATGTTGTCGTGCGGCCCTCACGCTACCTGGCGGGTCCGACACCCCTCGGGGGAGATCACCCACCGCTCCGCCTCGGCGGAGGAGTTCGCCGGCCACGCCGCGCGGCACGGTCTGCCGGCGGATTTCGCCGCCCTGCTGAACGTGCTCCACGGCTGGATCGGCGAAGGGGCGCTTCGCGTCGCTCGCGGACGGTGTGCAGCGGGTGCTGGGGCGTGAACAGCGTGATTTCGGCGACTACCTGCGGACCACCCTCGCGTCCGGCGTGTGGGGCGGTGGCGTGGAGCGTCCGTGAAGAACGGGTTCAGGGGCTGGTCGGGCCGGGTTTTCGCTCCGTAGATTACCGGCGGTAACGCTCGTGCCGAGCCGAGGAGAGTATGCCGTGGAAGCCGAGCTGAAGCCGGCCGGGCCCGTGAGACCGGTAGAACCCGTCAAGACCGTGATCGGTGGAGTGGTCCGGGAGGTGCGGGTGCCCGCGCTCGCGGGACCGCCGGACCGGGGGTCCCTCGGGGACCTGCCGTTCCAGAACGCCTGGGAGGCTCCCGGGGAGGCGGTGCTCGCCCGCAAGGACCGCGACGGCAGCTGGTGCGACGTCACGGCCGCGGAGTTCGCGGCCGAGGTGCTCGCCGTCGCCAAGGGGCTGATCGCCGAAGGGCTCCGCGAGGGCGACCGGCTGGCGATCATGGCCCGCACCACATACGAGTGGACCCTGCTCGACTTCGCCGGATGGGCCGCCGGGCTGGTCACCGTACCGATCTACCCGACCTCCTCCGCCCTCCAGGCGCGCTGGATCATCCAGGACTCCGGGGCCGTGGCCTGCGCCGTCGAGGACACCGCGCAGGCCCGCCTCATCAGCGCCGAGCGGGGCAACCTGCCCTGGCTGACGCACCTGTGGGAACTCGACACCGGCGCCGTGGCCCGGCTGGTCAAGGCCGGGGAACGCATCCCGGACGCGCTCGTGCACGCCCGGCGGGCCGCCCGTACACCGGACTCCGTCGCCACCCTCATCTACACCTCCGGCACCACCGGGCAGCCGAAGGGATGCGTGATCACCCACGCCAACTTCTACGCCCAGGTGGACAACGCGGTGGAGCTGCTGCACCCCGTCTTCCGGTCCGTCAGCAAGGACCCGGCCTCCACCCTGCTGTTCCTGCCGCTCAGTCACGTCTTCGGGCGGATGGTGGCCATCGGCTGCATGCGGGCCCGCGTCAAGCTCGGGCACGCGCCCAGCATCAGTACCGAGGACCTCCTCGCCGACCTCGCCGGCTTCCGGCCCACCTTCCTCCTGGCCATCCCCTACGTACTGGAGAAGGTCTACAACACCGCCCGCGCCACCGCGGAGAAGATGGGCCGCGCCTCCTCCTTCGACCGGGCCGCCCGCATCGCGCAGCGCTTCGGCGAGCTCGCCGAGGACCGGACCCCCGGCCTCGGGCTGCGCCTGGCCCGGTCCGTGTACGACCCGCTCGTCTACCGGCGGATCCGGGCCGCGCTCGGCGGCCGCGTCCGCTACGTCCTGAGCGGCGGATCACCGCTGGGCCGACGGCTCGCCGCCTTCTACACCGGCGCCGGCATCGAGGTCTTCGAGGGCTACGGGCTGACGGAGACCACCGGTGCGAGCACCGTGACCCCGCCGCAGCGGCCCCGCCTCGGCACGGTCGGCTGGCCGCTGCCGGGCACGGCCGTACGGATCGCGGACGACGGGGAGGTGCTGCTCGGCGGCGGCCACGTCTTCGCCGGCTACTGGAACGCCGCGCAGGCGGCCCCGTACGGGAGCTGGCTGGCCACCGGCGACATAGGCGAGCTCGACGCCGACGGGTACCTCACCATCACCGGCCGCAAGAAGGACCTGATCATCACCTCCGGCGGCAAGAACGTGGCCCCCGCGCCGCTGGAGGACTGGCTGCGGGCCCACCCGCTGGTCGGCCAGTGCATGGTCGTCGGCGACAACCGGCCGTACATCACCGCGCTGATCACGCTGGAACCGGACGGGCTCCACCACTGGCGCCAGATGCACAAGAAGCAGAACATGCCGATGCGCGAGCTGGTACGGGACGAGGAACTGCTGGCCGACCTCCAGCGGGCGGTGGACGAGGCCAACCGGCTGGTCTCGCGGGCCGAGTCGATCCGCCGCTTCGCCGTCCTGCCGCGCGACTTCACCGAGGCCCGCGGCCACCTCACCCCGTCGCTCAAGCTCCGCCGGGGCGCGATAGCCCGGGACTACGCGGACCGCATCCAGGAGCTCTACCGGGGCCCGCGGGAGGGGTGAGACGGGCAGGCGGTGCGGGGCGGCCCGGATGACGCTGCGTTAGCATGCTCATGATCGTCAGACGGGGGATTCACCCGTCGCCCCGGCCTCCGCACCGCGCGCCCTCGTCGCCGGCAACGCGGGCTCCTCCACGAACTGGCCGGTCCGCTGGCGGGCCGTCGTCCGGCGCTGACCTGGCCCTGGTGCTGGTGCTGGCCCTCGCCCCGCATCCGCCGTCCGGCCGCTAGTCCTTGGCGGACGGACGGTAGGTGCATACGTGCACACCCGCTGGGCTGATCTTCGTCGAGACCAGTTCGAGGGTGCGCAGGGCGCCGTCCGCGGGGAAGATCGACTTGCCGCCGCCCAGCAGCACCGGCATGACCATCAGCCGGAGTTCGTCGACCAGGCCCTCGGCCAGCAGGGTGCGGACGAGCGTGGGGCTGCCCATGACGACCAGGTCGCCGCCCTCGGCGCCGCGCAGCTCCCGGAGGTGGGCGACGGCCCGGTCCCCGGCGATCCGGGTGGTGTTGTTCCAGGTCAGATCGGACTCGCCCAGGGACCTGGACACGACGTACTTGGGGATGGAGTTCATCCGGTCGGCGAACGGGTCGCCCGCCCGCCCGGGCCACGCCTCGGCCATCGTCTGCCAGGTGCGGCGCCCGAACAGCAGCGCCTGGGCGTTCTCCATCGCCTCGGTGAAGGATCCGCCCACGATCTCCGGGTCGAAGAAGGGGTGCGACCAGCCGCCGTGGGCGAAGCCGCCGTCGTCGTCCTCGCCCTGACCGCCCGGGGCCTGTACGACGCCGTCCAGGCTGATGAACTCGGTGATGACGATGCGCATGGGAGTCGTTCCTCTTCCTCGGTGTTCCTCGGTGCCCCGCGGCGTGTGCACAGGGGAGACCGCGGCCGCCCCCGGAATTCATCGCACCCGCCGGACTTCTGTACTGTGACCCCGGTCACGCGACCCGTCGCCCCCGGGTACCGTACTCGGCCGGAGCGGGCTCACCGGCGACCTTCGGCCACCTTCGGCCGCTTTGAGCCACCTTCGGCCACAACCGCCAGGTGGAGCGTAAATAGGTGGCCATCAGGGCGATTCGGGCGCCGAGTTGGGCGATCTGTCCGTTCGGTCATGAGAGTGCGGTGAAGCCGAGACGAATGGTGCGTCACATCTCCCGACGGGACGGCGAGTCGGGTTCGAATACCTGATAGACAGTGGATATTCACGGCTAGACCGGCCGTATACCTTTGACGGCTCCTTGGGGGGATCGCCGCACTGTGAAGCCGCTTCACCGCCACCTCGTCAACACCTCGCGCAAGGTCCTGTGCACCGCCGCGCTCGCGGCCAGCCTGACCACCGCCGCGGTCGTGACCAGTCCGTCGACCGCCGACGCGGGAGAGTCCGAGCCCACTCCGGACAGTCCGCAGGCCACCGACCGCGGTGACGCCCGGCTGGACCTGCCCGACATCGTCGCCGACCCGCCGCCCACCGGGGTCGGCGCTACCGAGGGAGCCAGCGGGATACCCGCGACCGCCCTCGACGCCTATCACCGTGCCGAGGTGTCGGTGGCCGCGGCGCTCCCCGGCTGCAAGCTGCCCTGGCAGCTGCTCGCCGGCATCGGCCGGGTCGAGTCCGTCCACGCCTCGGGCTACGGCCTCAAGGCCGACGGCTACACCGAGAAGCCCATCCGCGGCCCGCGCCTCGACGGCAACGGCTTCGCCGAGGTCCGGGACACGGACAAGGGCGAGTGGGACGCGGACGCGGTCTACGACCGGGCCGTCGGGCCCATGCAGTTCATCCCGTCCACCTGGTCCACCTGGGGCGCCGACGGCAACGGCGACTCCAAGCGCGACCCGAACAACATCTATGACGCGGCGCTGGGCGCGGGTCTCTACCTGTGCGCGGGCGACCGCGACCTGTCGGTCGCGGCCAAGCTCGACGCGGCGATCCTCAGCTACAACAACTCCCGCGAGTACGTGAACACCGTGCTCGGCTACATGCGCCAGTACCAGTCGGGTGGCGCCGCGGAGGTGCCGAACCCGCCCGTCGGCAACTACCCGACGCAGCCGCCCGGCAGCACCCTGCCGACGCCGTCGCACGTGCCGACACCCACGCCGACTCCGACCCCGACTCCGACGCCCACGCCGACCCCGACGCCCACGCCGACTCCGACGCCCACTCCGACCCCGGAGCAGCCGAAGCCGCCGGCCGCGCGCCTGGCGGAGCTGAAGGTCCTCAGCGGTCCCGGCCTCACGGCCGAGGCCGGTGCGGCCTTCACCGAGGTCCCGCGGGTCAAGGTGCTCCTGAGCGACGGCAAGCCCGCCGTCAACCAGGAGGTCGTCTTCGTGGTCGAGCAGGACACCACCGGTGGCACCCGCTTCGGTACCGCGGACTCCCTGGTGGTCAAGGCGGGCGCCGACGGCATCGCCGCCGCGCCCGGGCTGAAGGCAGGCTCCAAGGCCGGCACCTTCACCCTGCGCGCCTCGGCCTACGACCCGCAGGGCAGGTTCACCGTGAGCTTCGACGGCAAGGTCACCGTGACGGTCGCGGACAAGCTGGCCCGTGCGGGCGACGCGAAGCCGCTGGAGGCGGTCGCCGGCAAGAGCTTCACCGACGTGGAGGTCTTCGCCACCGCCGCAGGCAAGGCCGTTGCGGGGACCGAGACGGTCGCCGACCTGGTCGTGAAGGACGCGGACGGCAAGTGGGTCCCGGTGGACCCGGCGACCGCGAAGGGCCCGTACTTCAAGGACGCGGCCGGCAAGAAGGTCTTCGGGCAGCTGCTGGACAGGACGGGCGCCGACGGCAAGATCGTCCTGCCGGACCTGTTCACCGCGGATGTGGCCCCGGGCACTTACTTCGTGCGCCTGACCACCAAGGAGAACGTGATCCTGGTCCTGGAGCTCAAGGTCACGACTCCGGCCCCGACCCCGGACCCGTCTCCCGCGAAGACGGCGGCCCGCCCCTGAGGCAAGACGCCCCTACGGCGAGTACGCCAGTGGCCCCCGCCGCCGTTCCCACGGTGCCGGGGGCCACTGGCGTTGCCCCTCCCCGCCGGCGGACGGCCGGGGAAAAGGCAGGAGCCCTGCCTGATCTGCTCGCGCAGAGGGGACAGGGCTCCTTGGGTACTGCTTTTCCAACCCGCGACGAGTTGGCCCAGGCGACTAGGCCGGGGTGACGTTCTCCGCCTGCGGGCCCTTCGGACCCTGCGTGACGTCGAAGTTCACCATCTGGTTCTCCTCGAGGGAGCGGAAGCCAGAGGCGTTGATCGCGGAGTAGTGGACGAAGACATCCGGGCCGCCGCCGTCCTGGGCGATGAAGCCGAAGCCCTTTTCAGCGTTGAACCACTTCACGGTTCCGGTAGCCATGAGCCCTCCTATGGGCCAAAGGGTCGCCCTGCTCCAGAACCTGCTAAGAAGTCTGAAAACTACAAAAGCCTGCGGGTCACATTCTCCGCAGGCCTCGTACTGCAAGGGAAACCAAACTGCAACTTGCGTCGAGCCTAGCACGCACCCTGTGGCGGAGACCAGAGGGAGAGATCACGTCACTCGGACGTTTGAGACCCGCTGGAAGGCTGACGCTGACCCGGGTACTAGTCTCGCGATGTGGACCTCTATCGCAGCCGACCCCGCGTCGGCCACATTCAGTTCCTGAACTGCCTGCCCCTCTACTGGGGGCTGGCCAGAACCGGCACTCTGCTGGACCTGGAGCTGACCAAGGACTCCCCCGAGAAGCTCAGCGAGCGCCTCGTCCAGGGAGACCTGGACATCGCCCCGATCACCCTCGTGGAGTTCCTCCGCAACGCCGACCAGCTCGTCGCCTTCCCCGACATCGCGGTCGGCTGCGACGGCCCGGTGATGTCCTGCGTGATCGTTTCGCAGGTCCCCCTGGAGCAGCTCGACGGCGCCCGCGTCGCGCTCGGCTCCACCTCTCGTACGTCCGTACGCCTCGCCCAGCTGCTGCTTTCGGAGCAGTACGGCGTACGGCCCGACTACTACACCTGCCCGCCCGACCTGAGCGTGATGATGCAGGAGGCGGACGCGGCCGTACTGATCGGGGACGCCGCGCTGCGCGCCTCGCTGCACGACGCGCCCCGGCTCGGGCTGACCGTGCACGACCTCGGGCACATGTGGAAGGAGTGGACCGGGCTGCCGTTCGTCTTCGCCGTCTGGGCCGCCCGCAAGGACTACCTCGCCCGCGAGCCCACCGTCGTGCGTGAGGTCCACGAGGCCTTCCTCTCCTCCCGGGACGTCTCCTTGGAGGAGGTCACCAAGGTGGCCGAGCAGGCGGCCCGCTGGGAGGCCTTCGACGCGGAGCTGCTGGAGCGCTACTTCACGACGCTCGACTTCCGCTTCGGTCCCGAGCAGCTGGCCGGCGTACGGGAATTCGCACGCCGTACGGGACCGACGACGGGGTATCCCGCGGATGTCTCCGTGGAGCTGCTGAGCACGGTGGTCCAGGAGTGCTGACCGGGTTTACCCCGCGGTAGTGCAAAGGTCGCCCGGGTGAATATGCGGTTTACCGGGAATTCCCGCCCTTTGTGTATTTCTCGCCCCGGGGTGGAAATGCAAAAGGGTGGCTGTGCTCCTTCCCCCGCCCCGCCCCGGCACCGCCTAGGCTGCTGCTGCTCGGCCGGGCGGCACAAGGCGCCCGCGAACACGGGGAATTGGGGGACGTGATGCAGCCGCTCGATGCCGGGGAGCCGCGGACCATCGGCGCGTACCGGCTGCTGGGCCGGCTCGGCGCGGGTGGCATGGGCCGGGTCTACCTGGGACGCAGTGCCGGCGGCCGGACCGTCGCGGTCAAGATCGTGCACCCCCACTTCGCCTCCGACGAGGAGTTCCGGGCCCGGTTCCGCCGGGAGGTCGAGGCGGCCCGCCGGGTGGGCGGCGAGTGGACCGCGCCCGTGCTCGACGCGGACCCCGACGCCCCGGTGCCGTGGGTGGCCACCGGATACGTCGCCGGCCCCTCCCTGGACCGGGCGCTGGCCGGGCACGGGCCGCTGCCCGAGGCCTCGGTACGGGCCATCGGCGCGGGGCTGGCCCGCGCCCTGGTGGCCGTGCACGGCCTGGGCCTCGTACACCGGGACGTGAAGCCGTCGAACGTGATGCTCAGCCTCGACGGGCCGCGCCTGATCGACTTCGGGATCGCGCGGGCCTCGGACGGAACGGCCTCGCTCACCTCCACCGGGGTCTCCGTCGGCTCGCCCGGCTACATGTCGCCCGAGCAGATCCTCGGCAAGGGGATCAGCGGGGCGGCCGACGTGTTCTCGCTCGGCGCGGTCATGGCCTTCGCGGCGACCGGGCGGCCGCCCTTCACGGGGGACAACTCGGCCACTCTCCTCTACAAGGTGGTCCACGAGCCGCCGGAGCTCGGCGCGCTCCGGGCCGGGGAGCTGCGCGATCTGATCGAGGCCTGCCTGGCCAAGACGGCCGCGGAGCGGCCCGCCCCCGAGGCGATCGCGGCGGCCCTCGGCGGGGCGCTGGGCGCCCCGGGCTGGCTTCCCGGACCGCTGGTGGAGGAAGCCAGCCGGGCCGCGGTGGCCCTGCTGGACCTGGACGCGGACACCTCCGGGGGCGGGTCCGACGCGTCGGCCGGCCGGGGTTTCGGGGCGCCGCACTCGCCGTACGCGGATGTCCCGTCGGGGCCGGTGCCGTTCACGGCGGCCTCGTACGGAGGCCCTGCAGGGGCGGGGGGTTTCGGGCCGCCCGACCCCGCGTACGGGGCAGCGGGACGGGTCGCCGGAGCGTCGGCCGCCGACCCGCCCGGCGGATCCGGTCCGTACGCGACCCCCGGGCCGGGAACCGGCGGCGGGGGGCTGCCCGGCCAGCGGACCGCCGCCGAGGTACCGGCGCGGCAGGTCACCGTCCGGGCGGCCGGGCGCCGGTTCAGCTGCACCGTCGTCCTGGCCGCGGCCGCCGTGCTGGCGGTGCTGTCCGGCGGGCTGTACTGGCTGGACGTCCTGCCCGGCCAGGGCGCCGGGGGACGCGACCTCGCCGACGCCGGAGCGCGCCCCTCCGCTTCCTCGCCCGCCCCCGGAGCCTCGGCCCCGAACCCGGCGGGGACCCCGAGCACGGGCGGGAGCGGGAGTCCCGTCGCGCCCAAGGGAACACGTCAGGACGTCCCCAAGGAGCTCGTCGGCACTTGGAAGGGCACGGTCACCACGGCCCGGCTCGGCCTCTCCTCGGAGTTCGAGATCACCATCAGGGCGGGCAAGGTCGGTGAGGTCGTCGCGCGGGACAAGTCGGTCCTGGACGTCCTCGGCACCGACTGCAGCGGCGACTGGAAGCTCTCCTCCGCCACCGACCGCTCGCTGGTCCTGGACACCTCGGCCGGCCCCAACCCGGCCCCCGGCGTCTGCTCCAACGGCTCCGCCGACGAGCGCTTCGCCCTCAACCCCGACGGGACGCTGCACTACAAGTCGGGCGACACCCCGGCCGGAAACCCCGAGGGCGACCTCAGGCGCAGCCCCTGAAATGCGCCGGTCGGCCCTGGCGTAGGCTGGATCGGTCCGGACCTTGACACAGACACACCGCCGAAAGGTGACGCACCGGTGACCGACCAGGCCGTTCTCCAGTCTGTCCTCGACCGCGCAGCCGCGGGGGGCCGGATCACCAAGGAAGAGGCGCTCGACCTCTACCGCCACGCGCCGCTGCACGCGCTCGGCCAGGCGGCCGACGCGGTGCGCCGCCGCCGCTACGCCGGTACCGAGCACATCGCGACGTACATCATCGAGCGGAACATCAACTACACCAACGTGTGCGTCACGGCGTGCAAGTTCTGTGCCTTCTACGCGGCCCCCAAGGACGCGAAGAAGGGCTGGTCCCGCGACCTCGACGACATCCTGCGCCGCTGCGCGGAGACCGTCGAGCTCGGCGGTACGCAGATCATGTTCCAGGGCGGGCACCACCCGGACTACGGCGTCGAGTACTACGAGCACCACTTCTCCGCCATCAAGAAGGAGTTCCCGCAGCTGGTCATCCACTCCCTCGGCGCGTCCGAGGTCGAGCACATGGCCCGCATCTCGGGCGTCTCGGCCGAGGAGGCCATCCAGCGCATCCACGCGGCCGGCCTCGACTCCTTCGCGGGCGCCGGCGCCGAACTGCTGCCGGAGCGGCCGCGCACGGCGATCGCCCCGCTCAAGGAGTCGGGCGAGCGCTGGCTGGAGATCATGGAGATCGCCCACAAGCTGGGCGTGGAGTCCACCTCCACCATGCTGATGGGCACCGGCGAGACCAACGCCGAGCGCATCGAGCACATCGCGATGATCCGGGACACGCAGGACCGTACGGGCGGCTTCCGCGCCTTCATCCCGTACACCTACCAGCCCGAGAACAACCGCCTCAAGGGCCGCACCCAGGCGACGATCTTCGAGTACCTGCGCATGATCGCGATCGCGCGCCTCTTCCTCGACAACATCGCCCACATCCAGGGCTCCTGGCTGACCGTGGGCAAGGAGGCGGGCCAGCTCTCGCTGCACTACGGCGCGGACGACCTCGGCTCGATCATGCTGGAGGAGAACGTCGTCTCCTCGGCCGGTGCCAAGCACCGCTCCAACCGCCAGGAGATCATCGACCTGATCCGCAAGGCGGGCCGCACCCCGGCGCAGCGCGCGACCACGTACGAGCACCTGCTCGTGCACGACGACCCGGCGAACGACCCGGTCGACGAGCGCGTGGTCTCGCACATCTCCTCCACCGCCCTCGAAGGCGGCACGGCGCACCCCGAGCTGAAGCTCATCTCCACGAACTGACGAAGCCCGCCGACGATGCTGACGCTCCACACCGCCGAACTCCTCGTCCCCGGGCCGGGAACCGCGCCGCTGCCGGGCGGTGCGGTCCTCGTCGACGGCGACCGAATAGCCCGCCTCGGCCCGTACGAGGAGGTCGCCGCGGCCCACCCGCACGCCCGGACCCGCCGCTGGCCCGGGGTGATCACCCCGGGGCTGGTCGTGCGCGGCGCGGACGAGCTGCTGGAGCGGACGTACTACCCGGACGACCCGTACGAGGTCACCGAGCTCGGCGCCGACCCGATCAGGGGCCAGGCCGCGCTCGACGCGCTGAAGATGACCGAGCCGCGGTGGGGCAACAGCGCCCGGCGGGGCACGCAGCGGCTCCTGGCCCGCGGGGTGGTGGCGGTCTGCGGCCGCTTCACGGTCCCGGCGGTCCGCACGGCGGTGTCCCGGTCCGGACTCACCATCCTGGCGCCGGTCGCCTATGAGGGGCTGCCCGCCCTGGATCCCCTCGCCGGAAGGGGAGCGGCCTCGGAAGCCTTCCACGGCATCCTGGAGGCAGGGGTTCCGGCGCGCTTCGCGGTCTTCGCGGTGGCGGACGAGGCCGCGTTGCTGGAGCGGGGCGCGACCACCTGCGTGGCCACGGTCATCGGTGGGCGGCTGCTGCACCGCCGTCGCTGAGGCCGGTGCGCCCGCAGTGCGCGGGGCCGGCGGCGCGGCGGGTGTCCTCGCGGGCGAGGGCGGCCAGCAGACAGGCCTGGAGGCGGCTGATGCCGCCCAGCTTCGCCCGTATGTTCACGACGTGGAACTTGACGGTGCTGACCGAGAGTTGGAGCTCGACGGCGAGTTCCCTGTTGGAGGCGCCGGTGGCCAGGCAGAGGAACACGGCCGACTCCTGCTCGGTCAGCTGGGCATCGGCGAGCCGGTCCGCGGTGGGCCGGTCCGCCGCCGGTCTGTCCTCGCTCGGCACGTCCTCGCGCGGCGCCTCCCCCTCCGCGCCCGGTTCCTCGTACGAGGGAAACCACGCGGGGACGCTGAAGCTGACGACGCGCACATGATCTCCTAGCCCCGGCCGACCCGCCCTGTGATCGGCTCTCTCGTCCTATAGGACGGACGGACCGGACAGGTAGGTTCCATTCGAGTCGTAAGGCCAGGCATTGGACTTGCAGCCGAGCAGTCCCTTGATCTGCTGCATCATCGCCGGGGCGGGCTGGCCGGGGCCCGGGCACGACTCGTGCCCGCGGCCGAGCTCGTGCCCGACCTCGTGGTTGATGATCAGCGCCCGGTACTCCTCGGGCGAGCCGCTGAACTGCGGCGAACCCTCCTGCCAGCGCTTGAGGTTGACCACGACGGTGTGCCCCGTGCTGCAGTTGGTCTCGCCTATGAGCTCGGGCGTGACCACGTCGCACAGGCTGTCGGTGGTCTTGGGCGTCGCGATCTTGATGGTGAAATCGACGGGCTGGCCCGCCGCGACGAGCTGGAAGCCGTACTTCGAGTCCTTGGTCCAGCCGCGCGGGTCCCCGAGGATCGCCTCGACCGAGCGGGCGGCCGCCTCCGGGTCGACCCCGCTGCCCTCCTCGACCTCGATCCGCCAGCGGCGCGCGGGCCCCTTGCCCTGCGCCTTGCCGGCGGCGGCGGAGGCCTTGAAGACACCCGGCCGGGCGGCCGTCGCGGAGGGCTGCGGCGAGGGCGAGCCCTCGGCCTGCGGCGAAGGCGAGGCGGATGGCTCGGGGGAGGGGGACTTCTGGCCGCCCTGCGGGACGGCGTTCCCGGAGCCGTCGGCGGACTCCGCGTCCGTCGGGTCCGGCGAGGCCGCGGTCCGGCCCGCGGCGGTCTTCGCGCCGTCGTCCCCGGGGAGCAGCGTGTACGCGGTCGCCGAGACCACGACCAGTGCCGCCGAGCCGAGGAGGATCGTGCGCCGCAGCCGCTTGCGCCGCTCGGCCCGGCGCTTGGCGCGCGGGCCGCTGCGGCTGGAGCGACCGGTGGAATGGCCTGCCGGCATCGTGAAGCTTTCTGTTCGCGGCGGCCACTGCCGGTCCGGCCACGATTCGGGTGCCGGTCCGGTGGGTGACCCTCACCGGGCCGCACCCTGTCAGTCAACGTGTCCGCGGGGTCGCGGCGTAACTGTCCTTCGGAACAGTTTCCGACATCCGTGCGGTGGGTGGACCGGTCGGGGGGGCCGGCAGGACCGTCGCCCGGAGGTGGCGGAGCCCCGGCGGCCCGGAGGGGGTGCGGCCTGAGAGGATGGGGACGTACCCGCCGATCCGCATCGCACACCGAGGGGCGAACGCCAGTGACAAGGGCTTCCCTGGACAAGCAGCCGCACGAAGTCGCCTCCATGTTCGACGGTGTGGCCGCGAACTATGACCTCACCAACGACGTCCTCTCGCTCGGCCAGGCCCGGCTGTGGCGCAAGGAGGTCGCCAAGGCGGTCGACGCGCGCCCCGGGCACAAGGTCCTCGACCTGGCCGCCGGGACCGCGACCTCCTCGCTGCCCTTCGCCGCCACCGGTGCGTACGTCGTCCCCTGCGACTTCTCCCTGGGCATGCTCATGGAGGGCAAGAAGAAGCACTCCTGGCTGCCGCTGACCGCCGGGGACGCGACGAAGCTGCCGTTCAAGGACGACACCTTCGACACCGTCACGATCTCCTTCGGGCTGCGCAACGTCCAGGACACCGATGCCGCGCTGCGCGAGCTGTACCGGGTGACGAAGCCCGGCGGGCAGGTCGTGATCTGCGAGTTCTCGCAGCCCACCTGGGCGCCGGTGCGCACGGTCTACATGGAGTACCTGATGCGCGCCCTGCCGCCGGTGGCCCGCGCAGTGTCCTCCAACCCCGACGCGTACGTGTACCTCGCCGAGTCCATCCGCGAGTGGCCCGACCAGCCGGCGCTGGCCGCCCTGCTGCAGAAGGCCGGCTGGGCCAAGGTGGCCTGGCGCAACCTGAGCGGCGGCATCGTCGCCCTGCACCGGGGCATCAAGGACTGACCGCCGTGCCCGACGTCGCGCCCACGGACTACGGGCCCCTGCTCAAGCGGATCGCGGCCGACATCGCTCCGCTGATGGGCAGCGGCACCCCGGCCGAGTACATCCCCGCGCTCGCCGCCGTGGACCGGCGGCAGTTCGGCATGGCCGTCGCCGACCTCGACGGCAACGTCTTCGGGGTCGGGGACTGGCAGGTGCCCTTCTCGGCGCAGTCCATCACCAAGGTCTTCGCGCTCGCGCTGGCCCTGGCCGAGGGCGGCGACAGCCTGTGGGAGCGGGTCGGCCGGGAGCCCTCCGGCAACCCGTTCAACTCGCTCGTGCAGCTGGAGTACGAAAACGGCATTCCGCGCAATCCCTTCATCAACGCGGGCGCCCTCGTCGTCACGGACCGGCTCCAGACGCTGACGGGCGACGCGAGCAGTGAACTGCTGGAGTTCCTGCGGCAGGAGAGCCAGAACCCGGACATAGGCTTCGACGCCGAGGTCGCCGCCTCCGAGCAGGAGCACGGCGACCGCAACGCGGCCGTCGCCCACTTCATGGCCTCGTACGGGAACATCGACAACCCGGTACCCGCCCTGCTGGAGCACTACTTCTGGCAGTGCTCCATCGAGATGAGCTGCGCCGACCTGGCCCGCGCCGGGCGTTTCCTGGCCCGGCACGGGCTCCGCGCGGACGGCTCGCGGCTGCTGACGCGCAGCGAGGCCAAGCAGATCAACGCGGTGATGCTGACCTGCGGGACGTACGACGCGGCCGGTGAATTCGCCTACCGCGTCGGCCTGCCGGGCAAGAGCGGCGTCGGCGGCGGCATCGTCGCGGTCGTCCCCGGCCAGTGCGTCCTGGCCGTGTGGAGCCCGGGCCTGGACGCCCGGGGCAACTCGGTCGCGGGCGTGGCCGCGCTGGACCGCTTCACGACCCTGACGGGCCTCTCGGTGTTCTAGGGGGCGGAGGTGTGCGGGGGACCTGCTCGTCACCCACACGCCGCCGCCCGTTCGTCACCCCTGGGCGAGCGTGAGTTCGTAGCGGCGGCCGGGGTTGCCCGACGGGGTGGGAAACTCCTCGGCCAGCACCATCCCCAGGCGTTCCGCGACCGCCACCGAACGGCCGTTGCGGGCGTCGATCATCGCCACGACCCGGGTCAGGCCGGCCGCCCGGATCCGGTCCAGCGTGGCCAGCGCGGCGGCGTACGCGTACCCCTGGCCCCACGCGGAGCGGCCCAGCCGCCAGCCGATCTCGATCTCGCCGACCGGTCCCCACCCCTTCTCCCGGGGCCACGGCTGGGCACCGGTGAAGCCGATCACCGCGCCCTCCGCGTCCAGCAGGGTCCACAGGCAGTAGCCCAGCTGGGCGTCGTGCATGCGCTGGCGCGCGGACAGCTCCTCGTACGCGGACAGCTCCGCGGGACCCCCGAGGAACTTCATGACGTCGGGGTCGTCGAAGACCGAGTGCCAGGCGTGCGCGTCCTCGTCCGTGGGAACGCGGAGCTGTACGGCGGGAAGCGGCCGGGTCGGCGAGGTGGTCATCGGAGGCACCCTTCGGATCGCGATCTCTCTCGCTGCATAGACTGCACATGTCCGGTGCCGTCTGGCACCCTTTATCGAGCCTTCGGGAGACCCCGCAGTGACCGAGCTCCTCTCCGAACACTCCGCGGACGTGATCGTCGTCGGGGCCGGGCCCGCCGGCTCGACCACCGCCTACTACCTCGCCAAGGCCGGATTGGACGTCCTGCTGCTGGAGAAGACGGCGTTCCCGCGCGAGAAGGTCTGCGGCGACGGCCTGACCCCGCGCGCCACCAAGCAGCTCGTGGCGATGGGTATCGACATCTCCGAAGAGGCCGGCTGGCTGCGGAACAAGGGTCTGCGGATCATCGGCGGCGGGCAGCGGCTCCAGCTGGACTGGCCGGAACTCGCCTCCTACCCGGACTACGGACTCGTCCGCAAGCGGGACGACTTCGACGAGACCCTGGCCCGCCAGGCGCAGAAGGCCGGCGCCCGGCTGTACGAGCGCTGCACCGTCGGAGAGCCCGTGCGCGACGCGCGCACCGGCCACATCACCGGCGTCCAGGCGAAGCTGGGCGAGGAGAAGACCCCGGTCACCTTCCACGCCCCGCTGGTCGTCGCGGCCGACGGCAACTCCTCCCGGCTGTCCCTCGCGATGGGACTGCACCGGCGCGAGGACCGCCCGATGGGCGTGGCCGTGCGGACGTACTTCACCTCGCCCCGGCACGACGACGACTACCTGGAGTCGTGGCTGGAGCTGTGGGACCGGCGCGGCGCCCAGGACCGGCTGCTGCCCGGCTACGGCTGGATCTTCGGCATGGGCGACGGCACGTCCAACGTCGGCCTCGGCATCCTCAACTCCTCCTCCGCCTTCAAGGAGCTGGACTGGCGCGAGGTCCTCAAGGCCTGGTGCGCCTCCATGCCGGAGGACTGGGGCTACACCCCCGAGAACATGACGCAGCCGATCCGCGGCGCGGCCCTGCCGATGGCCTTCAACCGGCAGCCGCACTACACCAAGGGCCTCCTGCTGGTCGGTGACGCGGGCGGACTCGTCAACCCGTTCAACGGCGAGGGCATCGCCTACGCCATGGAGTCGGGCCAGATCGCGGCCGACGTCATCGTGCAGGCCCAGGCCCGCTCCACCCCGGCGCAGCGCGAACTGGCGCTGCACAACTACCCGAAGGTGCTCAAGGAGACCTACGGCGGCTACTACACGCTGGGCCGCGCCTTCGTGAAGCTGATCGGCAACCCGAAGGTCATGAAGATCGCCGCTCAGCGCGGTCTGACCCACCCGGTGCTGATGCGCTTCACCCTGAAGATGCTGGCCAACCTGACCGACCCGACGGGCGGCGACGCGATGGACCGCATCATCAACGGCCTCTCGAAGGTGGCCCCGAAGGCCTGAGCAGGGCGCTGGCGTGAGCCGGGTGGCGGGGGCGGCGTGCCGGTGCGAGCCGCCCCGCCCGTTCAGCCCTCCGTGCCGGTGTCCGTCGCGGCGTCCGGGCGCGGGTCCAGGGGCGGGTCCGGGTGGCCGTGGACCGCGCGTACGCAGCGGGCGAGCAGCAGGAGCCCGCACACCAGCAGGGCTCCCGAGACGGTCCAGCCGAGGGCCAGCGTCAACGGGTGGCCGGGCTTGTCCCACGGGCGGGTGGTGGTCAGCAGCCAGCCGCCGACGGCCAGCAGGCCGAGGCCGAGCGCCGCCGGGACCGCGGTGGGGTCGCCGGCGCCCTCGTACTCGTACTCGTACGACTCGGGGTTCACGGGACCACCACCTCCGGGGGACGGTCGGGCGCGCGCCGCCGCCCGCTGCCTTCCCCGCTATCTTCGCAGGGCCTCGGCCGGTTCGACACGGGCCGCCCGCCAGGCGGGATAGAGGCCCGCGAGCAGCCCGGTGACCAGCCCGGTGAGCGGGGCCGCGGCCACGGTGACCGGGTGGATCACCGGGGTCCAGTCGCGGGCCAGGGAGACGGCGACCACGGTCAGCTCACCCAGCGAGGTCCCGACCAGGCCGCCGAGCGCCCCGAGGGCCGCGGACTCGGTGAGGAACTGGGCCGAGACGTGCCGGCCCCGGGCGCCGAGCGCCCGCCGCAGCCCGATCTCGCCGGTCCGCTCCAGTACGGCGACCAGGGTGGTGTTCGCGATCCCGACCGCGCCGATGACCAGGCAGATCCCGGCCAGCAGCAGGAAGAGCGCACTCAGGTCGGCGGTCACACCCGAGCGCAGCATCCGCGGGTCGGGCGGCGGGACGGCCTTCAGGTACTCGGGGTGGTCGGGGCGCAGCGCGAGCGGGGCGAGGGCGGCGACCTGCCGGGCGGCGCCGAGCTCGGTGGCGATCAGCATGCTCGCGGCACCGGGCGCGGGCGGGCCCCAGAGCTGCTCGGCGGTGGCGCGCGGCACGAGGACCGACATCAGGTGCTCGGGCCGGCGTTCGAGGTCGGCGACGATGCCCGCCACGGTGAAGGGCTCCTGGCCGATGTAGAGGGCGGGCCGGGTGGCCAGGGTGGTGATGCCGAGACGGGCGGCGAGCCCGCTGCCGATGACGACGACCCGCTCGTGGCCGCGCTCGGCGAACTCGTCGTAGAGGCGCCCCTGCTGGAGGGTCGGTACGAGGGCGGCGACGGCCCCGGGGGAGGCGGCGACGACGGCCGCGCCGGTGGTGGGGTCCCCGGCCCCGGACGGCAGCGGGCCGACCGTGGTGCGGGAGTCGAGCCGTACCGTCCACAGCACCCCGGCGTGCTCGATCCCGGCGACGGCGCGCAGCCGCTGCTCGGCGTCGGCGGGGAAGCCGGGCCCGGCGAACTCGTTCTGCTGGGCGGCGACGTCCTCGACGCCGACCTCGGTGGCGGTCAGCACGTTGAACCGGCCGTCGATCTGCGAGGAGATGGTGGCGGTGAGGCCGAGCACGGCGACGAAGCTGCCGACGCCGAGAACGGTGCCGAGGGCGGTGAGCACGGCCCGGCCGGGGCGGCGCAGCATGCCGGCGACGGCCTCGGCCAGGGCGTCGCGTACGGACAGCCGGGTCGGGGCGACGGCGCTGCGAGGGGCGGAGCTTCGCGGGGCCGCACTTCGCGGGGCGGCGCTCACGGGTGCAGCCGCCCGTCGCGGATGGTGACGGTCCGGTGTCCGCGCCGGGCCACCTCGGGGTCGTGCGTGATGACGAGGACGGTCATCCCGGTTCCGTGCAGCTCGGCGAGCAGCCCGAGGACCGACGCGGCGTTGGCGGAGTCGAGATTGCCGGTCGGCTCGTCGCACAGCAGCAGCGAGGGCCGCCCGACCAGGGCGCGGGCGATGGCCACCCGCTGGCGCTCGCCGCCGGACAGCCGCCCGGGCACGGCGCCGGCCCGGTGTCCGAGACCGACCTGGTCGAGGGCTTCACGGGCGCGTACGAGGCGCCGGTCGCGCGGGACTCCGGTGTAGAGCATGGCGAGGGTGACGTTCTCCAGGGCGGACCGGTGGGGCAGCAGGTGGAAGGACTGGAAGACGAAGCCGATCCGGCGGCCGCGCAGGGCGGTGCGCTCCCGGTCGGGGAGTGCGGCGGTGTCGATCCCGTCGAGGAGGTACCGGCCGCTGGTGGGGGAGTCCAGTAGCCCGGCGACGTTGAGGAAGGTGGACTTGCCGGAGCCGGAGGGGCCGACGACGGTGATGAACTCACCGCGCCGCACGCTCAGGTCGCAGGGGTGCAGGGCCGCGACGGGCGGTGGCCCGGGGTAGGTGAGGCCGACCCCACGGAGTTCGATCACGGGGCTGTCGCCGTCGCCGTCGCCGTCGCCGTCGCACACGCTCTCGCGCACGCCCGCGCCCGCACCCGCGCCCGCACCCGCGCCCGTGGGCTGCGGACGTCGCCGCGACGGCTCCCCCAGGAGCCTCACTTGGTCCTCCCCGGGGTCTGCCGGGGCGCGACGCCGATCACCACTCGGGTCCCGGCGGCCAGTGCGCCCGCCTGCGCCGCGGTGACGGACACGAAGCCGTCGCCGCTGGTGCCGGTGCGCACCTCGATGCGCCGCTGGGCGCCCTCGGCGGACACGGCGGTGACGACCGTACGCCCGTCCGCGCCCGCCGAGACGGCGGTGACCGGGACGACGAGCGCCTCGCCGTCGGTGGCGGCGGACTCGATGGTCAGCCGGACGTCCTGCCCGGCGAACCCGGCGGGCAGCGGCTGGTCGGGGCGGACCACCATCCGGTAGCCGAGGTCGGCGCCCGCGCCGCCTCCGCTCCCGCCGCCCTTGGCGTCCGGGCCCTGGCCCTGCTGCTGCTGCGCTCCGGCGGGCGGTGCGGCGGAGCGCTCGGTGGCGACGAGCGCCACCTTGCCGCGGACATCGGTGCCGGAGACCTCGGAGGAGATCACCACGGCCATCCCGGCGCGCAGCAGCTGCCGCTTGTCGTCCTTGAGGTAGGCCTCCACGACGAGTTCCCCGGCGGAGAGCGTGAGCACCGGCCCGGCCACGGGGGAGCCCGTGCGGGCTCCGAGGGAGCTGACGCGGGCCGGGAAGGAGCCCAGGAACACGGTCTCGGTGGTGGGCAGCATCGGCCCGTCGACGGCCTCGGCCGCCGCGAGCGCGGCCCGGGCCTCGCCGAGCGCCTGCCGCGCCCGCGCCAGCTCCCGGCCGGAGCCTGAACGCGAGACGGAGCCGCCGCCCTTGCCGGAGCCCGAGCCGTCGCCTGCGCCGGGGCTCGGGGTGGCCGCCGTCCCGCCGCCCTTGCCGGTACCGGTGCCGGTGCCGGTGCCGATCTCCGCGGGCGCGGCAGCGGGGCCGCGCGCGTCCTCCACCGCCCATGTCGCCGACCGGACGGCCTCCCGCGCCGACTTGAGCGCCGCGCCCCCGTCGGCGACCGCGGGCAGCGGTTCGTACCCGATGGCCCGGTAGCGGGCGGCGAGCGCAGCCTTCGTACCGGTCCCGAAGACCCCCTTCGCGTCGCCGCCGGTGCCGTGCCCGAGCTCGCGCAGTGCCTGCTGCAGCTGCGCGACGTCGTCGCCGGTGGCGCCGGGCCTCAGGTCGCGGTACATCGGCTGCGCGCCGTGCAGGGCGAAGACGGGCCGCCCCGACACCTCGGCGATCAGCTGCCCCGCCGTGACCGGGTCCCCGGCCTTCAGCGGCAGTTTGGTCACCACCGCGGTCCCGGCGCCCTCCCCGGAGCGCATGCCCTGCGGGGACACGGCGACGCTCTGGTCGGCGGCCACGGTCCCGCGCATCACCACCGTCTGCGCGAGCACCCGCCGCTCGACCTCCGCGGTCAGGGCCCCCTGCGCGGGCGGGCCGGTCTCGGCGGCCACCTGCGCAGGGGACTTCACCAAGGTGGTGGCCAGCAGTCCGCCGACGGCCATCAACGCGGCCCCGCCGACGACCGAGAGCACCACGCGCCGTCCGCGCGCGAGGGGGCCCCGGTCGTCGTCGGGGGCCGCGGTCGCCCCGGGGGCCGGGGCCTCGGTGTGTTCCACGACCTGCTCCGGTTCGCTCATCTCTCCGGCCGGCACTTCTTCAACGCGTCGACGTGGTCGCGCTTGAGCGCGGTCCACTGCTCGGGAGTGCCCTTGCGTTCGTCGATCTGGGCGGTGACCGGGTCCGGGTCCGGGTACCAGGAGACGCCCTCGGCCCGCAGGCACGCGGACTCCTTCCGCGCGGCGGCGACCTGGGCGGGTGTGGCCGGCTGGGGCTTCGCCGGGGGCGGCAGCAGGGATTCGCAGGCCTTGTGTGCCTCCGCATTCCAGGGCTTCGACTTGTCCACGCGCGGAGCCCCGTAATCCGTATAGACGATCGCCTGGCCCTGCTTCTTCAGGCAATCGTGGTAGGCGATTTCCTCCGCGGTGGGCGGCGGACTGTCGCTTGCTACAGGTTCTCCGTCCCCGCCGCCGCATCCCGTCAGAGAAATGCACAGGATGAACAGTCCGGTCAAATACCTTGCGTGCACGACGGGTTTCCCTTGCGGCGGTAGGAGTGGATTTTGCGCATCCGTTTGCGGGGGTGGGGGGTCCGCGCCGCCAGATAGTAGATAGCAGTGGCCGGTTGGGGCAAGTTACCTATCAGACAACAGAAATGACTGTCCATCAGCTGAGAAAAGACTTGTTCCTGCACAGGGGTTCGCTGTTGAATCCCGGCCGGGCGGAAATGCGCCATGCCGCCCCGTCCGACACACCCCGATTTTCACCCGAAGAGAGAGGCAAGCGCGATGGACAATGCAATGCGCAAGCTGGCGGCCGGATGCGTCGCCGCCGTTTCGGTCGGTGCCATTCTGCTGGGAACCGCGGGCCCCGCGGCCGCCTGGGCGCGCGACGGAAATCTGGAGAACCACGAGTTCGGGCTTTACTACTGGCAGGCCCAGTCGGGTTGTGTCTTCGACCTGGTGACCAATGACGTGAACTTCAGCGACGACAAGTACCAGGGTTCCTGCTCGGTCAGCGGGTCGTGGATCAACGACACCACCGAGTCCTACCGGAACCGGGACATCTACGCCTGGAAGGTCGGTACCGACAAGGACCTGGGCGGCAACGTCGGAGAGATCCCGTCGAACTACGCGGGCAACGCCTCGGACAAGTTCAAGAACAAGATCAGCTCGGCCAAGTACACCCTCCACCCGTAATCCGGATCCGGCAGAAGGAGTTCCCCGCGATGCACACTCCCCGGCGCCGTCGGCCCGCCGCCGCTCCGGCCGCCGCCCTGCTGACGGCCGTTCTCCTGGCCGGCTGCGCCGGGACCGGCGGCGCCGGGGACGGCGAACCCGAGCTCGGTCCCGTCGAGGTGAACCCGGCGACGGCCGCGCTGTCCCTCCCGATGGACGCGTACACGGACACCGAGGCCGAACGGATCCGGATGGGCCAGGTCCAGCAGACCCTGGTCTCCCGGTGCATGGCCCGGTACGGCTTCACCTACGAGGGCGTGAGGTCGGCCGAGCCGTCCGGCGCCGGGGCCGAGGACCGCCACCGGTACCTCTTCGGCCTGGCCGATCCGCAGTTCGCGGCGGCGCACGGGTACGACAAGTCCGCCGGCGAGGGAACACCGGCCAAGCCCGGGGCCCCGCAGCTGAGCGACAGCGCGTCCGTCGTGATGACCGGCGAGCAGCCGGGAACGCAGGGCGGGAAGGCTCCCGACGCCAACACCGAGGAGGAGGCCACGACGGTGGACAGCGGTCTGACGGCGGCCGGGCAGCGGGTGCCGGCCGGCGGGTGCGGGCGGGAGGGGTTCCGCAAGCTGTACGCCCCGACCAAGGACAGCGTGGACCTGCTCTTCACCTTCGAGCTGGCCTCGGAGGCGCACGACCGCTCCCGACAGGACTCCCGGGTCGTCGACGCCCTCAAGAAGTGGACGTCATGCATGGACAAGTCGGGATACGCCGGGATCGAATCACCGTACGACGTCGTGGAGAAGCTGGGCCTGGAGGACGACAAGGGCGGCCAGAGGGCCGTCACGGCCGCCACGGCGGACGTGGCGTGCAAGCGCGAGGTCAACCTCGTCGGGATCTGGGGCGCGGCCGAGAAGGCCTACCAGGAGCGGCTCGTCGAGGAGCACGCCGAGACGCTCGCGCTCTACAGGACGCAGCGCGAGGCCCGCTTCAGGCTGGCGGCCTCGCTGGGCTGAGGAAGGGCCCGGCGCCGCCGGAGCGCGAAGAACGGCCCCAGGGCCGGCACTCCACCCCCGAGCGGGGGAGTGCCGGCCCTGGGGCCGTGTCCGTGCGTTCAGGTGCCGCGGACCGAGCGGGGTGCTCAGAGGACGCGAACGGCGCCCGTCGGCTTGTCGTAGCTCAGGTTGCGCTCGACGATGCCGGTGCTGGGGTTCTGCGCGCCGACGAACTTGCCGCCACCGACGTAGATGGCGACGTGGTACGCGCTGCCCTTGGAGCCCCAGTACAGGATGTCGCCCGGCTGAAGGGCGTTCAGCGACACCGAGGTGCCGGCCGAGGACTGCGCCTGGGACATGCGCGGCAGGCTGATGCCGGCCTGGCGGTACGCGGCCTGGACGAGACCGGAGCAGTCGAACGAGGACGGGCCGGTGCCGCCCATCACGTACGCCTTGCCGACCTGCGCGCGGGCGAAGTTGACGATGGCCGCGGCGGAACCGGTGGCCGGGGCGGAGACCGTGCCGGTGCCCTGCGGGGCGGCGGCGCTCTTGAGCGTGGTGCGCTCGGAGCTGCGGCTGGAGCGCTCGGCCTCGGCCTTGCGGGCGGCCTCTTCGTTCGCCTTCTTCTCGGCGTCGGCCTTCTTCTGGGCCTCTTCCTTGGCCTGCTTCGCCTCGGCGGCGGCGCCGCTGCGGGCGCTCTCCTCCTGGGCGGTCAGTTCGCCCTCGACGGCCGCGAAGCGGGTGTTCTCGGCGGCCTTGGTGACGGCGGAGGAGACGTCGGCGCCCAGGTCCAGGTTCAGGACCGGCATTTCGAGCGTCGTCTCGGCCACGGGCTCGGCGGACGGGGACGCGCTCGCGGTGCCGGCCATGGCCAGGGTGCTGAGGACGCCACCGGCAACTCCGGCGCGGACCGCGAGCTTCGAGGCGCTGCGGCGGGGCTTCCGGTGGCTGGGTATGTGAGCGGTGTGGGACATGAGGACAACCGCTATCAGGGTGCCCGGGTTCCCTTCAAGAAACGTGGGTTGCGCCACAGTTGCGCGCGAAGGCCGCTAACCGGGCGTCTCTCGCTTCTTATTGACGCCGTAACGGGCGAAACGGACAGGCCTTCACAAGGCTGTGATCATGGGGTTTCGGAATTAAGTCCTAATTGATCCCTGACCTACCATCACTCCGCACTGATGGCCAAGCCCCGTTTCGGAACGATCAATTCAGAGTGGCGCAGGTCACAGTCGCATCACGCCATGTGGACGCTGTGCCCCTCCCGTGACCTTCCTGTGAACGGGCCGAGAGGTTCGTGAACGGATGCACGCACGCGCGGCGTCCCGCACGCGGTCGCCGGGGGCCTCCGTTCATCCGGCACCTGCCCCCTCGATCGCGACTTCATTCACTCCCGCCGCCCTCGCCTCCGTCCCGCGTCCACCTCCGTACGCACGGGGTCCCCCGACCGGGCGACGGCGATCCCTTTATCATCACCGCACCCCCGTTGCCAATTTGCCTGCACTGGGAATCCTTTGATAGGGCAAGCGGCCTTCTACCTGCGGTAACGGGCCTGGATGTCACCTTTGGTGATCATGTGGATGCTTCGCGTATGAAGATCACCACTCATCGGACTTCATGATCGTTCGTCAGGTGGTGGAGATCACAAACTCGGTGTTGCAACCCGTGTCGCAGATCACAGACGAGCAGGCATAGGATGCGGACCAGTCCGGCTTGTGAACTGCCTCACATGCAAGCGCTTCATCGAAAGCGTGATCTTCGCGAGGTGGTCCACGCGGCGCCGGCAGCGGTCCAACGGTCAAGGACGACTGGAAGGAGCGAGGAGCGTGAATGCGTACGCGCCCATCCTCGTGCTCGGCGCCCTCGGCGCAGGGTTTGCGATCTTCTCCGTGGTCATGGCCACGCTGATCGGCCCAAAACGCTACAACCGGGCAAAGCTCGACGCCTACGAGTGCGGCATCGAGCCGACGCCGATGCCGGCCGGCGGTGGCCGCTTCCCGATCAAGTACTACCTGACGGCGATGCTCTTCATCGTCTTCGACATCGAGGTTGTCTTCCTCTACCCCTGGGCCGTCACCTTCGACTCCCTGGGGATCTTCGGGCTCGTCGAGATGTTGCTCTTCGTGCTCACCGTCTTCGTCGCCTACGCCTACGTGTGGCGCCGCGGCGGCCTGGAATGGGACTGAGGGGCTGAATTTTCCATGGGACTGGAAGAGAAGCTGCCGAGCGGCTTTCTGCTGACCACCGTCGAACAGGCCGCGGGATGGGTGCGCAAGTCGTCCGTCTTCCCGGCGACCTTCGGCCTGGCCTGCTGCGCCATCGAGATGATGACCACCGGAGCGGGCCGCTACGACCTGGCCCGCTTCGGCATGGAGGTCTTCCGCGGATCCCCGCGCCAGGCCGATCTGATGATCGTGGCCGGCCGGGTCAGTCAGAAGATGGCGCCGGTGCTGCGGCAGGTGTACGACCAGATGCCCGCTCCCAAATGGGTCATCTCCATGGGTGTTTGTGCATCTTCAGGCGGAATGTTCAATAACTACGCGATTGTCCAGGGCGTCGACCACATCGTTCCGGTGGACATCTATCTGCCCGGCTGCCCGCCCCGCCCCGAGATGCTGATGGACGCGATCCTCAAGCTCCATCAGAAGATCCAGGGCTCCAAGCTCGGCGTGAACCGGGAAGAGGCGGCCCGTGAGGCGGAGGAGGCGGCCCTCAAGGCCCTCCCCATGATCGAGATGAAGGGGCTGCTCCGGTGAGCGAGACCCAAGAGCCGGAGAACGGCAGCAACGTACCCGTGCCGCGCGCCCAGGGCCCCGAGGTCATCGGCGTCCGCAAGGGCATGTTCGGCGCCGCGGGCGGCGGGGACACCAGCGGCTACGGCGGCCTGGTGCGGACCGTGGCCATGCCCGGCGCGACGAGCCGACCGTACGGCTCCTACTTCGACGAGGTCGCCGACGAGCTCGAAGGCGCCCTGGAGGAGCAGGACCTGGTCCCCGGGAACGCCATCGAGAAGACGGTCGTCGACCGGGGCGAGCTCACCTTCCACATCGCCCGCGAGCACCTCGTGCTGGTCGCGCGGACCCTGCGCGACGACCCGGCCCTGCGCTTCGAGCTCTGCACCGGCGTCTCCGGCGTGCACTTCCCCGGGGACAAGGGCCGCGAGATGCACGCCGTCTACCACCTGCGCTCGCTCACGCACGGCCGGATCCTGCGGCTGGAGGTGTCCGTCCCGGACAGCGACCCGCACGTCCCCTCGCTCGTCGCCGTCTACCCGACCAACGACTGGCACGAGCGCGAGACGTACGACTTCTTCGGCCTGATCTTCGACGGGCACCCGGCCCTCACCCGGATCATGATGCCGGACGACTGGCAGGGCTTCCCGCAACGCAAGGACTACCCGCTCGGCGGGATTCCCGTCGAGTACAAGGGCGCCCAGATCCCGGCTCCCGACCAGCGGAGGTCGTACAGCTGATGTCCCCCACCTCGAATCGCGCAGAAAACCACGCCTCCGCCCGCGAGACGACCGAGGGCACCGTCTACACCGTCACCGGCGGCGACTGGGACGAGATCGTCCAGTCCGCCGCCAAGGCCGACGACGAGCGGATCGTCGTCAACATGGGCCCGCAGCACCCCTCCACCCACGGAGTGCTGCGCCTGATCCTGGAGATCGACGGCGAGACGGTCACCGAAGCCCGCTGCGGTATCGGCTACCTGCACACCGGCATCGAGAAGAACCTCGAATTCCGGAACTGGACGCAGGGCACCACCTTCGTGACGCGCATGGACTACCTGACGCCGTTCTTCAACGAGACGGCGTACTGCCTCGGCGTCGAGAGGCTCCTCGGCATCACCGACCAGATCCCGGACCGCGCCACCGTCATCCGGGTCCTGCTGATGGAGCTCAACCGGCTCTCCTCCCACCTGGTGTGCATCGCCACCGGCGGCATGGAGCTGGGCGCGACCACGATCATGATCTACGGCTTCCGCGACCGCGAGCTGATCCTCGACATCTTCGAGCTGATCACCGGACTGCGCATGAACCACGCGTTCGTCCGCCCCGGCGGCCTCGCCCAGGACCTGCCCCCGGGCGCGGTCGACCAGCTGCGCGAGTTCGTGAAGACCATGAAGAAGAACCTGCCGGAGTACGACAAGCTCGCCACCGGCAACCCCATCTTCAAGGCCCGCATGCAGGACGTCGGCCACCTCGACCTCACCGGCTGCATGGCGCTCGGCGCCACCGGCCCGATCCTGCGCTCCGCCGGCCTGCCGCACGACCTGCGCAAGTCGGACCCGTACTGCGGCTACGAGAACTACGAGTTCGACGTGCCGACCACCGAGAGCTGCGACTCCTACGGGCGGTTCCTGATCCGCCTGGAGGAGATGCGCCAGTCGCTGCGGATCGTCGAGCAGTGCCTGGAGCGCCTGGAGCCGGGCCCGGTGATGGTCGCCGACAAGAAGATCGCCTGGCCGGCGCAGCTGGCGATGGGCCCCGACGGCCTCGGCAACTCGCTGGACCACATCAGGAACATCATGGGCACCTCCATGGAGGCCCTCATCCACCACTTCAAGCTGGTGACCGAGGGCTTCCGGGTACCGGCCGGCCAGGCGTACGCGGCCGTCGAGTCGCCCAAGGGCGAGCTCGGCGTCCACGTGGTCTCCGACGGCGGCACCCGCCCCTACCGGGTCCACTTCCGCGACCCGTCCTTCACCAACCTGCAGGCCATGGCCGCGATGTGCGAGGGCGGCCAGGTCGCCGACGTCATCGTCGCCGTCGCCTCCATCGACCCCGTGATGGGAGGCGTCGACCGATGACCGCCAGTCCTGCGAACCAAGGGGTCTCGCTGGGCATGCCCCAGCTGCCGGCCCCCGACTTTCCGGCGGAGGTACGCGAGCGCCTCGAGGCCGACGCCAAGGAAGTCATCGCCCGCTACCCCGACAGCCGCTCCGCGCTACTGCCGCTGCTGCACCTGACGCAGTCCGAGGACGGCTACGTCTCGCGCACCGGCATCCGCTTCTGCGCCGAGGTACTGGGGCTGACCACCGCCGAGGTCACGGCCGTGGCGACCTTCTACACGATGTACCGGCGGGTGCCTTCCGGCGACTACCAGGTCGGGGTCTGTACGAACACCCTGTGCGCGGTGATGGGCGGCGACGCCATCTTCGACGAGCTCAAGGAGCACCTCGGGGTCGGCAACAACGAGACCACGCCCGACGGCAAGATCACCCTCGAACACATCGAGTGCAACGCCGCCTGCGACTTCGCCCCCGTGGTGATGGTCAACTGGGAGTTCTTCGACAACCAGACCCCCGAATCCGCCAAGGCCATGGTCGACGACCTGCTGGCCGGCCGCGAGGTCTCCCCGACCCGGGGCGCGCCCCTGTGCACGTACAAGGCGACCGCCCGGATCCTGGCCGGTTTCCCGGACGAGCGCGAGGGCGCGGTCGAGGCGACCGGCGGCGCCGGGCCCGCCTCCCTGATCGGGCTGCGCATCGCGCGCGGCGAATCCGCGCACACCTCGATCGTCCACCCGCGTGGCGAGGCCGCCGCCGAGGGAGGGGAGTGATGTCCGTGTCTTCCGAACTGAGCAACGGCGGCACCTCCCACCCGGAGGCCGGGGGCGGGACGAGCCCGGAGAAGCTCCTCGCCCCGGTGCTGTCCGCCTTCTGGGACGAGCCGCGGTCGTGGACGCTGGAGACCTACCGCCGTCACGAGGGGTACGAGGGCCTGCGCAAGGCGCTCGCGATGACCCCGGACGACCTCATCGCCTACGTGAAGGACTCGGGCCTGCGCGGCCGCGGCGGCGCGGGCTTCCCCACCGGAATGAAGTGGCAGTTCATCCCGCAGGGCGACGGAAAGCCGCACTACCTCGTCGTGAACGCGGACGAGTCGGAGCCGGGAACCTGCAAGGACATCCCCCTCCTCTTCGCCAACCCGCACTCCCTCATCGAGGGAATGATCATCGCCTGCTACGCGATCCGCTCGGAGCACGCCTTCATCTACCTGCGCGGGGAGACGGTGCCCGTACTGCGGCGCCTGCACGAGGCCGTGCGCGAGGCGTACGCGGCCGGATACCTCGGCAAGGACATCGACGGCACCGGGCGCAACCTCGACATCACGGTGCACGCGGGCGCGGGCGCCTACATCTGCGGCGAGGAGACGGCGCTGCTCGACTCCCTCGAAGGACGGCGCGGCCAGCCCCGCCTGCGTCCCCCCTTCCCCGCGGTCGAGGGGCTCTACGCCTGCCCCACTGTCGTCAACAACGTCGAGTCCATCGCCTCGGTTCCCGCGATCCTGAACAAGGGCAAGGACTGGTTCAAGTCCATGGGGACCGAGAAGTCCCCCGGCTTCACGCTGTACTCGCTCTCCGGGCACGTCGTCGGACCCGGCCAGTACGAGGCCCCGCTGGGCATCACCCTGCGCCAGCTCCTCGACATGAGCGGCGGCATGCGCCCCGGGCACCGGCTGAAGTTCTGGACCCCGGGCGGCTCCTCCACCCCGATGTTCACCGACGAGCACCTCGACGTCCCGCTGGACTACGAGGGCGTGGGCGCCGCCGGCTCGATGCTCGGCACCAAGGCCCTCCAGTGCTTCGACGAGACGACCTGCGTGGTGCGGGCCGTGACCCGGTGGACCGAGTTCTACGCCCACGAGTCCTGCGGCAAGTGCACGCCGTGCCGCGAAGGCACCTACTGGCTGGTCCAGCTTCTGCGCGACATCGAGACCGGCAAGGGCGTCATGTCCGACCTCGACAAGCTGAACGACATCGCCGACAACATCAACGGCAAGTCCTTCTGCGCGCTCGGCGACGGCGCGGCCAGCCCGATCTTCTCCTCGCTCAAGTACTTCCGCGAGGAGTACGAGCAGCACATCACGGGCAAGGGCTGCCCCTTCGACCCCAGGAAGTCGACCCTCTGGGCCGACACGGAGGTGAACGCATGACCGTCACCACTACAGCGGCCTCCGGGGGCGGAGCGGCGGTTCCCCCGGAGAACACCGTCTCGCTGACCATCGACGGGGTCGAGCTGTCCGTCCCCAAGGGCACCCTCGTCATCCGGGCCGCCGAGCAGCTCGGCATCGAGATCCCCCGGTTCTGCGACCACCCCCTGCTCTCCCCGGCCGGCGCCTGCCGCCAGTGCATCGTCGAGGTGGAGGGCCAGCGCAAGCCGATGGCCTCCTGCACCATCACCTGCACCGACGGCATGGTCGTCAAGACCCAGCTGACCTCCGAGGTCGCCGACAAGTCCCAGCGCGGTGTGATGGAGCTGCTGCTCATCAACCACCCGCTGGACTGCCCGGTCTGCGACAAGGGCGGCGAATGCCCGCTGCAGAACCAGGCGATGTCGCACGGCAACGCCGAATCCCGGTTCGAGGGCAAGAAGCGCACCTACGAGAAGCCGGTGCCGATCTCCACCCAGGTGCTGCTGGACCGCGAGCGGTGCGTGCTGTGCGCGCGCTGCACCCGCTTCTCCAACGAGATCGCCGGCGACCCGATGATCGAGCTGCTGGAGCGCGGCGCGCTCCAGCAGGTCGGCATCGGCGAGGGCGACCCCTTCGAGTCGTACTTCTCCGGCAACACCATCCAGATCTGCCCGGTCGGCGCCCTGACCTCGGCCGCCTACCGGTTCCGCTCCCGCCCGTTCGACCTCGTCTCCTCCCCGAGCGTGTGCGAGCACTGTGCGGGCGGCTGCGCGACCCGCACCGACCACCGCCGCGGCAAGGTGCTGCGCCGCCTCGCCGCCGAGGACCCCGAGGTCAACGAGGAGTGGCTCTGCGACAAGGGCCGCTTCGGGTTCCGCTACGCGCAGCGCCCGGACCGGCTGACCACCCCGCTGGTGCGCAGCGCCGCCGGAGTACTGGAGCCGGCGAGCTGGCCCGAGGCCCTGGAGGCCGCGGCGAACGGACTCGCCGCCGCGCGCGGCCGGGCCGGAGTGCTGACCGGCGGCCGGCTCCCCGTCGAGGACGCCTACGCGTACGCCAAGTTCGCGCGGGTGGTGCTCGACACCAACGACATCGACTTCCGGGCCCGCGTGCACAGCGCGGAGGAGGCCGAGTTCCTGGCCTCGGAGGTCGCGGGCCACGGGGTCGACCTCGGCGGGCAGTGGCTCTCGTACACCGCCCTGGAGGCGGCCCCGGCGGTGCTGCTCGTCGGCATCGAGGCGGAGGAGGAGGCCCCCGGCGTCTTCCTGCGGCTGCGCAAGGCCCACCGCAAGCACAAGCAGCGGACCTTCTCCGTCGCCCCCTTCGCCACCCGCGGCCTGGACAAGGCCGGCGGTCGCCTGCTGGCCGCCGCCCCCGGCACCGAGCCCGAGTGGCTCGACGCACTGGCCTCCCGGACCGGACTGGAGACCGGGGGCGCCGAGGCCGCCGAGGCGCTGCGCCTGCCCGGTGCGGTCATCCTCGTCGGGGAGCGCCTCGCCGGAGTGCCGGGCGCGCTGACCGCCGCCGTCGGGGCCGCCGGGGTCACCGGGGCCACCCTGGTGTGGATCCCGCGGCGGGCCGGTGAGCGGGCCGCCATCGAGGCGGGCGCGCTGCCGTCCCTGCTGCCGGGCGGCCGTCCGGCCACCGACCCGCGGGCCCGCGACGAGGTCAGGGCCGCCTGGGGCCTGGACGAACTCCCGCACCGCTACGGCCGCGACACCGACCAGATCGTCGAGGCCGCGGCGACCCGGGAGCTCTCCGCCCTGCTGATCGCGGGAGTCGAGGTCGCCGACCTGCCGGACCCGGCCCGCGCGCGGACCGCCCTCCAGGAGGCCTTCGTGGTCTCCCTGGAGCTGCGGCCCAGCGAGGTCACCGACCACGCGGACGTGGTCCTCCCGGTCGCCGCGGTGGCCGAGAAGGCCGGCGCCTTCATCAACTGGGAGGGCAGGGTCCGGCCGTTCGAGGCCGCGCTCAAGCCCGACCAGATGACCCGCCGGCTCGCCCCGGCCGACGCCCGCGTGCTGCACATGCTGGCCGACGCGGCCGACCGGCCGATCGCGCTGCCCGACGTGCACGCCGTACGCCGGGAGATCGACCGGCTCGGCCCGTGGGCCGGGGAGCGGGCCGCCGGGCAGAGCGTGGACACCGCGGCGCTGCCCCGTCCGGGCATCGGCGAGGCGGTCCTCGCGGGCCACCGGCTCCTCCTGGACCTCGGCCGGCTCCAGGAGGGCGACGAGGCCCTGGCCGGTACCCGGCACGAGGCCAGTGCCCGGCTCTCGGCCGCCACGGCCGCCGAGACCGGCGTCAAGAACGGCGACGTCCTCGCGGTCACCGGCCCGGCCGGCACCGTGGAACTCCCGCTCCGGATCACCGAGATGCCCGACCGCGTGGTCTGGCTCCCGCTGAACTCCACCGGCTCCGGCGTCCTCGCCGACGCCGGCGCCCGCCCGGGCACCCTCGTACGCATCGGCCCGGCGATGCCGGCCGGCGCAGGCGACACCACTGCGGAGGTGGGCGCGTGAACGCGGTACACAGCGACTTCGTGCAGGTGGCCGCCGAGGACCTGTCCCTGTTCGGCCACGACGTCTGGTGGCTGGTCCTCCTCAAGGCGGTCTTCTGCTTCGCCTTCCTGATGGTGACGGTGCTCTTCTCCATCGTGTGGGAGCGCAAGGTCGTCGCCTGGATGCAGCTGCGCATCGGCCCGAACCGGCACGGCCCCTGGGGCATGCTCCAGTCGCTCGCCGACGGTGTGAAGCTGATGCTCAAGGAAGACCTGATCGTCAAGCGGGCCGACAAGGTGATCTACGTCCTGGCCCCGATCATCGCGGCGATCCCGGCCTTCATGGCCATCGCGGTGATCCCCTTCGGGCCCGCGGACAACGAGGTCTCCATCTTCGGCCAGCGCACCACGATGCAGCTGACCGACCTGCCCATCGCGATGCTCTACATCCTCGCGGTGGCCTCGGTCGGCATCTACGGCATCGTGCTCGCGGGCTGGTCCTCCGGCTCGACCTACCCGCTCCTCGGCGGCCTGCGCTCCTGCGCGCAGATGATCTCCTACGAGATCGCGATGGGCGCGGCCTTCGCCTCGGTCTTCCTCTACTCCGGGTCGATGTCGACCTCGGCGATCGTGGAGGCCCAGGAGGGCCGCTGGTTCATCGTGCTGCTGCCGGTGTCCTTCATCATCTACGTCATCACGATGGTCGGCGAGACGAACCGCGCCCCCTTCGACATGCCGGAGTCCGAGGGCGACCTGGTCGGCGGCTTCAACACCGAGTACTCGTCCATCAAGTTCGCGCTGTTCATGCTGGCGGAGTACGTCAACATGGTCACCGTCTCGGCGGTCTCGGTCACCCTCTTCCTGGGCGGCTGGCGGGCCCCGTACCCGATCAGCTCCTTCTGGGAGGGCGCGAACCACGGCTGGTGGCCGATGCTCTGGTTCGTCATCAAGGTGCAGCTGCTGCTGTTCTTCTTCATCTGGCTGCGCGGCACCCTGCCCCGGGTGCGCTACGACCAGCTGATGAAGCTGGGCTGGAAGGTGCTCATCCCGGTCTCGGTCGTCTGGCTGATGCTGGTGGCCACGGTCCGGGCGCTGCGCAACGAGGCGTACGACTTCAGCGAGATCGTCCTCTACGTCGGCGGCGCCGTCGTGGCGATCCTGCTCCTCTCCTTCGTCGCGGACGTCTTCCGCGACAAGCGGGAGAAGGCGGTGGCCGCGGAGGCCGTGCACGACACCGAGCCCTTCGACCCGCTGGCGGGCGGATTCCCCGTGCCGCCCAAGCCCGGCCAGCACCTGGCACCCGTACCGCGCAGGCGCTCCCGCACCGAGCGGGAGCTGATTGTCAGTGGCGGGACGAATACTGAAAGTGACCGAGAGGAGGCTTGAGAGATGTCCGACGAGAAGTGGCAGAACCCGGTGGCGGGCTTCGGCGTGACCTTCAAGGCCATGTTCAAGAAGCGCCTCACCGAGCAGTACCCGGAGCAGCAGAAGACGACCGCACCGCGCTTCCACGGACGGCATCAGCTCAACCGGCACCCCGACGGTCTGGAGAAGTGCATCGGGTGCGAGCTGTGTGCCTGGGCCTGTCCCGCCGACGCGATCTATGTGGAGGGCGCGGACAACACCGAGGAGGAGCGCTACTCCCCGGGTGAGCGGTACGGCAGCGTCTACCAGATCAACTACGCCCGCTGCATCCTGTGCGGGCTGTGCGTGGAGGCGTGCCCGACCAGGGCGCTCACCATGACGAACGAGTTCGAACTGGCCGACTCCAGCCGCGAATCGCTCATCTACACCAAGGAGCAGCTGCTCTCCGGCCTGACCGAGGGCATGGTCGAGGCGCCGCACTCGATCTTCCCCGGTACGGACGACACGGACTACTACCGCGGACTGGTGACCGGGGCCGCCCCGGGCACGGTCCGGCAGGTCGCCGTCTCCAAGGGTGAAGTCGCCCCGGAGAACGGGAAGTCCGAGGAGGTGGACGCATGAGCGCCATGGCCGCCTCCATGACCTCCACGGGCGAGGCGATCCAGTTCTGGATCCTCGGCACGGTCGCCGTCATCGGCGCACTGGCCACGATCCTGATGAAGAAGGCCGTGCACAGCGCCCTCAGCCTGGCCGGGACGATGATCATCCTGGCCGTCTTCTACCTCGCCAACGGGGCGTACTTCCTGGGCGTCGTCCAGGTCATCGTCTACACCGGCGCGATCATGATGCTCTTCCTCTTCGTGGTCATGCTCGTCGGCGTCACCGCCGCCGACTCACTGAAGGAGACCATCAAGGGGCAGCGCTGGCTGGCCGTCCTGTGCGGACTCGGCTTCGGCACCCTGCTGATCGCCGGCATCGCCAACGCCGGGCTCACCCACTTCAACGGGCTCGGCCGGGTCAACTCCGGCGGGCACATCGAGGGCCTGGCGCAGCTGATCTTCACCAAGTACGTCTTCGCCTTCGAGATCACCGGCGCCCTGCTGATCACGGCAGCCGTCGGCGCGATGGTGCTCACGCACCGCGAGCGCACGGAACGGGCGGCCACCCAGCGCGAGCTCGCCGAGAAGCGGGTCCGCGAGGGCGTCCAGCTCCCGCCGCTGCCCGCGCCCGGCGTCTACGCCCGGCACAACGCCGTGGACGTCGCCGGTCTGCTGCCGGACGGCACACCGTCCGAGCTGACCGTCAACCGGACGCTGCGTGCCCGCGGCCAGATCCGGGACGTCTCCAGCCAGGCGATCGACGACCTCAAGGCACTGGAGCAGGCCTCCTCGGAGCGCCTCGGCCGTGAGGAGGCCTCGAAGTGAATCCGGTCAACTACCTGTACCTGGCGGCCCTGCTGTTCACCATCGGTGCGGCCGGGGTCCTGATCCGCAAGAACGCGATCGTGCTGTTCATGTGCGTCGAGCTGATGCTCAACGCCTGCAACCTCGCCTTCGTCGCGTTCTCCCGGATGCACGGCAACCTCGACGGCCAGATCATCGCGTTCTTCACGATGGTCGTCGCCGCCGCGGAGGTCGTGGTCGGCCTGGCGATCATCGTGTCGCTGTTCCGTACCCGCCACTCGGCCTCGGTCGACGACGCCAGCCTGATGAAGCTGTAAGGGGTCGCTGTGGAGAACCTGATTGCGCTGCTGGTGGCAGCGCCCCTGCTCGGAGCGGTGGTGCTGCTGTGCGGCGGCCGGCGCCTCGACAAGGTCGGTCACTGGATCGGCACCCTGTTCGCGGCCGTCTCCTTCGGGATCGGCGTCGCACTGTTCGCCGACATGCTGGGGCGCACGTCCGAGGACCGGACGCTGACCCAGAACCTGTACACCTGGATCCCCGTCGAGGGCTTCCAGGCGGACATGGCCTTCCAGCTGGACCAGCTGTCGATGACCTTCGTCCTGCTGATCTCCGGGGTGGGCACGCTCATCCACGTGTACTCGATCGGGTACATGGAGCACGACGAACGCCGCCGCCGCTTCTTCGGCTACCTGAACCTGTTCGTCGCGGCGATGCTGCTGCTGGTCCTCGCCGACAACTACCTGCTGCTGTACTTCGGCTGGGAGGGCGTGGGCCTCGCCTCGTACCTCCTGATCGGCTTCTGGCAGCACAAGCCCAGCGCGGCCACCGCCGCGAAGAAGGCCTTCCTGGTCAACCGAGTCGGTGACATCGGCCTGTCGATCGCGATCATGCTGATGTTCACCACCTTCGGCACCTTCGCCTTCGAGCCGGTGTTCGCGTCGGTGGGCGCGGGGACATCAGTCGCTACCGCTCCGGTTTCCGAGGGCACGCTGACGGCGATCGGCCTGATGCTGCTGCTGGCCGCCTGCGGCAAGTCCGCGCAGGTCCCGCTGCAGTCCTGGCTCGGAGACGCGATGGAGGGCCCGACCCCGGTCTCGGCCCTGATCCACGCGGCCACCATGGTGACGGCGGGCGTGTACCTGATCGTCCGCTCGGCCGCCGTCTTCAACGCGGCGCCGGACGCGCAGCTGGTGGTCACCGTCGTGGGCGCGGTCACGCTCCTCTTCGGTGCGATCGTCGGTTGCGCGAAGGACGACATCAAGAAGGCCCTGGCGGGCTCGACGATGTCGCAGATCGGCTACATGATCCTCGCCGCGGGCCTCGGCCCGATCGGCTACGTCTTCGCGATCATGCACCTGGTGACGCACGGCTTCTTCAAGGCGGGCCTCTTCCTCGGCGCCGGTTCCGTGATGCACGGGATGAACGACGAGGTCGACATGCGCAAGTACGGGGCCTTGAGGAAGTACATGCCGGTCACCTTCGTGACCTTCGGACTCGGATACCTGGCCATCATCGGCTTCCCGGGCCTGTCGGGCTTCTTCTCCAAGGACATGATCATCGAAGCGGCCTTCGCGAAGGGCGGCACCGAGGGCTGGATCCTGGGCGGAGTGACCCTGCTGGGCGCCGGCATCACCGCCTTCTACATGACCCGCGTCATGCTCCTCACCTTCTTCGGTGAGAAGCGCTGGCAGCCGACGGTGTCCGACAGCGGCTCCGCCGCGGGTGAAGGCCACATGCCGCACCCGCACGAGTCCCCGAAGTCCATGACCATCCCGATGGTCATCCTGGCCTTCGGGTCGGTCTTCGCCGGTGGCTTCTTCGAGATCGGCGAGCGCTTCCTGAAGTGGCTGGAGCCCGTCACCGGTTACGAGCACGGCAACCCGCCGGTCAGCGCCATGACGGTCACGGCGGCCACCATGGTGGTCCTCGTCATCGGTGTCGGCATCGCCTGGGCCATGTACGGGCGCAAGCCCGTCCCGGTCGTCGCCCCGCGCGGCTCGATCCTCACCCGGGCGGCCCGCAAGGACCTCTACCAGGACGACTTCAACCACGTCGTGCTGGTGCGCGGCGGGGAGCACCTGACCCGCTCGCTCGTATACCTCGACCACAGCGTGGTCGACGGGGTGGTCAACGGGACGGCCGCCTCGGTCGGCGGGCTCTCGGGCCGCCTGCGCAAGCTGCAGAACGGCTACGCCCGCAGCTACGCGGTCTCGATGTTCGGGGGCACGGTGGTCCTGATCGCCGCGACCCTGCTGATGAGGGCGGTGTGAGATGAATTTCCCGCTTCTGACGGTGACGGCCGCGGTCCCCGCGGTCGGCGCGGTCCTGACGGCGGCCGTCCCGGCCGCCCGCAGGACCGCCGCCAAATGGCTCGCGCTGCTCTTCTCGCTGGCGACACTGGCCCTGGCCGTGCTCGTCGCGGTCCGCTTCGACCCGAGCGGTGACCGCTACCAGCTCACCGAATCCCGTTCGTGGATCGCCGACTTCGGCGTCCGCTACGAACTCGGCGTGGACGGGATCGGGGTGGTGCTCATCGGGCTCACCGCGTTGCTGATCCCCTTCGTGATCGCGGCCGGCTGGCACGACGCCGAACCCCTGGAGACTCAATCCCCGGCGGACTCGCGGTGGCGGCCGACCCAGGGCTTCTTCGCCCTGATCCTGCTGGTCGAGGCGATGGTGATCATCTCCTTCGAGGCCACCGACGTCTTCCTCTTCTACATCTTCTTCGAAGCCATGCTCATCCCGATGTACTTCCTCATCGGCGGCTTCGGCGACCGGGCCCACGGCGGCTCGGAGGAGAACGCGGCCACCCAGCGCTCGTACGCGGCCGTCAAGTTCCTCCTCTACAACCTGGTCGGCGGACTGATCATGCTGGCGGCCGTTATCGGCCTCTACGTGGTCGCCGGGAACTTCTCGCTCCAGGAGATCACCGCCGCCCGGGCCGCCGGCACGCTCGACATGGCGACCAACACCGAGCGGCTGCTGTTCCTCGGCTTCTTCTTCGCCTTCGCGGTGAAGGCTCCGCTGTGGCCGCTGCACACCTGGCTGCCGAACGCGATGGGGGAGTCCACCGCGCCGGTCGCCGTACTGATCACCGCGGTCGTCGACAAGGTCGGCACCTTCGCGATGCTCCGCTTCTGCCTCGGGCTCTTCCCCGACGCCAGCAAGTGGGCCACGCCGGTGATCCTCGTCCTGGCCCTGATCAGCATCGTCTACGGAGCGCTGGTCGCGGTCGGCCAGCGGGACATCAAGCGGCTGGTCGCCTACGCCTCGATCTCGCACTTCGGCTTCATCGTCCTGGGCATCTTCGCGATGACCTCCCAGGGCCAGTCCGGCGCCACCCTCTACATGGTCAACCACGGCCTGTCGACGGCGGCGCTGATGCTGGTGGCCGGCTTCCTGATCTCGCGGCGCGGCTCGCGGCTCATCGCCGACTACGGCGGCGTCCAGAAGGTGGCACCGGTCCTCGCCGGCACCTTCCTGATCGGCGGCCTCGCCACCCTCTCACTGCCGGGCCTCGCGCCCTTCGTCAGTGAATTCCTGGTCCTGGTCGGCACGTTCGCCCGGTACCCGGTCGTCGGGATCATCGCCACCACCGGCATCGTGCTGGCCGCGCTCTACACGCTGGTGCTCTACCAGCGCACGATGACCGGCCCCGTGAAGGAGGAGGTCCGCACCATGCCGGACCTGCGCCTGCGGGAGGTACTGGTGGTCGCCCCGCTGATCGCCCTGCTGATCGGGCTGGGTGTCTACCCGAAGGTGCTCACCGACATCGTCAACCCGGCGGTGGAGCACACCATGTCGGACGTGAAGCAGACGGACCCGAAGCCCGAGGTCGACGTCGAAGCGAAGAACGGGGAGGCGGCGAAGTGAGCACACTGACTTCCGCCCACAGCCTGTGGACACTGGCGGCCGAAGGGCCGGCCGACCGGATCCCGGCACCGACCATCGAGTACGCACAGCTCGCGCCCACGCTGATCGTGGTGGGCGCGGCGGTGCTCGGGATCCTGGTCGAGGCCTTCGTGCCCCGCAAGTCCCGCTACTACGTGCAGGTGTTCCTCACCGTCGCCGCACTGGCCTCGGCCTTCGCCGCAGTCGTCGGCCTCGCGGCCGGCGGGTACGGGTCGAGCAAGGCCCACATCGCGGCCATGGGCGCCATCGCCGTGGACGGACCGGCGCTCTTCCTGCAGGGCACCATCCTGCTGGCCTCGGTCGTGGCGGTGTTCACCTTCGCCGAGCGGCGGCTGGACCCCGCGGCCCACGGCAACCGGGTGGACTCCTTCGCCGCCCAGGCGGCGTCCGTACCGGGCAGCGACAGCGAGAAGGCCGCCGTCAAGGCGGGCTTCACGACCACCGAGGTCTTCCCGCTGGCCCTGTTCGCGATCGCGGGCATGCTGATCTTCCCGGCGGCCAACGACCTGCTGACGCTGTTCATCGCCCTTGAGGTGTTCTCCCTCCCGCTCTACCTGCTCTGCGCCCTCGCCCGCCGCCAGCGGCTGCTGTCGCAGGAGGCCGCGGTGAAGTACTTCCTGCTGGGTGCCTTCTCCTCCGCCTTCCTCCTCTTCGGCATCGCGCTGCTCTACGGGTACGCGGGCTCCGTCTCATACGCGGTGATCGCCGACGTCGTCGACGGCACGGTGGCGAACATCGACCCGGCGCTGGCCTCCACCATGGGCAACGACGCGCTGCTGCTGATCGGCGGCGCGCTGATCCTGATGGGCCTGCTCTTCAAGGTCGGCGCGGTCCCCTTCCACATGTGGACCCCGGACGTCTACCAGGGCGCCCCGACCCCGGTCACCGGTTTCATGGCGGCGGCGACGAAGGTGGCCGCCTTCGGCGCCCTCCTGCGGCTGCTCTACGTGGTCTTGCCGGGGCTGCGGTGGGACTGGCGCCCGGTGATGTGGGCGGTCGCCATCGTCACGATGCTCGCGGGCGCGGTGATCGCCGTGACCCAGACGGACGTCAAGCGGCTGCTGGCGTACTCCTCGATCGCGCACGCCGGCTTCATCCTGGCCGGTGTGATCGCGACCTCGGCGGATGGGGTCCAGGCGGTCCTCTTCTACCTGGGCGCGTACTCCTTCGTGACGATCGGCGCCTTCGCGGTGGTCACGCTGGTGCGCGACGCGGGCGGCGAGGCCACGCACCTGTCCAAGTGGGCCGGTCTCGGCCGGCGTTCGCCACTGACGGCGGCGGTCTTCGCGGTGTTCCTGCTGGCCTTCGCGGGCATCCCGCTGACCTCGGGCTTCACCGGTAAGTTCGCCGTGTTCAAGGCTGCGGCGGAGAGCGGCGCCGGGGTGCTGGTCGTCATCGGTGTGATCTCGTCCGCGATCGCCGCCTTCTTCTACATCCGGGTGATCGTCCTGATGTTCTTCAGCGAGCCGAAGGCCGACGGCCCGACGGTGGCGGTCCCCTCGCCGCTGACGATGACCACCATCGCGGTGGGCGTCGCCGTCACCCTCGTCCTGGGCCTCGCCCCGCAGTACTTCCTGGACCTGGCGGGTCAGGCGAGCACCTTCGTCCGCTGACCGGTCCGCCATACGGTGAAGGGCCCGGCTCCCACGGGGAGCCGGGCCCTTCGGGCTACTGCGCGGGACGGCCGCGCTTCGGCGTGATGGAGGTGAGGTCCAGGTCGACGGGGAAGGGGACGGAGACCTTCAGGCGGTCGTGAAAGATGCCCGACGCGACGTAGGCCAGGCTGACCGGCTCGCGTTCGAAGACGTAGACGACTGCCCGGCCGTCCGGTTCTCGACCCTCCAGTAGTGGGGAATCCCGGCCCGCGCGTACTTCACCGGTTTGGTCTCGCGGTCGCGGTCGATTGATTCGGGCGAGACCACTTCGATCGCCAGCAGCACCGTCTCGGCCGGCAGGCGGGTCTGGGCCAGGTCGCCGACGACGTCCTCACGGCACACGATGACGTCGGGTTCGGGGCGGTTGCGCCGGTCGATATCGATGGTGAACTCCCTGAGGACCTCAAGGCCTTCCGGGACCAACGACTGGAGCTGCCAGTTGAAGAGGTCGACCGCCCTGGAGTGGCAGAGGGTCTGCGGACTCACGAAGATCAGGCTCCCGTCGATCAGCTCCGTGTGCGGAGGCGGATTCGGAAGCGTGTCCAGGTCGTCGGCAGTCCAGCCGCCCGGTGGGGGGATCGGCCAGCTGTGTTCCGGGTTCATCAGTGCTCCCATGAGCCGGAGTCTCGCGAGGGCGACCAGCGTATCGCCGGGGATTCGCGGAACACCGTCCTCATGGGTGAGTCGTATGCGCAGGGCACTTGACCGCACAGGCCGGTCCGGACTAGTGGCCGTGCGTGTGTGCGGGGCCCGCCGCGGCGGGGGCCTTGCCCGGGCAGGTCAGCGCGGTGTTCCAGTTGTGGAAGCGTCCGGCCGGGTTCTCCTTGTACGCCCACATGTGGAGGTCGTAGTGCTTGGGCATGCCCTTCCAGTGGCCGGGCATCGGCCCGTCGAACGGCAGCCCGAACATGCTCGGCCGGTCGTCGCTGGTCTTCAGGTCCTGGTCCCGGTCGGTGGCCATCCACTCCACGGTCTCCAGCTTGCGCCGGCCGTTGCGGTCCTTCGCCGTGCTGTAGAGGAGCGCGGTCGGCCTGGCCGGGTCCTTCGAGCCCCAGTTGGCCTGCTTGACGTAGTGGTAGCCCATGGAGCCCACCCCGAAGGGGTTGGTCATGCACGTCTCGCCGTGCGGGACGTACCCGTCCTTGATCGCGGCCCGCTCGTCCACGTACTTGGCCGTCACCGCGATCGCCGTCGCCATGTCCCGCATGGCCTGCTTGTTCCTCGGGTCGGGCGCGGGCCCCTCGACCCCGTGCGCCGGGGCCACGGCGACCAGGCTCAGCGACACGGCGGCCGTACAGGCCAGGACGGTCTTCAGACTGCGGACGGACATGTCGGCGGCTCCTCGCGGTGGGGGTACGGGGTACGGGTTCCCGCGCCCATTTGTCCGTCCACCATCTCGGCCCCGCCCGCCGGCCGCACGCGGCGCGCCTCCGAACGGGGGCCGCGGCATCTCTCGGCCCCGCCCGGCGCAGCCGCGGACGTCCGCGTCCGGGTCGCAGACATCCGCCGCGAGGACCGCCCGGGCCTCCGAGGTGTCCCGGTGGGCCGGCAGGGCTCTGACCTGCGGGTCCGGCGGGGTGGTGGAAAGATCCGCCACCCCGCCGACCGGTACCGCTGGCGCTGGACTAGCGCGATGCCGCGATGCGGCCGGTGACCTCGCCGAGGCCGACGCGTGTGCCGTCCGGGCCGGGGGCCCAGGCGGTGAGGGTGACGGTGTCCCCGTCCTCCAGGAAGGTGCGCTTGCCGTCGGTCAGCTCGATGGCGTCGCGGCCGTTCCAGGTGAGCTCCAGCAGCGAGCCGCGCTGCCCGACCTCGGGACCGCTGACGGTTCCGGAGCCGAAGACGTCGCCGGTGCGCAGGGAGGCGCCGTTGACGGTCATGTGGGCGAGCTGCTGGGCGGCCGTCCAGTACATGGAGGCGAAGGGCGGCTGCGCCACCTCCTGCCCGTTGATGGAGATGGTGATGCGCAGATCGAAGCCGCCGGGGCGGTCGAGGGCGGCGTCGTCCAGGTAGGGCAGGAGCGGGAAGTCCCGGGCGGGCGGTGCGACGCGGGCGGCGTCCAGGGCCTCCAGCGGGGTGACCCAGGCAGAGACGGAGGTGGCGAAGGACTTGCCGAGGAAGGGGCCGAGCGGCACGTACTCCCAGGCCTGGATGTCCCGCGCCGACCAGTCGTTGAGCAGGAACAGCCCGAAGACGTGGTCCTCGAACGCACCCAGCGGCACCGGGGTGCCCAGCTCGGAGGGGGCGCCTACGACGAAGCCGACCTCGGCCTCGATGTCGAGCTTGACGGAGGGGCCGAAGACGGGCGCCGGGTCGGTGGGCGCCTTGCGCTGCCCCGAGGGGCGTACGACGTCGGTGCCGGAGACCACGAGGGTGCCGGAGCGGCCGTGGTAACCGATCGGCAGGTGCTTCCAGTTGGGCGTCAGCGCGTCGCCGTCCGGGCGGAACATCTGTCCGACGTTGGTGGCGTGGTGCTCGCTCGCGTAGAAGTCGACGTAGTCGGCGACCTCGTACGGCAGGTGCAGGGTGACCTCGTCGAGCGGCAGCAGGTGCGGCTCGACGGTGGGGCGGTGGCCGGGGTCGGTCACCCAGGCGGTCAGCGCGCGGCGGACGTCGCGCCAGGTGGTGCGCCCGGCGGCCAGCAGCGGGTTGAGGGAGGACTGCCCGAGCAGCCCGGCGTACGGGGAACCGAGCGCGGCCGCGGCCGCCCCCGCGTCGAGCACGTGCCCGCCGATGCGCACACCGATCCGGCGGCGGCCTTCCGCGGCGGTCGAGAAGACGCCGTAGGGGAGGTTGTGCGGCCCGAACGGGTCGCCCTCGGGGACATCGAGGGGGCTCTGCTGGGGCATGGGGTACTGCCTCGCTTTCGACGCGGTCCGGGGGGTGTCCCGGTAGACACGGTGCGGGACACGCTACTCAGGATCCCGCGGGAAAGCGCGGGTACCCGGGCGGAGATGAAACACACCCGGGACGACGCTCGTGGTCAGGTATCCACAGTTCCGGTCATATCTGATCTTTTGGTACGTGCCGCCGATCGAGGGCTCTACGGTCGGGGTTGTGCACTTCCCTGTCCCGTACCTGCCCTGCTCGACGCAGGAGCATGCCAGAGTGACGGATGGGGCGTGCGGGAGGCCGGATTCGGGCTCTATTTGTAGGACTTGTCCAAAGGGGTCCGTATCCTAGGCGCCGTGACTTCCGCCCCGCCTCCGGCCCTTCCCTATGCCTTGATCGCCACAGACCTGGACGGGACTCTGCTGCAAGCCGGGGACACCGTCTCCACGCGCTCGTACGAGGCAATCGCGACGGCGCGCGCGGCCGGCGCCCAGCACATCGTCGTCACCGGACGCCCCGTCCCCCAGGTCCGACACGTCCTTGACCGGCTCGGCTACACGGGGCTCGCGGTGTGCGGGCAGGGCGCGCAGGTGTACGACGCGGCGCGCGGGCGCCTGCTGCACTCCGCCTCCATGGACCGGGAGCTGGCCGAGGTGGCCCTCGGCAAGATCGAGGCGGAGATCGGCGAGGTCTACGCGGCGGTCAACCAGGAGGGGGTGGACGCGGAGATGCTGATAGGGCCGGGCTACCGGATGTGGCACCCCCACCTGCCGACGGTCCGCGTCCCGCGGCGCTGCGACCTGTGGTCGGCGCCGATCAACAAGGTGCTGCTCCAGCACCCGGAACTGGACGACGACGAACTGACGCGGGTCGCGCGCTCGGTGGTCGGCCACCTGGTGAACGTCACCATGGCGGGCGAGCACACGGTGGAACTCCAGCCGCCGGGCATCGACAAGGCCACCGGGCTCGCACGGGCGGCGGAGATCCTGGGCGCGTCCCCGGCCGCGACGATCGCCTTCGGGGACATGCCGAACGACATCCCGATGTTCGCGTGGTCCGCCCACGGGGTGGCCATGGCCAACGCCCACCGCGAGCTGGTGGCGGTCGCCGACGAGGTCACCCTCTCGAACGAGGCGGACGGCATCGCGGTGGTCCTGGAGCGGCTCTACGCGTAGCCGATCCAGCCGCGGCGCCGCACTGAACGGCTCAGCCCGCCGCCCGCGGCAACCGGCGTTCCCACGTCCGGTGGAAGACCACCTCGTCCCCCTCCCGGCACACCACCTCGTTCGCCGTCAGGAAGCCGCCCTCGTCGCAGCGGATCTCCGAGCGGGTCTCCACCCGCGCGTCCCAGCCCAGCTCCGGCCGGTGGAGCCGGATCCGCCACCGCGAGAGCGTCCGCGCCGACAACGCGTCCGCGTCCTGGATCTCGTACACCTCCTGCGCGTCCTCGCTGTACTCCAGGCCGTCCGGGAACACCCGGGTGCCCCCGTACCGCGGGTCCACCTCCAGCCGCCACGTCCCGCGCGCGACGTCCCGTACGACGAGCCGCTCCGGCCGCGGTTCGTCCAGCGTCTCCGGGAAGACCACCCCCAGCGGCTCCGACTGCTCCGGCGCCTCGAAGACGATCCCGCCGTCCGACGCCGACGAGGCCCGCACCGGCAGGGTCAGCGCGCTGCCCGCCGGGTCCAGGGTCCAGCCGGCCTCGGAACCGGCCCGCGGCCAGATCCACGGCCAGTACGCGGAGGACACGGCGAGCCGGATCCGGTGTCCCGGGGCGAAGGCGTGCCCGATGCCGTTCAGCTCGAAGGCGACGTCCTCGTACGAGCCCACCGGCCAGGGCAGCGCCCGGTCCCGGCCCCGGCGGGCGGAGAGGTTCAGCGCGCCGCGCGTGACCAGCGTCGAAGAGCCGTCCGGGGCGACGTCGCACAGCCGGGCCACGACCTGCCCGTACGGCACGTCGAGCCGCAGCCGCAGGGTCACCGACGGCCGCCCCAGGATCTCCACCGGCTCCTCGCGCCCCACCGGGAACTCGAAGCAGGCCGACTTCGCGTCCTCCTCCCGCTGGTCCGGCGGCAGGTCGGCGTCGTTGCCGAAGGGGAAGAACCGGCCCGCGTCCAGTCCGGTGTGCTGCGGGGAGGCGACGTCCACGGGCGCGCCCTGGAACACGTACGGGACGGGGATGACGGACGCCGAGGGCCAGGCCTTCTCGCCGACCCAGCGCCCCGGCATCTCCTCGTACACCGTCGCGGGCGGGTGCGAGTCGCTGATCCAGGTGCGCAGCAGCGGTTCCTCCATGACCCCGTTGTCCGCCCCCTTGAGCCAGTGGTCCCACCAGCGCAGGGTCTCCTGCAGGAAGCCGATGGCGGGTCCCGGCGGCAGCCCGCGGTCGGGGTACTGGTGCGACCAGGGCCCGATCAGGCCCCGTACGCGGGCCGGCGGCAGGTGTTCGACGAGCCGCAGCACCGTGTCCCGGTAGGGGTCGTGCCAGCCGCCGACGGCGAGCACGGCCGCGCCGATCGCCGTGTAGTCCTCGCAGACGCTGCCGTGGCGCCAGTAGTCGTCGCGCGTCTGGTGAGAGAGCCAGGTGTGGACGAGGGGTTCCACCGCCTCCAGCCGGTCCAGCCACTGCCGGCGCCAGCCGTCGCCGACGAACTGCGGGTCCGGCGGCCGGGAGGCGAAGGCCAGCATGGTCGCCGCCCACGCGTGCATGTCCACGGCGAGCACCGAGCCGCCCATGTAGTGGACGTCGTTGTCGTACCGGTCGTCGGTCGAGCAGACGGTGACGACCGCCTTCAGGGGCTCGGGGGCCAGGGCGGCGATCTGGAGGGAGTTGAACCCGCCCCACGAGATCCCGAACATCCCCACGGAGCCCGTGCACCACGGCTGCGCCGCCAGCCACTCCACCACCGCCACGCCGTCGGCCAGCTCGCGGGCGTCGTACTCGTCCCCGGGCCGGCCCCCGCTGCAGCCGTGGCCGCGCACGTCCACCCGCACCGAGGCGTAGCCGTGCCCCGCGTACCAGGGGTGGCGCTGCCGGTCGCGCGGCGCGGTCCAGTCGGTGAGCCGGTACGGGAGGTACTCCAGCAGGGCCGGAACGGGCTCGTCCGTCACCGGGCGCCAGATCCGCGCGTACAGCTCCACACCGTCGGGCAGCGGGATCCGGACATCCTCGTGGGAGGTGCCGTACGGGAAGTCGGTACGGATGATCATCTGGTCTCAGCCGCCAATCGCCTCGGACGTTCGCCTCGGACCCGGCCTCAGTGGACGGGGTGCATCGTGCGCCGCAACCACGGCGCCGTTACCACGTACGGGCGCAGCCGGTAGAGCTTGCCGACCGTGGTGGCCGCGTTCGGCGTGAGCAGGCCGGTGCCCGCGCTGATCAGGCCGAGGCCGGCCCGGGCCATGGCGGCCGTCGGCACGGCCATGGCGTAGTGGCCGCAGGCGATCAGGATGCCGCCCCGGAGCACGGCCCGGTACGAACCGAGGATGCGGTCGGCGAGCCATCCGCCGGCGACGGAGACGAGGTAGACCATGGTCCCGTAGGCCGCCGAGACGGAGGCCGCGGTGCCCGGGTCCATCTCCAGGCCGCCGTTCGCCACGGTGTCCGCGAAGTGGAGGACGAGGATGGCCTGCATGCCCAGGAATGAGAAGCGCTCCCAGACCTCCAGTCCGGGGAGCGTGGCCAGTCCCCGGGGGTGGCCGAGGAAGGCGTGGTCGTCGCGGGGCGGTGGCCGGTCGGCCTCCGGATCCGCGGGCTCGTCCATATAGGTCGCAGTTCTGGGCAAAACGCATTCTCCGGTTGATTCGGCTTCTCAAGAACATACCGGTGCGCAACGGACAGTGCGCGAGTGATGGCCGGGAAGGCGCTCTCGGTGATCGAAAACAGACCCGATACGCTGGCTTGAGTGATGGCAGCGACACATCGACAATCCATGTGATCGTCAGCGTGATCGTCAGCAGACAGGAGTACCCCTCGTGACCGTCGTCGGGCCGTTCGGACTGAGCGTGCGGGACCAGGCTCTTGAGACCGATGTCCAGGCCGGACTGGCCGCCGTCGAGGCGGGTCTGCTGGAAGCCACCAAGAGCGAAGTCCCCTTCATCACCGAGGCCGCACAGCACCTGGTCCGGGCCGGCGGCAAGCGGTTCCGGCCGCTGCTGGTGATGCTCGCGTCCCGGTTCGGTGACCCGTACGCGCCCGGCATCGTGCCGTCCGCCGTCGTGGTCGAGCTCACGCACCTCGCGACGCTCTACCACGACGACGTCATGGACGAGGCGGACGTCCGCCGCGGGGTGGAGAGCGCCAACGCCCGCTGGGGCAACTCGGTCGCCGTCCTGACGGGTGACTTCCTGTTCGCCCGTGCCTCGCACATCCTGGCCGACCTCGGGCCGGAGGCCGTGCGCATCCAGGCCGAGGCCTTCGAGCGGCTGGTGACGGGTCAGATCCTGGAGACGGCCGGTCCGCGCGACGGCCGCGACCCCGTCGCCCACTACCTCGACGTCATCGCCGGCAAGACCGGATCGCTGATCGCGGTCTCCGGCCGCTTCGGCGCGCTGATGTCCGGCGCCGACGAGTCGGTCGTCGACATCCTGACCCAGTACGGGGAGCGGCTCGGCACCGCCTTCCAGCTCGCCGACGACGTCCTCGACATCGCCTCCGACGCGCACGAGTCCGGCAAGACGCCGGGCACCGACCTGCGCGAGGGCATCCCGACGCTGCCCGTGCTGCGGCTGCGCGAGATGGCGGCCCGGGGTGGCGACCCCGCCGACCTGGAGCTCGTACGCCTCCTGGACGGGGACCTGACGGACGACGCGCGCCACGCGGAGGTCCTGACCCGGCTGCGGGCGCACCCCGCCCTGGAGCGGGCCCGCCGCGACACCATCCAGTACGCCGAGGACGCGCGGGCCGCGCTCGCCCCGCTGCCGGAGTGCTTCGCGAAGTCGGCGCTCGAAGAGCTGTGCGATGCAGTGGTGCACCGCGCCGGATAACCGCCGCACCTGCGGAACGGGCCCTTCAGCCCCGGCGACCCCTACGGGTCGGGGGAGAGGGGCCCTTTTCATGTCATCCCACGGGCGTACGCGCAGTTGCGTCCGGGGACTGACGCCCCGGGGCCGCGGATTTGGTCAGATGGAGTCATCAACCCCACCAGATCGGGTGAGCGCGGCGACACGGTGGTCACCGCAGTCGACACAGAGGGCAGGGCACTGACATGGCACCGAACACCAAGACTTCTCGCAAGGCCGCTCGGTACGCCGTACCGGTAGCGGTGGCGGGTGTGGCCGCGGCGACCGTTGCGATGGTCCCGGCCTTCGCGAACGCCGGCGGGCCCGACCTGCCGAAGGTGACGGCGCAGCAGCTCATCGAGAAGGTCGCCGCCTCGGACGTTCAGCAGCTGTCCGGCACCGCCCGGATCACCACCGACCTCGGTCTGCCGAAGATCGCGAGCGGGCTGCTCGGCGGCGGCGGCATCGCGGGCGGCTCCGCCAACCCGGAGGACAAGGTCGCCCAGCTGGCGAACGGCAGCCACACCCTGCGCGTCGCGGCCGACGGCCCGGACCGCCAGCGGCTGACCTTCCTCGACGGCAAGGACGAGTACAGCCTCATCCACAACGGCGAGGACGTGTGGGGCTACGACTCCAAGTCCAACGAGGTCTTCCACGAGAAGAACGCCGACGCCGGCAAGGGCAAGGACGGCAAGGGCAAGGACGGCAAGGGCAAGGACGGCAAGGGCAAGGACGGCAAGGGCAAGGACGGCAAGGAGCACAAGACCGGCGACCGCCTCGCCGCCTCGCCGCAGAAGCTGGCCGAGGAGGTCCTGGCGGCCGCCGGCCCCACCACGGACATCAGCGTCGGCGAGACCGCGCAGGTGGCCGGGCGGGACGCCTACCAGCTGGTGCTCAAGCCCAAGCAGAGCGGTTCCACGGTCGGCTCGGTCCAGATCGCGGTGGACGCGAAGAACGGCGTGCCGCTGCGCGTGCAGCTGCTCTCCGCCCAGGGCGGGAAGCCGATCGTGGACGCCGGCTTCACCAAGGTGGACTTCGCCAAGCCGGCCGCGGACACCTTCGCCTTCACCGCGCCCAAGGGCGCCAAGGTGACCGAGGGCGTGGACGGCGCGGACCAGGGCAAGGGTGGCGCGGACGAGCACTGGAAGGCGCTGGAGTCCTTCCCGGGCCTCGGCGGCCTGGCCGGCGGCGCCAACGGCAAGGGCGACGTGAAGGTGCTCGGCGAGGGCTGGTCGACCATCGCCCGCATCGACTCGGGCGCGGACCGGAGCCTGAAGGACCTGGAGAACGACAAGAACACCCCGAAGGAGGCCAAGCAGTTCCTCGACTCCCTCGGGGACAAGGTCAACGGGAAGTTCGGTGAGGGCCGCGTCCTGTCGACCCGCCTGGTCAACGCCCTGATCACGGACGACGGCAAGGTCTACGTCGGCGCGGTCACCAAGGACGCGCTGGTGCAGGCGGCCAACGCCAACAAGTAGTCGCACGCCGGTCGCCCGCCCGACGGGCGAGCGCGCCGCAGGGGTGGGCCGGGACTGTGTCCCTGCCCACCCCTGCGGCATTCCTGCCACCCGTACAGCACACCCGCTGTACGGTGTTGGACATGTCGAGACACGTCACCATCCGCCTGGACGAAGAGTTCCACGAACGCCTCAAGGCACGTGCGGCGGCGCTGGGGACGACGGTCACCGCGTTGATCACCGAGGTCACGGAACGCGAGCTCGACGAGGACCGGAAGAAGTTCCTCTCCGGCATAGAGGAGTTCGCCGACCACTGGAGTTACTTCCAGGAGCGGTTCGGCAATTGAAGATCACCATGGAGTGGGCCTGGACCGCCCTCGCCCACCATCTCCCGTCCGATCCCGCCGTGTGGGATCCCTCCGGGGTGGCCGCCGCGGTCGCCCGGCACCAGAACGACCTCGTCCTCGTGCCCGAACAGCCCGCCCCGGACACCGCGTGGCGGGCCGCCGCGTTTTTGCACACCCTCGCGGTGTGCCCCGCGCTGGAATCCCCGATGAACGAGTTCTACGCGGCCGCGGCCACCCGCTCGTACCTGCGGGTGGCCGGGGCGAAGCAGCTGCCGTCGCCGGAGGAGCTCGGCGATCTGGTGGAAGCGGCGAAGCTCGGGCGCGCGGACATCGCGGCCGTGGCCTCGGAGCTGCGCGCCCGGATCCAGGGACCGCTCCAGGTGTCGGGGCAGTCCCGGGCCGAGGACGCCTGAGCTCCGGCACGACCCGACCCGATCGGATCGAAGCGTGCCGGAGCCGTGGATCAGTGGGCCGGCGGACGGGAAACCGACAGGCTAGAAGGTGATCTTCCAGCTGTTGATGTAGCCGGTGTCCTGCGCGGCCGCGTCCTTCACCCGGAGCTTCCAGACGCCGTTGGCGACCTCGCTGGAGGCGTTGACCGTGTACGTCTGGACGAGGTTGTCGGCGCTGCCGCCACTGCGGTTGTGCAGGTTGTAGACCGTGCCGTCGGGGGCGAGCAGGTCGACCACCAGGTCACCGCGGTAGGTGTGGACGATGTTCACGTCGACCTTGGTGGTCGCGGGCGCGTTGCCCGTCACACCGGAGGCCGTGATCGACGAGGTCACCGCAGCCGCCGGGGAGTCCGGGATCGTGACGTCCGCCGTGTTCTCGAAGGACTGGCCCGGCGGGACCGTGGCGGCCGCCCCGAGCGTCCAGATCGCGTATGCGGCGGCGTCGGAGTTGCGGTCCAGGGCGGTGTCGTTGATGTTCGACAGGCTGTCGCAGGAGGAGTGGTAGCAGCGGTCGAAGGCCTGACCGGAGGTGCCGCCCCACTTCTGCGCCTGTGCGGCCGTCTTGGTGTAGTCGGCGCCGGAGAACAGGCCGCCGACGGGGATGCCCGCGCTCTTGAACGGGGCGTGGTCGGAGCGGCCGTCGCCCTCGGTCTCGATCTCGGTCGGGATGCCGAGGCCGGCGTAGTAGTTCTTGAAGGTCTGCTCGATGGTCGGGTCGTCGTCGTAGACGAAGTAGCCCGGGTTCGGCGAGCCGATCATGTCGAAGTTCAGGTAGCCGGAGATCTTGGACTTCTCGGCGGCCGGCAGGTTGTTGACGTAGTACTTCGAGCCGATCAGGCCCAGCTCCTCCGCGCCCCACCAGCCGAAGCGCAGGTGCTTGGTGGGCTGCAGGCCGGCCCGGGAGACCGCGAGGGCCGTCTCCAGGACGGCCGCGCTGCCGGAGCCGTTGTCGTTGATGCCCGCGCCCGAGGTCACCGAGTCCAGGTGCGAGCCGGCCATCAGCACGGAGTTCGGGTCGCCGCCCGGCCAGTCGGCGATCAGGTTGTAGCCGGTGGCGCCGCTGGAGGTGAAGGTCTGCAGGGTGGTGGTGAAGCCGGCGGCGTCGAGCTTGGCCTTCACGTAGTCGATCGAGGCCTTGTAGCCGGTCCGGCCGTGGGCGCGGTTGCCGCCGTTGTTGGCGGCGATGGTGGAGAGCTGCGACAGGTGGGCCTTGACGTTGGCCAGCGGTATGTCGGGCGGTGTCGGCGCCGCGGTGACCGCCGTGGGGGCGGCGAGTGCGGCGGGGGCGGCGGAGGCGAACAGGCCGGCGACCGCGAACGCGGTCACGGCAGCAAGGCGCCGGGAGACGGACAGGCTCATGTGGGGGCTCCGGGATTCCGCGGGGATATGACGGAACGAGTGGGGATAGAGCAGGTGAGCGTTAGTGCGTCAGTGCGAGCCTGATGTTCAGCGAGAGTATGACTGTCCGTCAAGACCACAATTCGGTCAGGGCAGTTCGGAAAACGGACGATCCCCGGTGCGGGCGGTCCGTACCGGGGATCAAGGGTGTGAAGGGTTTGCTGGTGCGTGGCCTGGTGCGTGCCCAGGGGCGCGCCCTGCCGCTCCTGCTACGCGGGCTCGCGGGCCGGGACCGACACGACGGCCGGCGCTGCCGCCAGCCTGACCCGGGAGCGCCGTGCCGTACGCAGCGCGTCCCAGGTGAGGAGCGCGAGCGCGGCCCACACCAGGGAGAAGCCCGCCCAGCGCTCGGGTGGCATGGCCTCGTGGAAGTACAGGACGCCGAGCCCGAACTGGAACACCGGGGCCATGTACTGGAGCAGCCCGAGGGTGGACAGCGGGACCCGGATCGCCGCCATCCCGAAGAACACCAGCGGGATCGCGGTGACCAGCCCGGTCGCGGCCAGCAGCAGCGAGTGGCCGACTCCGTGCGAGGCGAAGGTGGACTGGCCCTGCGCGCCGAGCCACAGGACGTAGCCGAGGGCCGGCGGGAACAGTACGGCCGTCTCCGCGGCCAGCGACTCCAGACCGCCCATGTTGAGCTTCTTCTTGATCAGCCCGTACGTGGCGAAGGAGAAGGCCAGGACCAGCGAGATCCACGGAGGGCGCCCGTAGCCGATGGCGAGCACCAGGACGGCGGTGAAGCTGAGGCCGACCGCCACCCACTGCGCGCGGCGCAGCCGCTCGCCGAGGACCAGCACCCCGATGGCGATGCTGACCAGCGGATTGATGAAGTAGCCGAGGCTCGCCTCGACGACGTGCCCGTTGTTGACGGCCCAGATGTACAGGCCCCAGTTCACGGTGATCACCAGGGCGGCCAGGGTGGTCATGCCGAGCTTGCGGGGCTGCCGGAGCAGCTCCCGTATCCAGCCCCAGCGGCGCAGGGCGAGCAGGGCCAGACCGACCACGGCCAGGGACCACACCATGCGATGGGCGAGGATCTCGACGGCTCCGGAGGGCTTCAGCAGCGGCCAGAAGAGGGGGACCAGCCCCCACATCCCGTATGCGCCGAATCCGTAGAGCAAACCCGTGCGCTGCTCGTTCTCTGCCTTCACGGGGCCTCCTGTGCGACTTCCAGCCAACTTCACGACGGTATCGCCGTACGGCCCAGATGTCATGCCCGTAACCAAGAGATACTCATGACATCTTTCGGGCCCGCGAGGCTCCGCCGCGCCGGACGCGACGGAGCCCGGATCCTGGCGCAGGATCCGGGCTCCGCGGCGTGCGGGGAGGTGCGCGCTAGCCGACGACGGTCCAGGTGTCGTTGCCGTTCAGCAGGGCCCCCAGGTCGCCCTTGCCGCTGCGGTCGATGGCCGCGTCGAGCTGGTCGGCCATGAGCGTGTCGTAGACGGGCCGCTCGGCACTGCGGAACACCCCGATCGGGGTGTGGTGCAGCGTGTCCGGGTCGGCCAGGCGCGAGAGGGCGAACGCGGTGGTGGCGCTGGCGTTCCTCGCGTCGTGCACCAGGATCCGCGCCTCGTTGGCCGCGGTCACCTCGACGACCTCCAGGTCCCCGGTGGCCGGGTTGCGCACGACACCCTTCGCGTTGTCCGCACCGAAGCGGATCGGCTGCCCGTCCTCCAGCCGGATCACGGCCTCCATGGCCTGATCCCTGTCCTTGAGGACCTCGAAGGCCCCGTCGTTGAAGATGTTGCAGTTCTGGTAGATCTCCACGAGCGCCGTGCCCTGGTGGTCGGCGGCCTGGCGCAGTACCTCGGTCAGGTGCTTGCGGTCGGAGTCGACGGTGCGGGCGACGAAGGAGGCCTCGGCGCCGATCGCCAGCGACACCGGGTTGAAGGGCGCGTCCAGTGAGCCCATCGGCGTCGACTTGGTGATCTTCCCGATCTCGGAGGTGGGGGAGTACTGGCCCTTGGTCAGCCCGTAGATCCGGTTGTTGAACAGCAGGATCTTGAGGTTGACGTTGCGGCGGAGGGCGTGGATGAGGTGGTTGCCGCCGATGGAGAGGGCATCGCCGTCACCCGTGACGACCCAGACGGACAGGTCGCGGCGGGAGGTGGCGAGGCCCGTCGCGATGGACGGGGCGCGGCCATGGATGGAGTGCATCCCGTAGGTGTTCATGTAGTACGGGAAGCGGGAGGAGCAGCCGATGCCCGAGACGAAGACGATGTTCTCCTTCGCGAGGCCCAGTTCGGGCATGAAGCCCTGAACGGCGGCCAGCACGGCGTAGTCACCGCACCCGGGGCACCAGCGGACCTCCTGGTCCGACTTGAAGTCCTTCATCGACTGCTTGCTCTCGGCCTTCGGTACCAGCGAGAGCAGGGTCCGCTCCCCTTCGGTCACCTCAGTCATCGATGGCCTCCTTGAGAACCGTGGCGAGCTGCTCCGCCTTGAACGGCATTCCGTTGACCTGGTTGTACGACTGGGCGTCGACCAGGTATTTCGCCCGGATCAGGGTGGCGAGCTGCCCGAGGTTCATCTCCGGCACCACTACCTTCTCGTAACGTTCCAGGACCTCGCCGAGATTCCTGGGGAAGGGGTTGAGGTGGCGCAGATGGGCCTGGGCGACGGGGAGTCCGGCGCCGCGCAGCCGGCGGACGGCCGCGGTGATGGGACCGTAGGTGGATCCCCAGCCCAGGACCAGGGTGGTGGCGCCGTCCGGGTCGTCCACGTCGAGGTCGGGTACCAGGATGCCGTCGACCTTGGCCTGCCGGGTGCGGACCATGAGGTCGTGGTTGGCGGGGTCGTAGGAGATGTTGCCGCTGCCGTCCTGCTTCTCGATGCCGCCGATGCGGTGTTCCAAGCCGGGGGTGCCGGGGATGGCCCAGGGCCGCGCGAGGGTCTCCGGATCGCGTTTGTAGGGCCAGAACACCTCGGTGCCGTCGCCGAGGGTGTGGTTCGCGCCGGTGGCGAACTTGACCTTCAGGTCGGGCAGGTCGGCGACCTCCGGGATCCGCCAGGGCTCGGACCCGTTGGCCAGATAGCCGTCGGAGAGCAGGAAGACCGGGGTCCGGTAGGTGAGCGCGATCCGGGCCGCGTCGAGGGCGGCGTCGAAGCAGTCCGCGGGGGTCCTCGGCGCCACGATCGGTACGGGGGCCTCGCCGTTGCGGCCGAACATGGCCTGAAGGAGGTCCGCCTGCTCCGTCTTGGTCGGCAGACCGGTGGAGGGGCCGCCGCGCTGGATGTCCACGATCAGCAGCGGAAGCTCCAGCGACACCGCGAGGCCGATCGCCTCCGACTTGAGCGCCACACCGGGCCCGGAGGTGGTGGTCACGCCGAGCGCGCCGCCGAAGGCCGCGCCGAGCGCCGCGCCGATGCCGGCGATCTCGTCCTCGGCCTGGAAGGTCCGCACGCCGAAGTTCTTGTGCTTCGACAGCTCGTGCAGGATGTCCGAGGCGGGGGTGATCGGGTAGGAGCCCAGGTAGAGGGGCAGATCGGCCTGCTGGCTCGCGGCGACCAGACCGTAGGAGAGCGCCAGGTTCCCCGAGATGTTGCGGTAGGTGCCGGTGGGGAAGGCCCGGGTGGCGGGGGCGACCTCGTAGGAGACCGCGAAGTCCTCCGTGGTCTCCCCGAAGTTCCAGCCGGCGCGGAAGGCGACGATGTTCGCCTCGGCGATCTCGGGCTTCTTCGCGAACTTCTGCCGCAGGAAGCTCTCGGTGCCGTCGGTGGGCCGGTGGTACATCCACGACAGCAGGCCCAGCGCGAACATGTTCTTGCTGCGCTCGGCCTCCTTGCGGGAGAGGCCGAAGTCCTTCAGCGCCTCGACGGTCAGGGTGGTCAGCGGGACCGGGTGCAGGCTGTAGGCGTCGAGCGAGCCGTCCTCCAGTGGCGAGGTCGCGTAGCCGACCTTGGCCATCGGGCGCTTGGTGAACTCATCCGTGTTGATGATGATCTCCGCGCCGCGCGGCACGTCCGCGATGTTCGCCTTGAGGGCCGCCGGGTTCATCGCCACCAGCACGTTCGGGGCGTCGCCCGGCGTGAGGATGTCGTGGTCGGCGAAGTGGAGCTGGAAGGAGGAGACGCCCGGGAGGGTTCCGGCAGGGGCCCGGATCTCGGCGGGGAAGTTCGGCAGCGTCGACAGGTCGTTTCCGAACGACGCGGTCTCCGAGGTGAACCGGTCACCGGTGAGCTGCATACCGTCACCGGAGTCACCCGCGAATCGGATGATCACACGATCCAGACGGCGTACTTCCTTGCCGCCGGGGCTCTCCGGGGTGCGCTGTCCACCGACGACCGCACCCCCGGCCCCGTCGGCCTGCTCGGCTGGGCTACTGACCTGGCTGGTCACTGAACTGGACCTCCTTCGAGGCGTGACCCCCCGGGACCCACCCTACGACGGTAGGGATCAAGGCCCCCAGGAGCGGTCACATTCTGGACCGTAGGACCGCCCCTCGAGACGGCCCTGCCGGTATGCCATATCTGACAGAGTGTCAGTCGATCAAGATTTCAGATAGGTGAGAACGGCCAGTACGCGCCGGTGATCCCCGTCACTCGGTGACAGGCCCAACTTCATGAAGATGTTGCTGACGTGCTTTTCCACCGCTCCGTCACTCACGACCAGCTGCTTCGCCACGGCGGAGTTCGTCCGGCCCTCGGCCATCAGCCCGAGCACCTCGCGCTCGCGCGGGGTCAGACCCGCCAGTACGTCCTGCTTGCGGCTGCGGCCGAGCAGCTGGGCGACGACCTCGGGGTCCAGGGCCGTACCGCCCCGGGCCACCCGCACCACCGCGTCCAGGAACTCCCGCACCTCGGCCACCCGGTCCTTGAGCAGATACCCCACCCCGGTACTGGAACCGGCCAGCAGTTCGGTGGCGTACTGCTCCTCCACGTACTGGGACAGCACGAGCACGCCTATCCCGGGGTAGTCGCGGCGCAGCCTGACGGCGGCCCGCACCCCCTCGTCCGTGTGGGTCGGCGGCATCCGCACGTCCGCCACCACCACATCCGGCAGCGCATTCTCGGCCGCCAGGTCCGCCACCGTCTTGAGCAGGGCCTCAGCGTCCCCGACGCCCGCCACGACGTCATGCCCCCGGTCGGTCAGCAACCGGGTCAGGCCCTCACGCAGCAGCACTGAATCCTCGGCGATGACGACCCGCACCCTGTCTTCCACGACTCAGCAGCTCCCGCGTCCATTTGTTCCCGCACTACCCGACTCAGCCAAGCATCCCAGCCTTAAGTCCCGGTGAAGGCAGAGCCGGGACAACACGTCGGCGTACGGGGGGAGTTTTCGCGTACTGGAAGGTCGCATACCGCAAACGGGTGCCGCGCGCGGAGGGAGTTGCCAAGGGCCGGGCCATTCGGCCCGGCCCTTGCACCAGCAGCTCTGCGAGGCCCTACGCCCGCCAGGGCAGCTCGGCCGTGACCGTCGTCCCGCCCCCGGCGGGGGAGTCCACGACCAGCACCCCGTCCACGGCGTCCAGCCGCTCGGTCAGCCCCGCCAGCCCCGTCCCCTCCCGCGGTCCCGCCCCGCCCAGGCCGTCGTCGGCGACCTGGATCAGCAGCCGCCCCCCGGACTTCCACACGTCCACCGAGGCCGAGCGGGCCCGGGCGTGCTTGCTGACGTTCTGCAGCAGCTCCGACACCGTGAAGTACGCGATCCCCTCGATCGCCGCCGCGGGCCGGGCGGGCAGGTCCACGGCCACCCGTACCGGCACCGTGCACCGCGAGGCAACCGACGACAGCGCCGCGTCCAGACCCCGGTCCGTCAGCACGGCCGGGTGGATCCCGCGCGCCAGATCGCGCAGCTCCTGGAGGGCGATCTTCACCTCGCCGTGCGCTTCGTCCACCATGAGGGCGGCCGCCCTCGGGTCCTCGGTCAGCTTCTCCTTCGCCAGCCCCAGGTCCATCGCCAGCGCCACCAGCCGGGCCTGCGCCCCGTCGTGCAGGTCCCGCTCGATGCGCCGCAGGTCGGCGGCGGCGGTGTCCACGACCACCCCGCGGTCGGACTCCAGCTCACTGACCCGGCCGGCCAGGCTGGACGCCCCGAGCAGCCCGCCGACCATCACCCGGTCGACGGTGGCCAGGGCCCGGATCACCCAGGGGGTGGCGAGGGTGACGGCCAGCCCGATGAGGCTCGTGAGGGCGATCTCGCCGGGCGAGTCGAGGTAGAAGGAGTAGTCGTCGTTCTGGAAGAGCTGCAGACCGGGCTGGTCGGTGTAGGCGGGGAAGACCCAGAACCAGAGCGGGTACAGCAGGTACGCCCAACCGCACGACCACAGCACCAGGGACAGGCAGAAGGAGAAGACCGCCCACGGGAAGTGGATGACCGAGTACAGCGCGTGGCGCCAGGCGCTCCCGCTCTTGAGCAGCGCCCCCATGGAGGCCAGCGGCCCGGCCTTCCGGGCCCGGATCGGCGCCGGGGCGGCGATGTCGGTCCCGAGCAGCGCGCGCACCCGGGCCCGCTCCAGGTGACCGAACCCGCGGCACATGGCGAGCATGCCGGCGAGAACCGGCACGCCGAGGAAGGTGACGAGCAGCCCGGCGCCGAGGCTCACGCCGGTGATGGTGAGCGAGAAGTACAGCGTGCTCAGCGGCAGTCCGATCAGCAGGTACCCGAACTCCCGCCAGGTCCGCCCCTCGACCGGAGCCCGCAGCACCGCGCCGACCCCGCCCTTGCCGTTGCCCATGATCCCGTCCCGCCCTTCCGCGCCGCCATTACCCCCTCACCCTGCCGCCCCCGACCCCCCACAACCATGCGGCGAGTCGGCCTCTCCACCGGGGGGTTAACCCCACCCCGCGCCAAATCCAGCCCCGCCGGCGTTCGAGGTGCCCCGCTCGCCCCCACCGCGCAGGTAAGGGGCGCCGCCAAATCCAGCCCCGCCGGCGTGTGAGGCGCGGGGTCCGGGGCGGAGCCCTGGGAAACGGCGCCGCGCCGGACACGCGAACGGGACCCCCGCCCATCCCGGACAGGAGTCCCGCTCACCCACCCACACAGGGGCCCCGGGCGGGGCCTAACCCCGGTCCCGCCACGGCAGCTCGGCCGTGACCACCGTCCCCACCCCCGGGGGCGAGTCCACCACCAGCACCCCGTCCACCGCGCCCAACCGCTCCGCCAGCCCCGCCAACCCGCTCCCCCCGGACGCACTCGCCCCGCCGCACCCGTCGTCCGACACCCGGATCATCAGCCTGGCCCCGGCCCGCCACACCTCCACCACCGCGCCCCGCGCCCCCGGCCCCGCGTGCTTGCTCACGTTCTGCAGCAGCTCGGACACCACGAAGTACGCGATCCCCTCGATCGCCTCCGCCGGGCGCGCCCCCGCCCCCGCCGGATCCCCCGGCAGGTCCACCGCCACCTTCACCGGCACCACGCACCGCGCCGCCACCGACGAGAGCGCCGCGTCCAGCCCCCGGTCCGTCAACACCGCCGGGTGGATCCCGCGCGCGAGATCCCGTAGTTCCTGGAGCGCCAGCTTCACTTCCCCGTGCGCCTCGTCGACCATCGCCGCCGCGCCCTCCGGGTCCTCCAGCAGCTTCTCCTTCGCCAGGCCCAGCCCCATCGCCAGCGCCACCAGCCGGGCCTGCGCCCCGTCGTGCAGGTCCCGCTCGATGCGCCGCAGGTCGGCCGCCGCGGTGTCGACCACCACGCCCCGGTCCGATTCCAGCTCCGCGATCCGCCGCTCAAGGTCCTCGGAGGGCGACAGCAGCCCCCGTACCATCGCCCGGTCCACATTGGCCATCATCCGCACGAGATACGGCAGCACCGGCCACAGCACGAACAGGCCGGTCAGCGCTACCGTGAAGGTGAGTACTCCCCACGGCAGCCGGATCAGCTGGTACAACACCGTCCGCCAGCCGACCGGATCCTTGATGCTCGTCCACAGCCAGGGGAAGAATCCGCCGGACCGCTTGGGACCGGGGATCGGGCTCGGCTCGTCGACCCGCACGCCCAGCAGTCCGCGGGCGCGCGCCCGGTCCAGCCGCCCCCATTGGCGGGACAGGTACAGACCGCACGCGAGCAGCGGAATTCCGATCGCGGTTACGGAAAGGCCGCCCGCGGTGGAAACCATGACAACCGCATAAACAAAACCGACGACCGCCAGCGGCAGGTTGCTCACCAGATAGGCGATCTCCTTCCACGTCACCGCACTGAAAACGGCGCGTACGGGGGGAGGACGATCGTTGTCCGGGATGGCGTGGCTCAGGGTCATGCGCCACAGCCTGTCAAGTGCGACCCGCTGATGCCATGGGGTGGCCGGGGTGCTGTGAACGGGGGATAACCCCACCCCGTGTGAGGCAGGCCCTAGACTCCCGTCCGTACCAGATCGTCGACAGTGACCGAGGAGCGAGGAACGGACGTGCCCGAACCAACGGTATCGACCGTAACCGTGCTCGCGGCGGACTACTTCCGGAGTTATTCGGTCGTCGGCCTGCTGGCCGTCCTCGGTGTGCTCTTCGTGGCCGTCGCCTTCGGTGCGGGCCGCCTGCTGCGGCCCGTCGTCCCCACGCCCGAGAAGCTGCTGACGTACGAATGCGGCGTGGACCCGGTAGGCGAGGGCTGGGCGCACACCCAGGTCCGCTACTACGTCTACGCGTTCCTCTACGTCATCTTCGCCGTCGACTCGATCTTCCTGTTCCCGTGGGCGACGGTGTTCGCCGCCGCCGGTTACGGCGCCACGACGCTGGTGGAGATGTTCATCTTCCTGGGCTTCCTGGCCGTCGGCCTGCTCTATGCGTACAAGAAGGGCGTCCTCGAATGGACGTGACACCGGCTGTGACGCCGACCGAGGGCGTGCTGCTCCCGGAGCCCAAGCGCCTCGGAGTTCTCTCCCGCCTGGCCCCGGAACCGATGAAGGTGGTCCTGAACTGGGGCCGCCGGTACAGCCTGTGGGTCTTCAACTTCGGTCTGGCCTGCTGCGCGATCGAGTTCATCGCCGCGTCGATGGCCCGCCACGACTTCATCCGGCTCGGTGTGATCCCCTTCGCGCCCGGCCCCCGCCAGGCGGACCTCATGATCGTCTCGGGCACCGTCACGGACAAGATGGCGCCGGCCGTGAAGCGGCTCTACGAGCAGATGCCGGAGCCGAAGTACGTCATCTCCTTCGGCGCCTGCTCCAACTGCGGCGGCCCCTACTGGGACTCGTACTCGGTGACCAAGGGAGTCGACCAGATCATCCCCGTCGACGTCTACGTACCGGGCTGCCCGCCGCGTCCCGAAGCCCTCCTCCAGGGCATCCTCAAGCTCCAGGAGAAGATCGCCCGCGAGTCGCTGGCGGAGCGCTACGCGGCCGGGCCGTCGGTCTCCCAGCTGACGAGCGGCCTGGTCACGCCCCCGCCCGCACCCGCGCAGGGGGCCGGCGCGTGAACCTCTACGACTCCCTCCCGGACGCGGCGCCGACGGTCTTCGGCGCCGAGGCCGTCGCCGAGTTCTCGTACGACGTCCTCACCGTCGACGTGCCCGTCGGCAGCTGGATCCCCGCCCTCGAAATCGCCCGGGACAAGCTGGGCTGTACGTACTTCGACTGGCTGAGCGCGGTGGACGAGCCCGGCACGGGCTTCCGGATCTGCGCGCACGTCGTCTCCCTGGAGAACCACCGGGTGCGCCGGCTGCTGCTGCGCACCACGGTGCCGCACAGCGCCGCCTCCCTGCCGTCCGCGGTCGCCGTCTACGCAGGCGCGGAATGGCACGAGCGCGAGACCTTCGAGATGTTCGGGGTGACCTTCACCGACCACCCGAACCTCGTCCCCCTGCTCCTCCCCGAGAACTTCGAAGGCCACCCGCTGCGCAAGGACTTCGTCCTGGCCGCGCGCGTCGCCAAGGCCTGGCCCGGCGCCAAGGAGCCGGGCGAGGCGCACGACCCGGACGCGCCCAAGCGCCGCCAGATGCTTCCGCCGGGCGTCCCGGACCCGAACGACTGGGGCCCGATGAAGGGCCAGCTCCCGCCGGCCCCCGCCCGCCCGGCCCGTACCCCGCGCGCGGCCGGCGCGGCGGGCGCCGCCGCCGCCCGCACCCCGCGTGAGGGTGCACCCGTACGCCGCTCCCGCTCGGTCACCGAAGGCTCGGCCACCCAGCCCCCGTCCGACCCGACCACGGACCCCACCCCCCGCCCGCCGCGCCGCACCCGCTCGGTGTCGGACGGCTCGGCCAGCCAGGCCGCGGATCCCGCCACCCCGGCCGCGTCGGCCGCGGGCACGGAGCCCGCGGCCACCCCGGACGCCGCTGCACCGCACGCCGGTGCCGCCGCCCCGGACGCGCCCGCTCCGGAGGCTGCGGCGCGCCCGCCGCGTCGTACCCGCTCGGTCGCCGACGGCTCGGCGAGCCAGGCTCCCGCCCCGGGCGTCCCGGACGCGGGCGAGGCGGCCGCTCCGCCGCGCGGCCCCGCGCCCCGCAGCTCGGACGCCCCCTGGCACGACCCGAAGCCCGCCTTCGAAGAGCCGGCCCCCCGGCCCGCGCCGAAGGCCGAGCCCGAGCCGGAACCCGAGCAGGTACCCGAGCCCGAGCGCGCGGCCACCCCCGAGACCGACCCCACCCCCGACAACGGAGGCGACGCGTGAACGACGTCCTCGACGTCGCCCTGCGGCTGATCGCCGTCTTCGCCGTCTTCCTCGTGCTCCCGCTCGTCGTCGGGCAGACCGAGCACAAGGTGATGGCCCACATGCAGGGCCGCCTCGGCCCCATGTACGCCGGCGGCTTCCACGGCTGGGCCCAGCTCGTCGCCGACGGCGTGAAGTTCGCGCAGAAGGAAGACATCGTCCCGGCGAACGCCGACCGCCGGATCTTCCAGCTCGCCCCCGCCGTCGCCCTGCTGCCGTACCTCCTCGTCCTCCTGGCCATCCCGATCGGCCCGGGCGAGGGCGCCGTCGGCCAGGTCATCGATGCGGGCCTGTTCTTCGTACTGGCCGTCATGGGCGTCGGAGTCCTCGGCTCACTGATGGCCGGCTGGGCCTCAGCGAACAAGTTCTCCCTGCTCGGCGGCCTGCGCACCGCCGCCCAGCTGCTCGCCTACGAGCTCCCCATGCTGCTCGCCGCCGCCTCCGTGGCCATGGCCGCCGGTACGGTCTCCCTCCCCGGCATCGTCGAGGCCTTCGAGTGGTGGTGGCTGCCCTGGCAGATCGTCGGCGCCCTCGTCTTCTTCACCGCGGGCCTCGCCGAACTGCAGCGTCCCCCCTTCGACATGCCCGTCGCCGACTCCGAGATCATCTTCGGCGCGTACACCGAGTACACCGGCCTGCGCTTCGCGCTGTTCCTGCTCGCCGAGTACGCCGGCATCGTCGTCCTCTGCTTCCTGACCACCGTGCTGTTCCTCGGCGGCTGGCACGGCCCCTTCGGCGGCGACGGCCTCGGCTGGGTCTGGACCCTGCTCAAGGCCGCGATCCTGGCCTTCGTCGTGATCTGGCTCCGTGTGAGCTACCCGCGGCTGCGCGAGGACCAGCTCCAGAAGCTCGCCTGGACCACACTCATCCCGCTCGCGCTCGCCCAGATCGCGCTCACCGGCATCGTGAAGGTGGCGATCCAGTAATGCCCATCCCCGGATCCGGCCTGGCCAAGGGCCTGGCCGTCACGCTGCGCACGATGACGAAGCGCTCGCACACGGCCCAGTACCCCGAGGCCCAGCCCGAACTCCCGCCCCGCTCCCGCGGGGTCATCGGTCTGTTCGAGGAGAACTGCACCGTCTGCATGCTCTGCGCCCGTGAGTGCCCCGACTGGTGCATCTACATCGACTCCCACAAGGAGACGGTCCCGGCGTCCGCCCCCGGCGGCCGCGAGCGCAGCCGCAACGTCCTCGACCGCTTCGCCATCGACTTCTCCCTCTGCATGTACTGCGGTATCTGCATCGAGGTGTGCCCCTTCGACGCCCTCTTCTGGTCGCCGGAGTTCGAGTACGCGGAGACCGACATCCACGAGCTGACCCACGAGCGCGACAAGCTCCGCGAGTGGATGTGGACCGTGCCGGCGCCGCCCGCGCTGGACCCGGCCGCCGAGGAGCCCAAGGAGATCGCCGCCGCCCGCAAGGCAGTGGAGAAGGCCGAAGCCGCGGTCGCCGCGGCGGCCGCCGCCGAAGCCGCCGCCCGGGCGGCCGAGAACGAACCGCCCACCGCACCGCCGACCGACCCGACCCCGGAGGGAGACGCGTGAGCCCCGCCGCCACCCTGGCCGCAGCCGCCACCACCGGGCCCGGCTTCCTCTCCCCGACGGGCGTCGAGATCGCCTTCGTCCTCGTCGGAATCGCCACCTTCGGCGCGGCCCTCGTCACGGTCACCACCAAGCAGCTGGTGCACGCCGCCCTGTGGCTGGTCGTCGCGCTCGGCGGCATCGCCGTCGAATACCTGCTGCTGACCGCCGAGTTCATCGCCTGGGTCCAGGTCCTCATCTACCTCGGTTCCGTGGTCGTCCTCCTCCTCTTCGGGCTGATGCTCACCAAGGCCCCCATCGGCCGCTCCCCGGACGCGGACTCCGGCAACCGCCCGGTCGCGCTCGGCGTCGCCGTCGTCGCGGCCGTGTCGCTGGTCTGGGTGGTCATCGATGCCTTCCGCACCACCTGGATCGATCTCGACGGACCGGTCCAGGGCTCCACGAAGGTCTCCGGCGAGATCCTCTTCCAGCACTGGGTGCTGCCCTTCGAGGCGCTCTCCGTCCTCCTCCTCGCGGCCCTGATCGGCGCCATCGTGCTGTCCCGCAGGAACGACCCCGCCGCCGACCCCGCGGACCCCGCCGCCGACGCCGAGGACGCCGCCACCCCGGCCGGCCCCGGCGAGAAGAAGGGCCGGCGCTGATGCACCTCGCCTACCCCGCCGTGCTCGCGGCGCTCCTCTTCTGCACGGGCCTGTACGGAGTACTGGCCCGCCGCAACGCCATCCTGGTCCTGATGTCCGTCGAGCTCATGCTCAACGCCGTCAACCTCAACCTGGTGGCCTTCGACGTCTGGCTGCGCGACGCCCTGCACGCCGGCCAGGCCCTCACCCTCTTCACCATCGCGATCGCCGCCGCCGAGATCGGCATCGGCCTCGCCATCGTGCTGATGGTCTACCGCAACCGGGGCACCTCCGACGTGGACCGGCTGCGCGACACCGCCGAGGGCCACGAGTCCGCCGCGAACAACCAGAGCGAGGTCACCGCGTGAGCACCACGACCCTCGCCGTCCTCGTCCCGCTCCTGCCCTTCCTGGGCGCGGTGGCGGGACTGCTGCTCGGCCGCAAGGCTCCCGGCTTCGTCCGGCCGCTCGCCATCCTGCCGACGCTCGCCGCCGCCGTCCTGGCCGTGATCGTCGCCGTCCGCCAGGGCGGTGGCGAGCCGATCGACACCGCGACCGAGCTGACCCCGACCGGCTCGGTGCCGATCGACCTGTCGCTCTACCTGGACGGCTTCGCCGTGCTGGTCGCCGTCCTCGTCGGGGTCGTCGCCACCTGCGTACAGCTCTACTCGACGGCGTACCTGCGTGAGGACCCGCGCTACCCGTCGTATGCCGCTCTCGTCTCGCTGTTCACCTCCGCCATGCTGCTCGTCGTCTACTCCGGCGACCTGATGGTGCTGCTGGTCGGCTGGGAGGTCATGGGCATCTGCTCGTACTTCCTGGTCGGCCACTACTGGGAGACCGAAGCGGCCCGCTCCGCCTCCCTGAAGGCCTTCCTCGTCACCAAGCTCGGCGACGTCCCCTTCCTGATCGGCCTGTTCGCGCTCGCCACCGACGCCGGCTCCTTCCGGATCCCGAAGATCCTGAACACCGTCGCCGCGGGCGGACTCGACCACCCGACCCTGATCGCGCTGCTCCTGCTCGCCGGAGTCGCGGGCAAGTCCGCGCAGTTCCCCCTGCACACCTGGCTCCCCGACGCCATGGCGGGCCCCACTCCGGTGTCGGCGCTGATCCACGCCGCGACGATGGTCGCCGCCGGTGTCTACTTCATCGCCCGCCTCCTGCCCGTCTTCGCGGCCTCCCGTGCGGCACTGGTGGTCATGGCCGTGATGGCGGCCGTCACGATGGTCGGCTCCGGCCTGGCCGCCATCGCCCAGGACGACATCAAGCGGGTGCTCGCCTACTCCACGATCGGCCAGCTCGGCTACATGATCGGCGCCCTGGCCGTCGGCGACCGCGGCGCCGCCGTCTTCCACCTCCTGTCCCACGGCGCCTTCAAGGCGCTCCTCTTCCTCGGCGCCGGCGTGATCATCCACGCCGGCGGCACGAACTCCCTGGGCGCCATGTCCCGGATGGGCGGCCTGGCCAAGCGCATCCCCGATGCCTTCTGGACCATGACGATCGCGCTGCTCGCGCTCGCCGCGATCCCGCCCTTCGCCGGCTTCTTCTCCAAGGAAGCCGTCCTCGTCGCCGCCGAGCACACCGCGACCGGCCACTCGGAATTCGCCCCCGGCGCCGCCGGCTGGCTCGTGCTCGTCGCCGGTCTGCTGACCGCCCTGCTCACCGCCGCCTACGCGACCCGGCTGTGGCTGATGGCCTTCCGCGGCCGGGGCGCGCCCGCCCCCGACCACGGCAAGGAGCCCCTCGCCATGACCGGCGTGCTGTGGCTGCTGGCGATCCCGTCGGTCGGCTTCGGCCTCGCGGCGGGCCCCATCACCGACTGGTTCGACGGCGGGGACCTCACCCCGACGGTGGTCACCTCGGTCCTCGGCACGGGCGCCGCGGCCATCGGCGCGATGCTCACCTACGCTCTCTGGCAGCGCGCCGGTGCGAAGGCAGCCCTGGCCACCGCTGCCGGCACCCGGGACGCGGCCACGGCTGGAGCACCCGCCGCCGTCGTCGCCGCCGCGTCCGCCGCGGAAGCCCCCGAGGTGGCCGAGGTGACCCACGACCACCCCGCCGTCCCGGTCGGCCCCGCCGCCGACCCCGGCAAGGCGCTCCTCGGCCCGTTGCACCGCCACGCTGCCGACGGCTTCCACCTCGACGCCGTCTACGACCGGCTCTTCGTCCGGCCCGTCCGGGCCGCCGCGAGCCTCGTCCGCTTCCTCGACCGCGAGGTCGTGGACACGTACGTCCGCGGCGCGGGCACCGGCACCCAGCTGCTCGGCAGCCTCGTCCGCCGCGCCCAGACCGGCAACGTGCAGAGCTACCTCAGCGCCCTGCTCGCCGGCGCCGTGGTCCTGGCGATCGCCACCGCCGTCCTCGCCAACGTCAACGCCGGATCGTGAGCCGTGAGTCAGCCGTGATTGATATCAGCCCGTCCGTGATGCAGTTCCTTCTGGTGTTCATCCTGGCCGCACCGCTCCTCGGCTCCGCCGCGGCGCTCCTGCCGGCCCCGCCCGGCCTCAAGGGCAAGAGCCCCGAACAGGCCGTGCTGCGCCACGGCGTGACTGTGACCGGCGTGATCCTCGCCGCGGCCATCGCCCTCACCCTGGGCTTCGACCACGACGCCCCGTCCCGCTTCCAGGCGACGACGGACATCAGCTGGATCCAGGCGCTGAACGTCCGGATCCACCTCGGCATCGACGGCATCTCGCTCCCCCTCCTCCTGATGACCGCGCTGCTGTTCTTCCTCTGCGCGCTCTACAGCTACTTCAAGCTCCCCGCGGGCCCCTCCCCGAAGGCCTTCGTCGCGCTGCTCCTGGTCCTGGAGTCCGGCACCCTCGCCACCTTCGCCGTCCTCGACCTGCTGCTCTTCTTCCTCGCCTTCGAGATGGTCCTCATCCCGATGTACTTCCTCATCGCCCGCTGGGGCGGTGCTCAGCGGCAGGCCGCCGCCTGGAAGTTCATCCTCTACACGCTCCTCGGTTCCGTCGTCATGCTGCTCGGTCTGCTGCTGATCGGACTGAGCAGCGGCACTTTCGACATGGTGGCACTGGCCTCTGACAACGGCCGCGAACTGTCCCACACCACCCAGCTCCTGGCCGTCCTCTCCATCGGCCTCGGCCTCGCCGTGAAGACCCCGATGTGGCCCCTGCACAGCTGGCTGCCGGACGCCCACACGGCCGCGCCCACCGTCGGATCCGTCCTGCTGGCCGGCGTCCTGCTGAAGATGGGCACCTACGGATTCGTCCGCATCCTGCTGCCGATCACCCCCGACGGCATGGCCACCTTCGCCCCCTACCTGGGCGCCTTCGCCGTCGTCGGCATCGTCTACGGATCGCTCGCCTGCCTCGCGCTGGCCCGCAAGGGGAACAAGGGTGACCTCAAGCGCCTGATCGCCTACTCCTCCGTCGGCCACATGGGCTTCGTCCTCCTCGGCATCGCGAGCATGACCCCCACCGGGGTCAACGGCGCACTCTTCGCGAACATCGCCCACGGCCTGATCACCGGCCTCCTCTTCTTCCTGGTCGGCGCCCTCAAGGACCGCTACGGCACCGCCGACCTCGACACCCTCGCCGGAGCCACCGGCGCCGCCCTCTACGGCCGCGCCCCCCGCTTCGGCGCGTTCCTCGCCTTCGCCGCCGTCGCCTCCCTGGGCCTCCCGGGCCTGGCCGGCTTCTGGGGCGAGATGCTGGCCCTCTTCGGCGCCTTCGACCCCGCCGAGGGCCTCTCCCGCCCCGCGTTCCTCACCTACACGGCCATCGGCGCGTTCGGGACCCTGCTCACCGCCGCCTATCTGCTGATCGTCGTACGGCGCGTCTGCATGGGCGACCCCAAGGCCGGTCCCGAGCTCGCCGTCGCGGACATCCAGCGCTACGAGTTCGCCGCCTGGACCCCGCTCGTCGCCCTCACCGTCCTCGCCGGCCTGTGGCCCGCGGTCCTCCTCGGCCTCACCGACCCGGCCGTCCAGAAGCTCCTCGCAGGAGGCAACTCATGACGGCCATGACGGCCATGACGGCCATGACGGTCCTCTCCGCCGAGGCCCCGAGCCTGGTCCAGTCCGTCGACTGGCTCGCCATCGCACCCGTGGTGATCACCGCCGCGGTCGGCCTGGTCGTCCTCGTCGCCGACCTGTTCCTCGCCGAGCGCCACAAGCCGGTCCTCGGCTGGATCTCGGTGGCCGGCCTGGCCGCCGCGACCGCCGCCCTGCTGCCCCTGCGTGCCGGTGACCGCGCCACCTTCTGCCTCACCGACGACCCGGCGGCCTGCAGCTACGTCGCCGACCACTTCACGCTCGCCATCCAGTTCCTGGTCCTGGCCGGGGCCCTGGTCACCGCCCTCGTGTCGGTCACCGCCGTCCGGGACACGCGCCTGCCGGCCGGCGAGTACTGGTTCCTGCTGCTCTCCTCCGCCGCGGGCGCGGCCCTGCTGCCCGCCTCCCGCGACCTCGCCACCCTGATCGTCGCGCTCGAGGTCGCCTCGCTGCCCGCCTTCGCCCTCGTCGGCATGCGCCGCGGCGACCGGCTCTCCTCCGAGGCCGCCCTGAAGTTCTTCCTGTCCTCCGTCACCGCCACCGCCGTGTCGCTGATGGGCGTCAGCTTCGTCTACGCCGCCACCGGCTCCCTGCACCTCACCCAGGTCGCCGACCGCCTCGAGGACGTCCCCGGGCAGCTCGACACCCTCGCCATGGCCGGTGTCGCCCTCACCCTCGTCGGCTTCGCCTTCAAGACCGCGGCCGTCCCCTTCCACTTCTGGGTCCCCGACACCTACATCGGCGCCCCGCTGCCCATCGCCGGCTACCTCTCGGTGATCGGCAAGGCCGTCGGTTTCACCGGCCTGATCCTCGTCACGGTGATCGCCTTCCCGGCGTACTCCGACATCTGGGGCCCGGCCCTCGCCGTGCTGGCCGCGCTCACCATGACCCTGGGCAACACCGCCGCGGTCCGGCAGTCCGCGGACCGCCCGAACAGCGCCGTCCGGCTGCTCGCCTGGTCCTCGGTCGGCCAGGCCGGCTACCTGCTGGTCCCGATCGCCGCGGCCGCGTACTCCGACCGCGACCAGATCGGCTCCACCGTCGCCTACGCCCTGATGTACGCCGCCGTGAACCTCGGCGCCTTCTCCGTGGCCGCCCTGGTCGCCCGTACGAAGCCGCTCCACCGGCTCAGCGACTACCGAGGCCTGTACGCCGAGCGCCCGCTGGCCGCCCTGTCGCTGGCCTTCTTCCTGCTCTGCCTGGCGGGCCTGCCGCCCGGCCTCATCGGGCTCTTCGCCAAGGTCACCGTCTTCCGGTCCGCCGTCGACGCGGGTCTGGGCTGGCTGGCCGTGGTCATGGCAATCAACGTCGTCATCGCCCTGTACTACTACCTGCGCTGGACGGCGCTGCTCTTCCGCACCCCCGAGGGCGCGCAGACCCGTACCCGGGCCCCCTGGCCCGTGACGGCGGCCGTCGTCCTCACCGCGATCACGGCGATCGTCCTCTCGGGCGCCCCGGAGCTCATCCTGCGCGTCACCTCGGGCAGCCTCTTCGCGCAATAACGGGCGCGGTCAACCCGTACGGAGTAACACCCTCCGCGGCCTCGCCGCTCCCCGGCAAGGGGCGGCGCCAGGCGGCTGCCCCGCCGTGCCCCGGGAACCAGACGCCCTCACCTCGCGTTGACCAGGAAGGGAGGGTCCACTGGACCGTAGACCCTCACATCCATGACGGGCTCCCCTGCCGCACCACTTGGAGGGCGTACCGTGCACCGCCGGCACAATGGGCTCAAGACCGCCGTACTCCTCGGCGGGCTGTCCGCACTCATCATCCTCATCGGCAGCTTCTTCGGACGGGGCGGCCTGATCATCGCCGTCCTCGTCGCCCTCGGGACGAATGCCTACGCGTACTGGAACAGCGACAAGCTGGCTCTACGCGCGATGCGCGCCCGCCCCGTGAGCGAGTTCGAGGCGCCACAGCTCTACCGCATGGTGCGCGAGCTCTCCACGTCCGCGCGCCAGCCCATGCCACGCCTGTACATCTCGCCCACCGAGGCGCCCAATGCCTTCGCCACCGGCCGCAACCCGCGCAACGCCGCGGTCTGCTGCACCGAGGGCATCATGCGGATCCTCGACGAGCGCGAGCTGCGCGGGGTCATCGGCCACGAGCTCAGCCACGTCTACAACCGCGACATCCTGATCTCCTCGGTCGCCGGCGCGCTCGCCTCGGTGATCATGTTCCTGGTCAACTTCGCCTGGCTGATCCCGATCGGTCGGTCGAACGACGACGAGGGCCCCGGCCTCCTGGGCATGCTGCTGATCATGATCCTGGGCCCGCTGGCCGCCTCCGTGATCCAGCTGGCCATCAGCCGCTCACGCGAGTACGAGGCCGATGCCTCCGGCGCCCAGCTCACCGGGGACCCGCTGGCCCTGGCCAGCGCCCTGCGCAAGCTCGACGCGGGCACCAAGCAGCTTCCGCTGCCCCCGGAGCCCCGGCTGGAGGCGGCGAGCCACATGATGATCGCCAACCCGTTCCGTCCGGGCGCGGGCCTTTCTAAGATGTTCTCCACACACCCTCCGATGGCCGAGCGCATCGCCCGGCTCGAACAGATGGCAGGCCGCCGCCAGTGAAGACAATCCTCAATATCATTTGGCTCATCCTCAGCGGTATCTGGCTGTTCCTGGGCTACGTCCTCGCGGGTGCGATCCTCTGCATCACGATCATCGGCATCCCCTTCGGCATCGCCGCCTTCCGTATCGCGGTCTACGCCCTCTGGCCCTTCGGCTACACCACGGTCGAGCGCCACGACGCGGGCGCCGGTTCCGCCATCGGCAATGTCCTGTGGCTCGTCCTGGCCGGCTGGTGGCTGGCCCTGGGCCACATCTTCACGGGCATCGCGCTCTGCGTGACGCTGATCGGCATCCCCTTCGGCATCGCCAACTTCAAGATGGTCCCGCTCGCCCTGCTCCCGCTGGGCCGCGAGATCGTCCCGACGGACGCGCCGTTCGCCTCGCGCTGACACAGGCGGAGACCTACACCCGCACGTACACGTACACGCACACCCCGCCCGCAGGCCGTCCCGATCGGCCTGCGGGCGGAGTTGTCCACAGGGCCGGCGGGCTGTCGGTGGTGTGCGTCACCCTGAACGCATGAACGAGACGGAGCAGTTGCTGGAGCAAGTCGCCACGCGCGTACGCAACTCCGCGCAGGGGCAGGCAAAGCCCCTGCCCGCCGCCCTGGGCGCGGAGGAGATCGCCCGGGCCGAGGGCATACTCGGCTTCGCCCTGCCGCCCCTGCTCGCAGCGCTCTACACCCGTGTCGGCGACGGCGGATTCGGCCCCGAGTGCGGACTGCTCCCACTGGGCCACGCCGTCAGCGCGTACGGGGCGGGCCGCGCGTCCGCCAGGCGCTGGCCCGAGGGCGTGCTGCCGATAGCCGACTTCGGCTGCGGCATGTACGTCTGTGTCGACTGCCGTTCCGACACCGCCCAGGTCCTGCTCTTCGACCACGATCCCGGGGAGCCGGAGCTCGCCTGGTCCATCGACACCCCCAGCCTGGCGGCCTGGCTGGGCGGCTGGCTCGACGGCACCGCATGGTTCTGCGACGGATCGCCGGCGGGGGAGGAGTACGACCTGGAGCTGACGCCCTGGGACGGATTCAGATCCCGGATCTGAGCCGCCCCCGCACCCCGTGGGCCAGGACGCCCACAGCCAGTACGACCGCCCCCCAGAGCGTCGACGCGAGGGGCAGCGCACACGCCAGCACCACACAGCCGGACAGCCCGACCGCTGCCACGGCCCGGCCCTTGACAGCTGAATCGAGAGTCCACGCGGAGGCGTTCGCGATCGCGTAGTAAACGAGCACTCCGAAGGATGAGAAACCGATCGCGCCCCGCGGATCGGCGGTGGCCGCCAGCACCGCCACGACCGCACCCACCGCCAGCTCCGCATGGTGCGGCACCCGATGCCGGGGATGTACGGCCGCCAGCGCGCGCGGGAGATGGCCGTCGCGCGCCATCGCCAGGACCGTCCGCGACACCCCGAGCACGAGCGCCAGCAGCGAGCCCAGCGCGGCCAGGACGGCGCCCACCCGCACCACCGGGACCAACTCCGGCCGGCCGCCCGCCCGCACCGCGTCGGCGAGCGGCGCTGCCGACCGTGCCAGCCTCTCCACGCCGAGCACCGACAACGCCGCCACCGCCACCGCGGCGTACACGAGCAGCGCGATCCCCAGCGCGAGCGGCACCGCCCGAGGGATCGTCCGCTGCGGGTCGCGCACCTCCTCGCCCAGGGTGGTGATCCGGGCGTAGCCCGCGAAGGCGAAGAACAGCAGACCGGCGCCCTGCAACAGCCCGAAGGCACCCCAGGGCGACCCGCCCGGACGCCCCGGCTCGGCCGCCCCGGACGACAGGCACACCACGACCACACCGGCCAGCACCGCCAGTACCGCCGCCACGATCGACCGGGCGACGCGGGCCGACCTCTGCACGCCGCCGTAGCTCGCGGCGGTCAGCGCCACCACCGCCGCGACAGCCACGGCATGCTGCTGCCCGGGCCAGAGGTACGCCCCCACCGTGAGGGCCATCGCCGCGCAGGAGGCGGTCTTGCCGATCACGAAGGCCCAGCCGGCCAGATACCCCCAGAAGGGCCCGAGCCGCTCGCGCCCGTAGACGTACGTGCCGCCGGAGGCCGGATACCGGGCGGCCAGCCGCGCCGAGGAGTGCGCATTGCAGTAGGCCACCAGAGCCGCCACGGCCAGCGCTGCCGGCAGCGCTCCACCCGCCGCCCGCGCCGCGGGCGCCAGCGCCGCGAAGATACCGGCGCCCACCATCGCGCCGAGTCCGACGACGACGGCGTCGGACACCCCCAGGGTGCGCCTCAACTCGTTTTCCACGGGCGGGGGGTAACCCCGCTAGATGACGCCCTCCCGGCCGGGAAGCGGCGCCCGCGCGCGCTCCCACCCCTCCAGAGCGGTCAGACAGGCGTGGTCCAGGTGGCGCAGCCCGCTCAGGTCCAGCCGCACCGGCTGGCCGTGCGGCAGCGAGTCCAGGGAGTCGAGCAGCTTCGGAAGCCGCAGGAAGCTGGCGTTCCCCACGACCTTCACGCACAGCTCCTCGTCCTCCCACACCTCCTCGATGTGCACGTGGGAGGTCTCCCAGGCCGCCTTGGCGACGGCGAGCCCCAGCCCGATCAGCACCCCCTCGAAGAGGTTGGTGATCACGATCGCCGAGGCCGTGACCACGAGCACCACCGCCTCGCCCCGGTGAGTCCGCCACAGCACGGCCACCGCCCTGGCGGGCAGCAGCTTCCAGCCCGCGTGCAGCAGCACCCCGGCCAGCGCGGCCAGCGGCACGCTCTCCAGCACCCGGGGGAAGGCCACGGCGAAAAGCAGCAGCCAGCCGCCGTGCATCACCCTGGCCGCGCGGGTGCGCGCCCCGGCCTCCACGTTGGCGGCACTGCGCACGATGACCGCGGTCATCGGCAGCCCGCCGAGCAGCCCGCACACGCTGTTGCCCACGCCCTGGGCGATGAGTTCCTTGTCGTACTGGGTCCGCGGCCCGTTGTGCATGCGGTCCACGGCGGCCGCGCTGAAGAGCGTCTCGGCGGAGGCGATCAGCGCCAGCGCGACCACGGTCCCGGCCGCGCCGACCGAGGCCAACACACCGAAGTCGCCCCAGCCCGGCGGGGACACGGCTGCCAGTACGCCCGTCACCCGCACCTTCTCGACGGGCAGCCGCAGCAGGACGGCCACGGCGGTGGCGGCGGACACCCCGACGAGCGCTCCGGGAACGATCCGCAGCCTGGCGGGCACCCGGCGCCAGACCGCCATGGCGGCAATGGTCCCGACCCCGAGCAGTACCGCGGCCAAGTCGGCCCGCGCCCCGAGCTCGTGGACCCCACCGAGCTTCGCGAGGGTCGGCCCCGGAGCCTCCACACCGCCCAGGGCGTACAGCTGCCCGGAGATCAGCACCAGCCCGATCCCGGCCAGCATCCCGTACACGACAGCGACGGAGATCGCCCGGAACCACCGCCCGAGCCGCAGCACCCCCATGCCCAGCTGCACCACCCCGGCGGCCAGCACGAGTACCCCGAGAGCGGGAAGACCGTAGGCCTGCACCGCCTCGTAGACGAGCACGGTGAGCCCGGCGGCGGGCCCGCTCACCTGTAGGGAGCTCCCGCGGAACCATCCGGTGACCAGCCCGCCGACCACCCCGGTGACGATCCCGAGTTCGGCCGGCACCCCGGAGGCGACCGCCACCCCCACGCACAGGGGCAGTGCGACCAGCGCGACGACGACGGATGCCCCGAAGTCGTCCCGAAACGTGCCGTCCCCAGGCATGCGAGAACCCCCTGCCACGCGGTGATGTGATGCCACTCAGCGTGGTGGGCGCACTCATCGCCGCCCAAGTGCCCACAGGAGCCCGCAGTGGCGCGTGCGCCGCACACGCCCCGCACACACCCCCTCGCAACCACCGCGGCCCGGCGGTCCTGAGGACCGCCGGGCCGGCGTGAGGCAGATCGCGGAGCTGAGGTCAGCGGTAGTTCACGAACTTCCCGCCATGATCTCTTGACCTGCGCGGACTCGGCAATATGGGGTCTGACCTGCGGAAACTACTTTCGGTAGTTGCCGCCATTTTCCGGGTTCTTCTGAGGTCGTGTGCCCTCGTTGTGCCCTCGAAAAGGATGCGCCCCGTTCGGTGGGGGACCGAACGGGGCGCATGGCTTTGGTGGGCTGCTCAGTGAGTGGCGGTGCGCTCAGCTTCCGCGAGATCGGGTCCCGTGCCGAGCTTGGGCGCGCAGCCAGGGCATCCCCACAGGGTTGCGCCTGGGCCGCTGCTGCTCTCGATCCAGCGCATGGCAACGGGGGCGGTGGTGAGCCTGTGGCACCCGATGCACAGCGCGACCTCGCTTCGGGCGCTCATGCGGCGACTGCGGCGCCGTGGAACGCCCGAGCGTCGAACGGCGCCCCCGGGTAGCTGTACGGATAGTCGACGCCGATCTCGGCGAACTGCACGGCCCATCGCCGTTCCCGCTGCATCGGGGACAGGGGCAGTGTGCTTTCCGCTGAGGTCTCGGGGCGGAAGACGGCGCGCACCTGGGCGGCGCTCGGGCCGGTCCACGGGCGGGACCAAGGGTTAGCGGTTGTCTCGGGTGCTCGCTGCTCGGTGAGGTAGGCGGCGGAGTGCCGTCCGGGTCGGCGGGGGATGAAAGCGGCGAGCGTCCATGCGAACAGTTGGGCGATAAGATCCATGGGTCGTGCAGCTCCTCGTTAGCTGTGTGACGAAGCCCCGGCGGACCGATACCAGCGGTCTTCCGGGGCGCTTTGCGTTCCACCCATCACGCTAAGCCAACACGTCTAACTCGTCTACCTGTCTAACTCGTCTACCTGTCTAACTCATCTGCCTGTCTAAGTCGTCGTGATTTGGCCCGTTGTCTACGCTCTCCTCATGCCAGACAGCCCGAGCGACCCGACCGCCCCGCGCGCCCCGTATATGCGGGTGCTGGACGCGCTCGTTGCCGATATCGAGTCGGGCGCACTGCCGCCGGGCAGTCGGCTGCCGAGTGAGGCGGAGCTTTGCGAAGCGCACGGGGTCGCGCGGATGACCGCGCGGCGAGCGGTGCAGGTCCTTCGGGAGCGCGGTCTCGTGGTCACCGAATGGGGGAAGGGCAGCTTCGTCCGGCAGGGTGAATAGGGCTCGAACCGACAGCCCTCAAACAGCACGCGACCCCGGTTCCGAATCCTGGAACCGGGGTCCTGTTTTATTCAGAGTCGGCAGGTGTCAGCGGACAACAGGACCCTGGCCGGCCCGCCAGTCGTTGATGCGCTTGCGGATGCTCGGCACCATCGGGAGATCGTCAATCGCATCCTGGGCGAACCACGCGACCTCGAATGACTCGTCCGAGGTGCGGAGCGTGCCGCCGGTGGGGCGGGCCAGGAGGCAGATCGAGAACTCCTGACGCACTTCCCCATCGGAGTAGGCGAACACGTGCCCGGGGTTGGTGTACGTCCCGACGATGCCCGTGATCTCGACGTTCACCCCGGTCTCCTCGAACGTCTCCCGGATGGCGCACTCTCCGATGGACTCTCCCAAATCCATCTTTCCGCCGGGCAGGGCCCACATCCCGTTATCGGTGCGCCGCTGCAACAGCACCCGTCCGCCCTCGTCGACGACGACGGCAGAAGCAGCAGGCACCAAGCTGTTCGCCTCGGGAGCGTTGGGGTCATCCTCATAGTCACGCCTGGCCATCTTGCGGTGCCTCCCTGATGTCGCGCCCTCGGGTCCACAGCTCCTCGACGTGTGCGGAGAAGCGATCGAACATTCCGTCCGTCTGTGCACGTCGCAGGTGCATCATCGGCGAATCGTGACCCACCCTGCGGGCAAGGATCGGTGTCACGATCATCTCGTCATCGAATCGGAAGACCGAGAGGTTGACGTGGCCTGTCTCGAAACGGCCCTCGATACTGGTGACGTCCCGCAGCTTCTCCAACTCGGCGAGTGTCACCGCGATTCGAGTGGAGAGCGTGAGCGGTACGCCTTCCTCGGCTTCGCGCGCCGCGGTGACAGGACTGGTGGGGTCACCGATCAGGAACCGGACCCGGCACCCGCTCTGCGCCTTCCGACGTAGGGCGCCGGCCAAGTTCGCCTGCTCCAACCACAGGAAGTAGTTGGTGTATCCGGCGAACACCAACTCCCGCTGTGCCTTGGTCACCAGGGAACGCCACAGGCTTGACGGTGCTGCCGACCGGTAGGGAAAGACCTGAACGATCTCCCGGTCGGGACCCGTTGCGAGTGCTGAGCGGATGGCGTTGGGCCACAACACTTTCTCCTCCTCGCCTAATGCCTCGCAGGCTGCCCATCTGTGGCGGGCGTGGGGGACGCGGTTCGGCTCTGTGATCCATCGGCCGATCGTCTTGGCATCGACACCGCAAGCCTCTGCGAGTTGCTTCTCGGTCATCTTGGCACTCGCCATTGCGCGGCGGAGAGCGTGGTTCACAGTTCGCCTCCCTGGGCCGTTGGGAACGGGACGAACCGTAATGGCGAAGCGTCCCAAACGTCCGTCAAACGGGGTAGTAACGCTCTGACGTGGGACGCAGCATCGTTATGTGCCCGGCGTACCCCCTGTGAACAGACTCCTCCGGGCCGAGCCGTGTAGCGAACCGCTGCTAGAGAGAGGCCGGTTATGCGTAGTAAGTCGCCGATGCTCGGTGCTCTTGCCGGGTGGCCGCTGTGATCCGGGGCCTGGGCGACGAAGAGCCACGCGTCCTGATGACGCTCCGGGTGTCCCGTGACTCAGGGCAGACCTGGGAACAGGAATCCGCGGTACGTGAGGGCGACCCGGTGGCGATCCTCTCCGACCCGGGCCGGTACCCGCTCTGCGAATGCGCGCGGTGCGCGGGTCCGCAAACAGTGTCGGCGCGTGCGCTTCGCCCGGCGGTGGTCGAGCCGGGAGCGGCGTAGTGCATGGCTTAGGCCGATGGCTCTTGCGCCGATGTGGACGCTTCGCGGGCCCTCTGTACCTGGCGATGCTCGTCGGCTCCATCGGTCTGTACGCCGCAGGCGTGTACGTCACCTCGTAGCCGGTCAGTTCCGCCGGCATCCCCAAGCCCCTCCCGGTTCCCGCGACGACACCGGATTCGGGAGGTTGCACCGCCGCAACGGGAACCCCCGTTGCGATCACCAGCCAGCAAGGAAGGTGACCAGCATGGACAAGATCATCACGGCAAACGACCCCGAGCAGGACGAGGAGGTCGTGGCCCTCGGCGACGCGGCGGCCCTCACGAAGGGCAGCAGCAGCGAGAGCGTCGAGAACAAGCGCTCCCCGTACTCCGCCTGATCCCCAGCGGCGGCACCCGGTCTCGGGTGCCGCCGCACCCTTCCACGGAGGTGATCACATGGGCTGGTTCGGCGGCTACCTCACGAGGGCCCCTCGGCCGGCGGTCCCTGTCGGGGCACAGGTTCTCTTGCAAGACCCTCCGGTGTGGTCCGACGGCGTGCCGGTTCGGCTGGTCGACGGGCCTGACGGGCGACGGCTGGTTGTATTCGGCCCGTGTGGCGCCACGGGGGACGACCTCGATCGGCTGATGTGGGCCGGGGATCTCCGCTCGCTCGATTCGGCGGCCACGGCCTGGGCGGGCGCCTACACCTTGCTCTACGGCGATGGCCACGGCGGACAGACGGTTTGGGCCGACCCCGCGGGGGCTTGCCCGCTCTACACATGCACCTTCAACGGGTCGACCGTGTGGGCTTCAAGCTCAATGGCCTTGGCCGCGCTGTGCAACTCGATGCCGGATGCCGGATGGATGGCTGCCCATCTCGTGGACCCCACGGGATGGACCCCGGGGTTCTCCGCCTGGTCCAATGTTGAACAGGTGGAGCCCGGCCACAGGGTCGCCGCCGGCCTTGGGACTGAGCCTGTCCCCGTCCCTTACTGGACGCCGCCCACCCTCTCGCGAGAGGAAGCGGTGGACCGGCTGCGGGATGACCTGGCGGAGGGGGTCCGCATCCGCGTCGCCGGACGCCCGGCTTCCTCTGATCTCTCCGGTGGTCTGGATTCCAGCACCCTCGCGGCACTGGCTGCCCGCTGCGGACCGGTGACCGGGGTCACGTACCACCCCGAAGGGATCAAGGCGGGCGGCGACGTCGACCACGCGCGTCTCGTGGCGCGTGCGCACCCCGCGATCCGACATGAATTCATGGCCCTGGGCGACTCGCACCTTCCGTTCAGCGATCTTGACGCCTTGCCGCTCACCGATGAGCCCGCGCCGTCCGCCATCACCGTGGCGCAGTTCACCGCGCAACTGCGGTTCCTCGTCGACCACGGCGCCGTGGTCCACCTGACCGGAGACGGCGGGGACAACCTGTTCATGCCCCCGCCGGTCCATCTGGCAGACCTCGCCCGTTCGGGCCGCTGGCTGCGACTGGCGGCCGACGCGCAGACCTGGGCTCGTCTCTACCGACAGAGCCCTTGGCCTCTCCTCGCGAGCGCGGTACGACGACCTCGCACGTTGGCCGGTGCATCGAGGCCGATGCCGTGGATGACCGACTACGCCAAGGAACTGGCCGCACCCGTCACGACGGCCTATCCCGACACACTGAGTATGGGACACGCGGATCGTGCCCTACTGGCCGAAGCCCGGTACGTGGGCCGCACCGCGGCGACCGAGAACCAGCTCGCCGCCGCGCACGGCATCGAGATGCACAACCCCTTCACCGACACGCGAGTCGTGGAAGCTGCCTTGGCGGCCCCGGCTGTCGAGCGCTGGTCCGCTCGTCGGTACAAACCGCTGCTCTCCGACGCCGTGGCCGGCCTACTGCCCCCGCCCGTTGTCCGGCGGGGCGCCAAGGGCATGTTCGCCGTCGATCACCACCACGGGTTGCGCGCCAACCTGCAACGGACGCTCGATCTGGCAGACGGGCGCCTCGCCGACCTCGGGCTCATCAACCCGGCGGCGGTCCGCGCGACGCTACGCCGTGCCGTCCTCGGAGTCGACATCCCTTGGGGCCGACTCGAACCTGTCCTCGGGGCGGAACTGTGGCTGAGGGCTGCCGAGAAGGTCGATCAGTGGACCACCTGGGAGGAGAGAGCCGCATGATTCCCGTTCCCACAGCAGAGACCCGGACCGCCGTGACCGACCGCGCGGGGGTCGTCGTCAACTACCGCACTGGCGCCACCGTCGTCCTGACGGGCGGTGCCCTGGATGAATGGCTGTCCGCTGTTCGACAGGCCAACGCACCCGAGCCGGTCACCGTTGCCAGCCCCGGCGCCTCATGGGGGACGCACGAGACGGCGGCCCGACTCGAAGCCCGTGACGCCCCGCCCTGGGCTTGGCGGGTCGCCGCGCTGGCCTGTGTCGCTCTTACGCTCACCGCCCGCCAGGCCGGCCGTTCTGAGCGAAGGTTCGGGCGCCTGGTCCGCCTCGCCAAGGTCGGTGACGCGTTGCCCCCGGCCGGCACCGCTCACGCTCGCACGGCGGTGCGCTCCGTCCGCTGGGCCGCGCGTGCCATTCCGGCCCGGGTCGCCTGTCTTGAAGAGTCCACCGCGGCCTCCCTGCTCCTCGCGGCCGGCGGCCGTGGGAAGGCGTGGCGCCACGGCGTCGCCGCTGACCCGATTCGCCTTCACGCCTGGATCTCCGATGAACACGGACGTCCGGTGGAGGAACCCGGGCACACTGACGACTACACCCCGATCAACACGTCCAACCCCTCTGGAGCCGAACCCCGATGAGCACTCCGCACATCCTGCTGGCCGGCGAGCGCGTCAGTCTCGCGATGACCGATCGCGACCACCTGCCCGACTACCACCGGTGGGAGAACGACCCCGCCACGATCCTCGGCTACGGCACGCAGGTGACCCAGTCTTGGGAGGTTCGCGCCGGCGGTTGGGAGGGCCAGGGTCGTAACCGAGACTACGCCCAGTTCGAGATCATCACCACCGACGATCACACCCCGGTGGGGCTCACGACGTTGCAGATCGACTCGGCGGTACGGACGGCCGAGTTCGTCATCCTCATCGCCCCTGAATCCCGGGGGAAGGGGCTCGCCACCGAAGCCACCGCGCTGACCCTGCGTTGGGCCTTTGAGTACGCCGCCCTGCGCATGGTTTGGCTCAAGGTGCTGGAGGCCAATGCGGCAGGCGTGACGGCGTACCAGAAGGCTGGATTCCAGCCCGCCGGCCGCCTGCGACAGTCCGGCTACTGGCTCGGCCGATCCTGCGACGAGATCCTGATGGACGCCACCGCCGACGACTTCCTGAGTGCGGCCGAGTCCGCCTGACTCCGACGCCGCCGCCCCGTCACCTGTGCTCGTGGGTGGCGGGGCGGCGCTGGCGACCTGCTACGCGGTGTGTGGGGCGGCGGCCTGGTCGGCGAAGCGGGCAGCGATGGCGGAACGCAGGCCGTTACTGGCGTCCGCGGTGCCGTCGGCCTCGCGGCGAAGGCCGGCGAGGGTCTCGCGTAGGCCGGGCTCGATGGCGTCGAGGTCGAGGCGGGCGCGCAGAGCCGCGGCCTGTTCCTTGGGCAGGTGGTCGAGGCGGGCACGGTCGATGGTGTGCAGGATGCGGGCCGGGTCGGGCTCGGTGAAGTCGGCCCCGGCGAGCCCTTGCGGCTTGGTGCGCTGGGCAGCAAGGTAGGTCGGCAGCTCGGCGCGCAGTGCGTGCAGGGTGTCGAGGTCGGCCCCCTTGACGACTTCCTGAGCGGTGCGGCCTGCGTCGAGCAGGGAGCGAGCACGTTCCCACGCGCGGGCCTGGCGGGTCTCGGCGAGAAGCTGCTCGGTCGTGCCGCGCGGTGGTGTCGCGGCCTTGTCGGCGACGGTGCGTACGAGGGTCACGGCCGTACTGGTCTCGCGCTCGATCCGGTCGAGGTCGGCGGCGGCCTGCTCGCGAGCCGTACGTTCAAGCTCGGCGCGGCGGCGGGCGTTGGCCTCTTCGGTCAGGTCCGGGTCACGGAACGTGCGGGCGTGGCTGAATGCATCGGACAGGCGCCGGCGCAGTTCGACAAGCTCGGTCTTGCGGGTCTGAGTGAGCCGGTGCACGGCACTGTTGGCGTCGACGTAGTCGGGTCCGGAGATCGCGGGCATGGACAGTCAAGTTCCTTCGGCTGGTTGGGACGTCAGTAGGGACGGACGCGCGGAGCGTCCGGGGTGGGGACGCTGGCGGGGCGTAGCTCGTGTGCCTCGGCGTGGCGCCGCATGGCCTCGATCTCGGCGAGGTGGTCGGCAGGCGGCCCGTCGGGCGCCACTTCCTCGCCGATCTGCTCACCGGACTGGCGGGCCTGGTCGCGGATGTGGGTAAGCCATCGGGCGTTGTCGGTGTAGAGGACCCCGTCGACCCACCACGGGGCGGTGTGCACGATGCCGTGTTCACCGATCACCGGGTGCGTGCTGAGCGGGCCCGACCGGGCATCGGGAGCGGTGACCTTGCGCCACGGAATCTTGAGACCGAGCGGAGTGGTGTCGTCCCACTGGGAGCTGTTCACGGTCGCGGTCGTCACGGGGTCTCGCCCCCGTCCGTGGCGGCGAGCAGATGCAGTTGCGGGGACTCGTGGCGGGTACGGTCAGCCTGTTCGCGAATCGGCGTCCGGGTGAATGGCGTGTGGTAGTCCCCGGTGGGTATCTCACCCGCTTCGGTGTCGAGGTCGTCTAAAAGGACGGCGAGGCGCCGCCCCGTCCCTGTGGCGGAGATGCCCGACCCGTCCGAGAGCCTGAGTGTCTGCGTCCCCCAATAGGCCAACGCTCCGGGCTCGGGGTACTGCCCCGTGCTGCTGTCGGGGACCCCGGCAGCCACGAGCAGCCGGGCGGCATCGGCAATGGCGGCGTTGTACGTCTCGGACGCGGTGATGAATGCGCGTACGGCGTCACGGGCGGTGGCGTAGGTAGCGGCGAGAGCGCCCGTATCGAGGGGTCCGCCGGGGGCCGTCATGGCGGCGGCCTGGGCGAGGCGGTCGACGCGCTGCCGCTCGGCGGCGTCGGCCGCTGCGCGGTCGGCCTTACGGCGGGCGGCCTCGGCCCTGAGCTTGGCGAACCGTCCCAGTTCGCGGGCGCCGGCGAGCTGGTCGGCCGTGACCTGCTCGTCTCCCTCGCGAACGCGTTCCTCAAGGGCGGCGAGTAGCTGTTCGGCCTCGGTCGCTTCCTGCTGGGCCTGCTCGACGGCGGCCCCGGTCTCGGGGCGGTCGGTTGTCGGTGCTGTGGTCATGGTGTGGTGTCTCCTGTTCCGTGGCGGTAGTGGTCGAGGGCGGCGCGGTCGATGCCCCACACGCGCGCCCCAACGCGTTGGGCGGGCAGTCGTCCGGCGCCGATCAGTGCGCGGACGTGGCGGGGCGAGCAGCCCATGAGCGCGGCGGCCTCGGCTACTGCCACCGTGCCCGGCGTGTGAGGCGCGGTTCCGGTAGCGGCAGGCCGCGGCGCGGTGCTGTTGTCGCACTCCAGTTCGGTTGTCTGTGCGGCGGTGTGCAAGGCGTAAAGCAGGCGGCGCACGCCGGGGGTGATCTCGCCCCCGTCGGCGCGCACGCGGGCGGTGAGGTCGCGTACGAGGGCGCGCAGCACGTCACCCGCGACGTAGGGCGGGACGATGACCGAACCGTCGGCGCGCGTCAGATGCTCGGCATCGGCATGGTTCACCCGTCGGCCCCCTCGGCGCCGTAGAGCGCCACGGTGCGGCCCTCGTCGTAGGCGGCGCACCACTCGACGGCTACGGCGCGGGTGAGGCGGCCCATCATCGATGTGTCGTCGTCGGGGTCGAGCATGGCCAGGGTGCGGACCACGTCCGAGGGTGGCTCGGTGACGTGCTGGCCGTGCAGCGCGAGGCCGTCCTGTAGCGCGCCCAGTATGTCGAGGGTGGACAGGCGTACTGTGCGGCCGTCAGTGAGCCTGTGGGGATGCATGAGGCGTCGGCCGTCGCGCTTCTGTTCGACGGCGCCCAGGCGGCGGGAGAGCGGGGCTGAACGGCTCATCGGTGGCGAGCCTCCTCGTCGGCCTCAAGGGCGGCGAGGCGCTGCTCAAGGTCGAGGGATTCGCGCAGCGACAGGCAGGCGTCGAGCAGCGTTCGGGCGGCCTGCACGCGGGCCTGTCCCTTCTCGGTGTCGAGGGCGTCGACCAGGGCGTCAACGGCTTTGGTGGCGCCGGCTGCGAGGCGCCCGACGGCGAGGTGCAGCAACTCGGTTCGGGTGTCGGTGACGTCCTGCCGGAACGTCGGGTCGTCGAGCCACCGCAGAACGGTTCGCCCGGAGACTCCGGCGGCGGTGGCGGCCTGCCCGGTGGTCCGTCCCTGGGCCAGGGCCAGGACGGCGGCGGGGCGGTGCTTGGTACTCAAGATCGGAACTCCTTAACGCGTCTCGCGCACGCGCGCGAGACGCGGCACGACGCGGATGGACATATGGGCTGGGCGGGTCGCCCCGGAATGGGCTCGGGGCATTCGGGGACCGCAGGGGGGAGGCTCGGGTGTAGGGGTGTGGCGGGTTTTCCGGTAATCCCTGCACTCACCCGCGTAAGGGAGTTTCGGAAATCCCTACACGGCCCTACATTCGGGCGGGTCAGGGCGTGTCGTCGTCGGTGCCGGCGAGCATCAGGCCGAGGTAGAACTGTCCTGTGCTGCGACGGGTCTTGCCGTGGCCGCGCTTCGTCATGGACTCGGCGAATGCGGCCTCGCTGCCAGGCTGCTCGCCGTTCTCCCCACACCAGCGGGACCAAGCGGTGAACAGATCGCGGGCCTTGACGACGGCGTGCGGTGACGTGAGCGCTCGTTCGTCAAGGAAGCGTGCCAGTACGTCACTTGCAGCCTGGTAGGCCGCTGTGCGGACGCGTACGGCCTCGGGCGGGTTCAGTCCCTGGCGCTGGTAGTCGCGCCATCCGTCGTACGCCCACGCGAGCACTGCCGGGGCGGCGTTCTTGAGCCGGTCGGGTAGACCCGGGTCGCGGTCTGCTTCGGGGATCGTCACGTCGAACGGGACGATGAGGATGCGGCGCCATATCGCCGGGTCGTCTCCCGACACCTGGGGCAGGAAGTTGGTCAGCATGACCAAGGTGTGCGAGGGGTCGAAAGTGATCGGGTTCTTGTGCATGAGGTTCGCCTCGATCGGGTCGCCGCCGACGAGTCGTTTCATGGTGGCCTCGGCGAACCGGCGTCCCTTATCAGTCTCCGAGCAGAACGCGAGACGGGCACCCCGCAAGCGCATCTTGAAGGCGCCGTGCCGCTCGTGCTTGGACTCCATGAGGATGGACGGGTCGCCCTCGATCGCGTAGTCACCGAAGGCGGACATGAGCGCGTCGCGCAGGGTGCCTTTGCCGTTGGCACCGGTGCCGGTGAAGATCGGCATCACGTGCTCTGTGACCTTGCCGAGCATGGCGTACCCGAACAGGCGCTGTACGAAGGTGCGCACCTCCTCGTCGGGCAGGATGTGGGCGAGGAACCCTTGCCACTCAGGGTTGTGTTCGGCTGCGAGCTGTCCGCCGGCCACCTTGGTCAGCAGGTCGGCCCGCTCGTTGGCGTGCACGGTCCCGGTGTGTAGGTTCACCGTGCCCGTTGGGGTGTTGAACAGGTGTGGGTCGGCGTCGAGGGCTTTCGAGGCGGTCGAGATCGGCGGTAGCGCGGACGCGATCCGCACCATGCCGTCGATGCCCGTAGCGGACTCGGACCGGCGGACGTCCTTGAACAGCGAGGCTCGCTCTTCGCCGTCGAGGCGGTCGAGTTCACCAAGGGCACTCTTGATCGTGGCGACGGCGGCCTCGACGTCGGCGCGCTGCTCGTCTACGGACCACCTCGCTCCGTCCCAGCAGTGCCATCCGATCCCATGCACATGACGAAGGCGGTCGGTGTGCTCGGCGACGAACCGTTCGGCCATGCGGAGGTGCCCGCGGTGGCGCTCCGCCACCGTGCCAGCCGCGGACGCAGGGCTAGTGATGTGCTCGAAGTGCGTGGGTGCGTCGGGCCGGCCGTAGGGAGCCGGCGGGTAGGTCAGCATCCGCACGACCGGGTCAAGCGGCGGTGTCGATGCATCCGCCGTTCGGTAGACGCGGGTGTCGTGCGGGGTCACGTGAGGGCTCCTGGTGAAGTCGGGGGCGGTCGACCTGTCGGCCATTGCGGGGGAGAGTGCGGACCCATCCGGGTCGTCCGGGGATTGCTATGGGTGGCCAGCCGGGCGTAGCGGTCACGGTGTGGGGGCGGGCCCGGACAGCGCGGCGGGCGAGGAGTTCGTCGTGAGTCGGTCGGCGAGCGAGGCCGCCCACGATGCTGCGGGCGTAATCGTTGGCGTCCGCCGTGACGTACGCGAACCACCGCTCCGGGTCCTCGTCGAGAAGGTGATCGAGCCACGCCTCACGTGCTGCGTAGCGGCGCCACTGTTCGGCCGCCGTGATGATGGCGACCGCACGCCGCGGATCGGTGGCGTGGAGAGCTGACCATGCGGGGCTGCCGTAATCGGGGGCATCGGCGACGCCGAGCGCAGTCACCTGAGAGGACGCCCAAAGGGCTACAGCGTCGGTTCCCACCTCGGTTGGTGCCGCAGGGGCAACGTGGCGGGCGGGCGCTTCAGTCGTGCTCATCAGACGGCATCCATCGTCTGGGCATCGAGCCACCGGTCTATTTCCGCCCACCGGGCACGGAGGTGGCGACCAACTTTGATCATGCGTGGCCCACCTCCCCGATGGCTCCACTGATAGACGGTGGCGAGCGGGACGCCGCAGTAGTCGGCGAGTTCCTGGGCGGTGGCCAACCTCCCCCGAGTAGGGCTCGGGGCGGCCGAAATCTGAGCGACGGGCACTGCGTCTCCTTGGACCTGATGTCTTAACGACATCCACCGTTATCTTTCCGTTATGTGATCACCTTGCCGTCGATTCGCCGTGCATGTCAAAGTAACTTTGGAAATTGTCGAAACGACATAGGAGCTGGTGTGGGGCAGACCCCGACCCCGAGCGACGTGGTCGCTCAGCGGGTGCAGGAGCTACGGAAGCGGCAGGGGCTGACGGGTAAGGAGCTCGCTGAGCGCTGCCGCCTCATGGGTGCGCCGGGCGTGACTGCTTCGGTGATCGCCAACATCGAGAGCGGGCGCCGCGATCTGAGTGGACGCCGCCGGAGGCAAGTCACCCTTGAAGAGTGGTTGATCTTGGCGCAGGCCCTACACGTTGCGCCGATCCACCTACTCGTGCAGGTGGAGGAGGAAGCGCGATACGAACTCACCCCCGAGCCGCCCCAGCCGACGCACGGGCTGCAACGCGAAGCCGCTGGCTGGGTTCGTGAATGGATCAGGGGTAACGCCCCCCTGACGTTCACGAATGAGCAGATCTATCGCGGCGAGGTCCCGGCGGACGAGTGGAAGTCGGACAACCGGCGCGCGAGGGAGGCGGCTGAGCTCAACAAGCAAGTCCTAGAGGCGTTGGACAAGGCATTCAAAATCCCGCCGGAACGGTGGCACCTCGACGACGAAGAGGAGGGGGAGTCCAATGGCTGACGTCTATGACCGGTGGCACAAGTCCCGTCCGGGCAAGGCGGACAAGCCGTGCGGCGAGCACAGCAGCAAGACCCGCACACTCGTCGCCAGTGGCGACCACGGCACGGGCAAGCGGTGGCAGGTCCGTTGGCGCGACGAGAGTGGGAAGCAGCGCAAAGAGAACTTCGACAAGAGGGCCGCGGCCGAGACCCGCGCGGCAACCGTCAAGGCTGACCTTGATCGGGGTCTGTACGTCGACCCTGCCGCCGGCAAGGAGAGCTTTCGGGCCGTTGCCGAGCGGTGGCGCACCTCGGCAGTTCACCGGTCCACGACTGCATCCCGCGTCGAGCGGGGGCTGCGGAATCACGTCTACCCGACGTTCGGTGATCGACCCGTAGCGAGCATCCGTCCATCGGACATACAGGCGTGGATCAAGGACCGGTCACAGGTGCTCGCCCCGTCGACGTTGGCTGTGACGTACGCGTACCTGATCACGCCGCTACAGACCGCGGTCCGAGACCGGATCATCGCGGGCAACCCGTGCGAGGGCGTACGTCTGCCCAAGCAGCGCAAGGCCGAGATTGTGCCCCTGCATACGGACGCGGTCCGGGCGCTCATCGATGCCGCACCCGATCGGTACCGCGCCCTGCTCCTGCTCGCCGCCTCATCCGGCCTGCGGCAGGGGGAGTTGTTCGGTCTGGAGGTCGACGGCGTTGACTTCCTACGCCGTGAGGTCACCGTGCGGCAGCAGCTCATCGACCCGGACGGCGACCTGCCGTACATCGGTGAGCCCAAGACCCATGAGAGTTACCGCACGGTCCCGCTCACCAAAGCCGCCGTGGACGCCCTCGCCGCGCACCTCGAACGGTTCCCCGCGCCGGCGTTGCAGATCGAGGACCGGACCGACCCGCGGAAGCCGCGCCAGCGCACGGCGCGGCTGATCTTCCCCAACCAGGACCGTAAGCCCGTCCGGCGCGGCGCCTGGGCTCACGTCTGGTCGAGGGCGAGGCGCTCCGCCAACGAGTCGCTAGTCGAGGCGTACGGGCAGGCGCGTGCGGCGTGGCTGCGGTCAGGCAAGCCCAAGGGGGGCGAGCCTGCCCGCATAGAGGCGCCGGACGGCGCGAGCTTGCACGACCTGCGGCACTTCTACGCCTCGCTGCTCATCAAGCACCGCGAGAACGTCAAGACGGTTCAGAAGCGGCTCGGCCACGCCAAACCGTCGATCACGCTCGACACGTACACGCACCTGTGGCCCGACGAGGAAGACACAACGAGGGCCGCCGTCGAGGCTGTGCTCGGCGATGTGCCCCCGTTGTGCCCTGCAAGGTCTGCCTAGCCACGTCCGTGCAGGTCAGATCAGTTGATCAGCGGTAGTTCACGAACTGGATCGCGAAGTCCAGGTCCTTGCCCTTGACCAGCGCCTGGACCTCCTGGAGGTCGTCACGGCTCTTCGAGCTGACACGCAGCTCCTCGCCCTGGACCTGGGCCTTGACGCCCTTGGGACCCTCGTCCCGGATGATCTTCGCGACCTTCTTGGCGTTCTCCTGCGAGATGCCTTCCTCGATCGTGGCGAAGATCTTGTACTCCTTGCCGGACAGCTGGGGCTCCCCGGCGTCCAGCGCCTTCAGCGAGATCCCGCGCTTGACCAGCTTGGTCTCGAAGACGTCGAGGACGGCCTTCACGCGCTCCTCGGAGTTCGCCTCCATGAGGATCTTCTCGCCGGACCAGGCGATCGTGGCGCCGGTGCCCTTGAAGTCGTAGCGCTGCGAGAGCTCCTTGGCGGCCTGGTTGAGGGCGTTGTCGACCTCCTGCCGCTCGACCTTCGAGACGATGTCGAAACTGGAGTCGGCCATGTGCTGTGGCTCCTTGAAGTCGGTTGTGATCACCCCGGAGGGCGCGGCCGGACAAGCCCGGCCCGCTCGGCAAAGCCTAGCCACCGCGCCCACCCTCAGCGCTGATCAATTCGGTGGTGAAGCACCCCCGGTCATCAGGTATCGTTTACGTCGTTGCCGGGGAGCGCCGCCGCAAGGTGGAAAAAACGGCAGCATCTCTTGGCGGTGTGCCCGAGTGGCCAAAGGGAGCAGACTGTAAATCTGCCGGCTCAGCCTACCCAGGTTCGAACCCTGGCGCCGCCACGCGAGTGGAACCCCCGTTCATCTGTGGAATCACAGTGAGCGGGGGTTCTTTCGTTCCCGGCCACTCGAACGTTGCTCCGGGCAGATGAAGTACTCACCTGACTGGGCCACAGCCCCGGCCCCGCCGACGCCCCGGTGCGGCCGTGGCGAGGTCGGATGGGCGGCGCGTGACACACGCACCCCTCCCATCGCATCCCGCGGCAGCCCTCGGCGCCGGCGGGTAAGGAAGCCATGAACCTGAACCATCAGACGGCGACGATTCAACGGCCCCGGGGGCGTTCCCGGGTTCTGCTCGCCTCCGTCGCCGCGGCGGCAGCCCTCACCGGCCAGCTGATCGCGGTGGCTCCGGCCGCATCCGCCGACGGGCCCACGACGACGGGGCAGCAGACGAGCAAGCCCGCCGACAGCAAGAAGAACGACAGCGCGAAGAAGCCCGCGCCCGCGCCCGGGTCCCTCCACGGCCTGAGGCAGTTCAACTCGGACAACACCTTCACCCCGCCGCCGGGCGTCACGCAGGTGTTCGTCCAGGCCTGGGGAGCCGGCGGCGGTGGCGGTGGTGGCGGCGGCCCCGCGCGCAACAACGGCGGTGGCAACCCGAGTAACCCGAACAACCCGAACAACCCGAACAACCCGAACAACCCGAACGGCCCGGCCGACGCGGCCGCGGGCGGCGCCGCAGCCGCGCGGAACAACACCGGTGGCCATGGTGGCGGTGGCGGAGGCGGCGGCTTCACCTGGTGCGTCATCCCGGTCACCCCGCAGCGGGACTACGGGGTGGACGTCGGCACCGGCGGCGACGGCGGCACCGGCGGCGCGCCGGGCTCCAAGGGCACCGCCGGCTCCGCGGGATCCACCACCTCCCTGACCGTGGCGTCGAGCAACAGAGTCCTCGTCACCGCCACCGGCGGTACCGGCGGCGGGGGCGGCGGCGCAGCCGCCCGCCGTCCCGGTGCCCCCGGCGCCCCCGGCCAGGGCGGCAGCGGATCGTGCTCCTCGGGCGGCATCAACCGCGACGGCGACCCGGGCACCGCCGACGGCACCGGCGGCGGCACCGCCGACGGCATCGTCGAGCTCCCGGTGGGCGCGGCCGTCGGCGGCGACGGAGGCCGCGGAGGCGGTACCGACCGGGCCGTCGGCAACTCCGGCACCGGCGGCAAGGACGGCGGCGACGGCTACGTAGTCATCTACTGGTAGCCCCACCCGCGCACGACAGCACCGACCGGAAGCCCGCTCCGCCCGTGACCACGGAGGAGCGGGCTTCCCGGCGCCGACGCAGCGGCACTGATGTGTGCCAAAAGGGTTGGGCAGAGCCGGCGCGGCTGCGGCATCCTGGCCGGGTGATCAGCATCAGTAGCCGAAAGGCCCATGCCGCGTAAGGCGCCTTCGCAGGTCAGGATGGACCTGCCCACCCGCACACCCCGGCTCCGCGAGCGCGGGGTCGTCCCAGGGGTGTCCGCCGCCACCCTCGCCGCGATCGCCCGCGTCGAGCACCGCCGGTTCCAACGCGGCGACACCTACCGGTCCCTGCGGCACTGGCACAGGACCGCGTACCTGCGGGGACCGTGGATCATCTACCCGGCGCCGGACGACGACCTCGGCTGCTGCGACTGGGTGGGCTTCTGCCGGGGGACCCTGGAGACGGTCTGCCTCCTCCTCCCCCCGCGCGCCCGGCGCGAGTTGCGTGCCGTGATCACGCCGCTCGACGATCGCTTCCTCGCCCGCACCCTGGGCGATCCGTACGCCGCCCCGGACGACCCTTGGTGGCAGCGGCGGCTGACGTACTGAACAGGCCCGCAACATCGGGGGCCGCATTTCGTTCACCAGGGGTGAAATGGACATCTGACACACGTGGGAAGGTCGGCGGCGGGGTACTCATGGCCCTGCTCGGCGCGGGGATTCCGGCTCTGGTGGGAGCGGCCCTCCACCCGGACGTGGGGGAGCCCTACCAGGAGACCCGGCTGTACTTCGGCAGCCAACGGGCCGACGGCCGCGGCCAGGTCGAGGAACGCGAGTTCATGCGGTTCCTGGACCGGGAGATCACCCCCGCCTTCCCCGAGGGACTGACCCTCCACGACGGATACGGCCAGTGGCGCGGCCAGGACGGCAAGACCGTCCGCGAGACCTCGTACGAGGTGGTCCTGCTGTACCCGGAGAAGGAGGCCGGCGAGCGCAGCACGCGCATCGAGCGGATCCGCCAGGCCTACGAGGACCAGTACCAGCAGGACTCGGTCGGCCGGTCCGACGACAAGGTCAGCGCCGGGTTCTGAACCACGGGACCGGCGGAGCACCCGCGGCCGGACCTCCGGACGGCCGCAGCACCGGCCTCAGTTGCCCGCCACGTCCTTCACGGCCACCTGGACCGGCGTGGAACCGGAGACCAGCTCCAGGGTCAGGCCCGCCGTCGCCGGAGTCTCGACCAGCTCGGCCAGTACCGCCGCCACGTCGTCGCGCGGGACGGGCCCACGGCCCGTCCGCACCTCCAGACGGACCAGACCCGTCCCGGCGTCGTCGATCAGCGACCCCGGGCGCAGGACGGTCCACTCCAGGCCCAGCCGGGTCCGTACGTGGTCATCGGCCTCGCCCTTGGCCCGCAGGTAGGCGTCGAAGACCTCCTCGCCCCCGTGGTGCGCGTCGGCCCCCATCGAGGACACCATCAGGAAGCGGCGTACGCCGGCCCGTTCGGCGGCGTCGGCGAACAGGACCGCCGCGCCCCGGTCCACGGAGTCCTTCCGCCCGATCCCGCTGCCGGGTCCCGCGCCGGCCGCGAACACCGCCACGTCCGCACCCTGCAGGATCCCCGCCACGTGCTCCACCGAGGCCGACTCCAGATCGCAGAGCACCGGCTCGGCGCCGGCCTGCCTCAGGTCGTCGCCCTGCGCCGGATCGCGGATGATGCCCGCGACCTCGTACCCGCCCGCGGCGAGCAGGCGCTCCAGCCGCAGCGCGATCTGACCGTGTCCACCCGCGATGACGATGCGCATGACCCGACCGTACGACGAGCCGGGCGCCCACGCCCGCGAACGGACGGCGAACTTCAGGGACCGGGCTCCGTCCGGCCCTGCCGGGGCAGGTCAAGGGCCACCGCGACGGCGGAGTCGCAGTACTCGCGTACGGCACTCGTACGGGCTACGACGCGCCCGCGGTGGATCACGATCCGGCTGTAGGCGAGGGACAGCACGCCCGCGATCCGGTCCCCGCGCACGGCGAGCAGCTCCGCCGGGAAACCGGCCTCCACCCGGACCTCCGGCAGGCCCATGGCCTCACGGGCGCAGGCGCTGACGGAGTCGTAGGCCTCGCCCGCGCGCAGGCCGCCCTGGGAGGCCAGCAGGTACGCGGCCTCCAACGGGTCCCCACGGCCGACGGGGTTCCCGGCGTCCCGCAGCGCCCCGCTGCCGGCCGCGACGCGCACTCCGGCGGTCCGCAGCAGCCGTACGGGCGCGGTGCGCAGGCCGCGGCGTTCCAGGGCCGCGCAGTCGCCCTGGGGCAGGCAGGTCACCCGTACACCGGCGGCGGCCAGCTGGTCGGCAGCGCGGGCCGCCGCGTCCAGGGGGAGCCGGGACAGGCCGCCGCAGGGGCCGATGGTCACCCCGGGGCGCAGCCCGCCGGCCATCGTCGCGAGCCGGGCGAGGCGGCCGGGGTCGTCACCGTCCGTGTGCAGATCCACGGGGCAGCCGTGCTCGGCGGCGAGTTCCAGGACGGCTTCGAGGAAGCCCGTCGGGTCCGGGTCGAGGTCCGGGCAGCCGCCGATCACGGAGGCGCCCATCTTGACCGCGTCCCGCAGTATGGCGAGCCCGTCCGCACCCGCCACCCCGGTCAGCAGCCGGGGGACGGCCACGGCGGTGAGGTCGGCGAGTCCGCGCAGGGAGCGGCGGGCCTGGAGCACGGCCTCCATGGGGCCCAGCCCGTGCACGTCGCCGATGCGGACGTGGGTACGCAGAGCGGTGGCGCCGTGGCCGAGCTGGAGCAGGGCGGCTTCGGTGGCCCGGCGCTGGACCTCGTCGGGGGCGTAGGAGACGGGCCCCTCGCCGTCGGCGGTCAGCGCGGTGTCCCCGTGGGCGTGCGGCTCGGCGGGGGCGGGGAGCAGGAGGTAGCCGGAGAGGTCCACCCGGGACAGCGCGGGGGAGGGGAGGCTGCCCGTGGTGCCGACGGCCTGGATCCGGCCGCCGCCGAGACGGACGTCGACGGTACGGCCGTCGGTGAGCCGGGCCCCGGTGAGCAGCAGGGTCGTGGCTTCGGCCGCAGCCGCATGGCCATTGCCGTGACCCTTGCCGTTGCCGCCGCGGGGCGACTGGAACGGCTGCTGCGGCTGGCTGTCGGACATCGCGCTCCTGCGGTGGCTCGGGCGGTTCCTGGAGCCGTGGCCATGGCAGTGGCGGTGGCCGAGCCCGCGGCCTGCGACCCAAGATCACGCAGCGTGCTCAGAGCCTAGGGCGCGGTGCACCCCGCTTCGCGGAAGAGCGCAATAGTCGTACCGGTGTGGTGCTCGCGCGCCGGAGCGCCCGCGCGTGCGCCGGGCCGGCCCCGGTGGCTCCGGCCGGCAGGCACGGGAGTGTGAGCCCGCCCACATTTTGACCGAAACGTGGGTCCGGAGTGATCGGTGGGTCGATCGAGAAGGTCGGGCGAACCCCCTCGGAGCCCTGTCCCCGCAAAGGATTTGGGCGATCGGTAGGCAACCGTGTAATGTCTTCATCGCTCGCCCCAATAGCTCAGTCGGTAGAGCGTCTCCATGGTAAGGAGAAGGTCTGCGGTTCGATTCCGCATTGGGGCTCTGGTGAGAGAGGTCCCCTGCCCTCGGGTGGGGAGCTGATCACATCAAAGCGGCGTAGCTCAGTCGGTAGAGCAAGCGGCTCATAATCGCTGTGTCACCGGTTCAAGTCCGGTCGCCGCTACACACAGTAGCCGATTGCGGGGTCGGTCTCCCGGTCGGCTACTCTTGTATGCGTTCATCCGTCCCAATTTCCGTCAAGGAGCACTCACGTGGCTGCCACCGACGTCCGCCCGAAGATCACGCTGGCCTGCGTGGAGTGCAAGGAGCGGAACTACATCACCAAGAAGAACCGGCGTAATGACCCGGACCGTCTTGAGATGAAGAAGCACTGCCCGCGTTGCAACTCGCACACCGCGCACCGCGAGACCCGCTGACCCCAGCGAAGTCTCGAATAACAGGCACCGTCATGAGGTCGTCCCCTGCTTTGGGGGGCGGCCTCGTGTCGTTTTCGGCGCCCGTTCTCGTGCCCGTTCCGTCTTTGTTCTTGCGTCATTTGTGTCCCTTCATCAGGAGGTAGTGAGTCATGGCTCTCGACCAGTCCTTCGTGGGGCGGAGCTACCCGCCCACCGATCCGTACGAGGTCGGCCGGGAGAAGATCCGCGAATTCGCGGTTGCGGTGGGTGACGCCAATCCCGTCTACACCGATCCCGAAGCCGCGAAGTCGTACGGCTACTCCGATGTGATCGCTCCGCCGACTTTTGTGTTTGCGATCACATTCAAGGCGGCCGGCCAAGTCGTCGAGGACCCGCAACTGGGGCTGGACTACAGCCGCGTCGTGCACGGTGACCAGAGGTTCGCGTACTCCCGCCCGGTGCGGGCCGGTGACCGGCTCTCGGTGGTCTCCACCATCGAGTCCGTGAAGTCCCTCGCGGGCAACGACGTCATCGACATTCGCGGTGAGGTCCACGACGAGTCCGGCGAGCACGTGGTGACGGCGTGGACGAAGCTCGTCTCCCGCGCCCCCGAGGAGGCCTGACATGGCAGCGCAGATCCAGTACGCCGACGTCGAGGTCGGCACCGAGCTGCCGGCGGCGTCCTTCCCCGTGACGCGCGCCACGCTCGTCCAGTACGCGGGCGCCTCGGGCGACTTCAACCCGATCCACTGGAACGAGAAGTTCGCCAAGGAGGTGGGACTGCCGGACGTGATCGCGCACGGCATGTTCACCATGGCCGAGGCGATCCGCGTGGTCACCGACTGGGTCGGCGACCCGGGAGCGGTGGTCGAGTACGGAGTGCGCTTCACCAAGCCGGTCGTGGTTTCGAACGACGACCAGGGCGGGCTGATCGAGGTCACGGCGAAGGTCGCGGTCAAGCTGGACGACAACCGCGTCCGGGTCGACCTGACGGCCATGAGCGCGGGCCAGAAGGTCCTGGGCATGTCCCGCGCGGTGGTCGAACTGGCCTGAGGCGCGGGGCCCGTGAGTCTGGGCGGGCCGGCGTGGGTGTGGGTGTGAGGTTGGAGTGGGGCGGGGGCCGGTGGGCTTCCGCCCCTTGTGCGTGGCGGGGGCGGGGTGGGCCCCGTGGATCCCGCCTCCACCGAAGCCACCCCGCGCGGACAGAACCCCGCCCGACCTCACTCTCTGTCGCGGCGCCCCGCCCCTCACCGCGATACCCCCCCCGCCGCAGCCCCCGCCCGACCCCACCCCCGCCGCGGTGCCCCACTCCCGCCCCACCCCTTGACATAGTTAGTGATTGAGCACTAACTTTGCCTCATGGTCAGGATGAGCGCAGACGAGCGGCGTGAGAGCGTCATTCGCGCGGCGATGCATGAGTTTGCTCGGGGTGGCTACTACGGAACCTCCACCGAGGCGATCGCCAAGCGGGTGGGGGTTTCGCAGCCCTATCTGTTCCGTCTCTTCCCCAACAAGCAGGCGATCTTCCTGGCCGCATCCGAGCGCTGCCTCCGGGATACGCGTGAAGTCTTCGCCGTCGCCTCCGAAGGGCTCAGCGGTGAAGAGGCCCTGCACGCGATGGCCAACGCCTACACCCGGCTGATCGCAGAGGACCCGGACAAGCTTCAGATGCAGCTCCAGGTCTACGTCACCGTGGCCGCGGCCGAGGCGGCCGGCGACCACGAGTTCGGTGAGGTCGTCCGGGCCGGCTGGCTGGAGCTGTGGGACACCGTCCGGCTGCCGCTGGGCGGCGATGCGCATGAGACCGCGACCTTCATGGCGTACGGAATGCTGATCAACACCCTCGCGGCCATGGGGTTCCCGCCCGGCCATCGCGTCTGGGAGGGGCTCAACCCGTCGGCGCGCGACAAGGGCCGTCCGGAGCATTGACAGTGCGCGCGCTCTGCGCGCGCATGCGCATGGCCATTGAAGTTAGTCAGTAATAACTAACCAACTGCAGGGGGAATCGTGCACACGCAAGAGTCGGACACCAAGCTCCGAGGGCCCGCCGTCTGGGCCCTCATCCTCACCGGCGTGGCCAGCTTCATGGCCGCACTCGACAACCTGGTCGTCACCACCGCCCTCCCCGCCATCCGCGAGGACCTCGGCGGCAAGCTGGAGGACCTGGAGTGGACGGTGAACGCGTACACGCTCACCTTCGCCGTCCTGCTGATGTTCGGCTCCGCCCTCGGCGACCGGTTCGGGCGACGGCGGCTCTTCATCGTCGGGCTCGCCATCTTCACCGGCGCCTCCGCCGCGGCCGCCCTCTCGCCCGGCATCGACGCCCTCATCGCCGCCCGCGCCGTGCAGGGCGTCGGCGCCGCGATCATGATGCCGCTGACCCTCACCCTGCTCACCGCCGCCGTTCCGGCCGCCCGCCGCGGCATGGCCCTCGGTATTTACGGCGCCGTCACCGGCCTCGCCGTCGCCAGCGGTCCCCTCATCGGCGGCAGCCTCACCGAGCACATCTCCTGGCAGTGGATCTTCTGGCTCAACGTGCCCATAGGCATCGCCCTGATCCCGCTCGCCCGCCTGCGCCTCGCCGAGTCCACCGCCCCCGACGCGCGTCTCGACATCCCGGGCACGCTGCTCATCAGCGGCGGCCTCTTCGGCATCGTCTACGCCCTGGTCAACGCCAACTCCGAGGGCTGGACCAGCGCCCCCGTCCTGACCGGCCTGATCGTCGGCACCGCGCTCGTCGGCGGGTTCGTCCACCACGGCTTCAACCACGCCAACCCCATGCTCCCCATGCGGCTCTTCCGCGACCGCGGCTTCCTCGGGATCAACCTGGCCAGCCTGCTGATGTTCCTCGGCATGTTCGGCTCGATCTTCCTGCTCAGCCAGTTCCTCCAGGGCGTCGCCGGCTACTCGCCCACCGAGGCCGGTCTGCGCATGCTGCCCTGGACCGGCATGCCGATGATCGTCGCCCCGCTGGCCGGGATCCTCTCCGACCGCATCGGCGGCCGCCCCGTCGTCGCCGCCGGGCTCGCCTTCCAGGCCCTCGGTCTCGGCTGGTTCGCGGCGATCCTGAGCGCGGACGTCTCGTACGCGGCCCAGCTCCCCCCGCTCATCCTCAGCGGCATCGGTATGGCTCTCTACTTCGCCCCGGCCGCCAACGTCCTGATGTCCACCGTCACCCCGGCCGACCAGGGCAAGGCCTCCGGCACCAACAACGCCCTGCGTGAGGTCGGCGGAGCCCTCGGTGTCGCGGTCATGGCCTCGGTCTTCTCCGCCCAGGGCGGCTACGAATCCCCGCAGGCCTTCACCGACGGCACCATCCCCGCCCTGTGGATCGGCGCCGGCGCGGTCGCCCTCGCCGCCGCACTGGCGCTGCTGGTGCCCCGCAAGCCCAAGGCGGCCGACCGGGTCCCCGCGGACCGGGCCGCCGTCCTCCCGGAGAAGGTGCCGGCCGCGGGCTGATCCAGCCCGATCGTGCTGGCCCGCCCGCCCGCACCGCCCGGCCCCGCGACTCCCGTCCCGCACCCGAGGAGCACCCGTCATGCCCGACATCCCCTGGTCCACACCCCACCGGGCCGCCCCCGACGCCGAGGTCTACGTCATGGCCTCCCGCTTCGAGACCGCCACCCTCGCCGGCGCCGTCAGGTTCTTCCTCAAGGCGCCCGGCATCATCCTCCAGATCCGCAAGGCCCCCGGCGCCCACGGCGTCGCCCTGCGCGCCCGCGTCCTGAGCCGCACCTTCCTGACGCTCTCCGCATGGGAGGACCGGGACGCGCTCCACCGCTTCGCCCGCAGCGAGCCCCACCGCTCCGGCTCCCGCGCCGCCAGCGCCTACATGAAGGAATCGGCCTTCACCTACTGGACCGTTCCGGCCGCCGAGCTGCCCCTCACCTGGGCCGAGGCCGAGCGCCGCCTCGCCGACCGGAACACGACCCACTGACCCCGCCGACAGGGGGGACGAGTGAGTACGCTCCGTGGCCCCGCAGGGATGCGAGGGGCACGGACCGTACTCTTGTCCACGTGCAGGAACTCCACGATGCCCCCCTCGCCCCGCTGACCACCTTCCGTCTCGGTGGTCCCGCCGCCCGCCTGGTCACCGCGACCACCGACGCCGAGGTCGTCGCCACCGTGCGCGCCGCGGACGGGAGCGGCACCCCGCTGCTGGTGATCGGCGGCGGCAGCAACCTGGTCATCGGCGACCGTGGCTTCGACGGCACCGCCCTGCGCATCGCGACCACCGGCTTCACCCTCGACGGGACCACGCTGGAGCTCGCCGCGGGCGAGAACTGGAGCGACGCCGTCGCCCGCACCGTCGAGGCCGGCCTCGCCGGTGTCGAGTGCCTCGCCGGGATCCCCGGCTCGGCCGGCGCCACCCCGATCCAGAACGTCGGGGCGTACGGCCAGGAGGTCTGCGACACCATCACCGAGGTCGTCGCCTACGACCGCAGCACCGGCGAGACGGTCACCCTGAGCGCCGCCGAGTGCGCCTTCCGGTACCGCAGCAGCACCTTCAAGGACCAGCCCGACCGCTACGTCGTCCTGCGCGTGCGCTTCGCCCTGGAGGACGCCGGCGGCCTGTCCGCGCCGATCAAGTACCCCGAGACCGCCCGCGCCCTCGGCGTCGGGGCGGGTGACCGGGTCCCCGCCGCCACCGCCCGCGAGACCGTACTGCGCCTGCGCGCCGGCAAGGGCATGGTCCTCGACCCCGCCGACCACGACACCTGGTCTGCCGGATCGTTCTTCCACAACCCGATCCTGACCGACGAGGCCTACGCCGCCTTCCTCGCCCGCGCCCAGGACCGCCTCGGCCCCGACACCGCCCCGCCCGCCTACCCCGCGGGCGACGGCCGTACGAAGACCAGCGCGGCCTGGCTGATCGACAAGGCCGGCTTCACCAAGGGCTACGGCACCGGTCCCGCGCGCATCTCCACCAAGCACACCCTCGCCCTCACCAACCGCGGCGAGGCCACCACCGAGGACCTCCTCACCCTGGCCCGCGAGGTCGTCGCGGGCGTCCACGGGGCCTTCGGCGTCACCCTGGTCAATGAGCCGGTGACGGTCGGCGTCAGCATCTGAGGAGCCCCGGCCGCCCATGCTCTGTCCCCTGCACGGGGCCGGTACGGACCCCACCCGTCTCGTGGGGCGCACACTCAGCCGAGTCGTCGCGTCCTGGCACATCAGTGACGGCGAACGCTCCGAGGCGCCCCTCGACGTCTGGCTGATCGACAGCATCGGCGACACCATCCGGATCACCACCGGATCCGACCAGTGCCTCATCGTCGAGTCCGCCGCACCCCACAAGGCGTACGACATGGGGGAGTGGGGCCGCATCGAGGTCGGCGAGGACCTCGGCGACCATCCCTTCCTGCGGCACGTCGGCGAGACCGTCGCGTCGGTCGCCGAGTTCGCGCTGCCCGCGCAGGGCCGCACCCACCTGGAGATCGGCTTCCTGGACGGCGGGCGGGTGCGCGCCGACTGCTACGAGGGGGACCTGCGGCTCACCCGGTGAGCCAGTGGTCGATCCCCGTCAGCAGCTTGGCCTGTACGTCGTCGGGCGCCGCGCTCCCGCGGACCGACTGGCGGGCCAGCTCGGCGAGTTCCGCGTCCGTGAAGGCGTGGTGGCGGCGGGCGATCTCGTACTGGGCCGCGAGCCGGGACCCGAAGAGCAGCGGGTCGTCGGCGCCCAGCGCCATCGGGACCCCGGCTTCGAACAGGGTCCGCAGCGGGACGTCCTCGGGCCGTTCGTAGACCCCGAGGGCGACGTTGGAGGCCGGGCAGACCTCGCAGGTGATCTGCCGGTCGGCGAGCCGCTTGAGGAGCCGGGGGTCCTCGGCCGCGCGGACCCCGTGCCCGATGCGGGACGCGTGCAGGTCGTCGAGGCAGTCGCGGACGGAGGCCGGGCCCGTGAGCTCGCCGCCGTGCGGCGCGGCGAGGAGGCCGCCCTCGCGGGCGATGGCGAAGGCCCGGTCGAAGTCGCGGGCCATGCCACGGCGCTCGTCGTTGGAGAGACCGAAGCCGACGATGCCGCGGTCGGCGTAGCGGACGGCGAGACGGGCGAGGGTGCGGGCGTCGAGCGGGTGCTTCATGCGGTTGGCGGCGATGAGGACCCGCATGCCGAGGCCGGTCTCGCGGGAGGCGGCGTCGACCGCGTCGAGGATGATCTCGACGGCCGGGATCATCCCGCCGAGCAGCGGGGCGTAGGAGGTGGGATCCACCTGGATCTCCAGCCAGCCGCTGCCGTCCCGTACGTCCTCCTCGGCGGCCTCGCGGACCAGGCGCCGGATGTCGTCGGGCTCGCGCAGGCAGGAGCGGGCGGCGTCGTAGAGCCGCTGGAAGCGGAACCAGCCGCGCTCATCGGTGGCACGGAGCTTGGGCGGCTCCCCGCCCGTCAGGGCGTCGGGAAGGCGCACGCCGTACTTGTCGGCGAGCTCCAGCAGGGTCGATGGCCGCATCGACCCTGTGAAGTGCAGGTGGAGATGGGCCTTGGGCAGAAGCGTGAGATCGCGTGCGTGCTCCATCTGGTGATCCTGCCGTACCGCTGCGCTCGGCGGGAGGGGGTTTTACCGATCGGGGGCTTGCGCGAACGCGTGAGCGGGGGCCGGGGCCGCTGCGCGGCGGCCTTCCGGGCGCCGCCCGGACCCGCGCCTCGCAAACGCCGGCGGGGCTGAAAAGAGCGCCGGCGGGGGTGAAAAAGCGGCGGCTCCCCGTGTAAGGGGAGCCGCCGCCTCGGGTGGGTGTCAGGCCTTGGCTTCCGCCAGGAGCTTCTGGATGCGGGACACGCCCTCCGCCAGGTCCTCGTCGCCCAGGGCGTAGGACAGGCGCAGGTAGCCGGGGGTGCCGAAGGCCTCGCCCGGGACGACCGCGACCTCGACCTCGTCCAGGATCAGGGCCGCGAGCTCGACGGAGGTCTGCGGGCGCTTGCCGCGGATCTCCTTGCCGAGCAGCTCCTTGACCGAGGGGTACGCGTAGAACGCGCCCTCGGGGGTGGGGCAGAGGACGCCGTCGATCTCGTTCAGCATCCGGACCATGGTCTGGCGGCGGCGGTCGAAGGCCTTCCGCATCTCCGCGACCGCGTCCAGGTTGCCCGAGACGGCGGCGAGCGCCGCGACCTGGGCCACGTTGGAGACGTTGGAGGTGGCGTGCGACTGGAGGTTCGTCGCGGCCTTGATGACGTCCTGCGGGGCGATGATCCAGCCCACGCGCCAGCCGGTCATCGCGTAGGTCTTGGCGACGCCGTTGACGACGATGCACTTGTCGCGCAGGGCCGGGACCAGCACGGGCAGCGAGGTGAACTTCGCGTCGCCGTAGACCAGGTGCTCGTAGATCTCGTCCGTCAGCACCCACAGGCCGTGCCCGGCGGCCCACTCGCCGATCGCGCGGGCGTCGGCCTCGCTGTAGACGGCGCCCGTCGGGTTGGACGGGGAGACGAACAGGACGACCTTGGTGCGCTCGGTGCGCGCGGCCTCCAGCTGCTCGACGGAGACCTGGTAGCCGGTGGTCTCGTCGGCGACGACCTCGACCGGGACACCGCCGGCGAGACGGATCGACTCCGGGTAGGTGGTCCAGTACGGAGCCGGGACGATGACCTCGTCACCCGGGTCCAGGACGGCCGCGAAGGCCTCGTAGATCGCCTGCTTGCCGCCGTTGGTCACCAGGATCTGCGAGGCCTCGACCTCGTAGCCGGAGTCCCGCAGCGTCTTGGCGGCGATCGCGGCCTTGAGCTCGGGCAGACCGCCGGCCGGTGTGTAGCGGTGGTACTTGGGGTTGAGGCAGGCCTCGACCGCGGCCTCGACGATGTAGTCCGGGGTCGGGAAGTCGGGCTCGCCGGCACCGAAGCCGATCACCGGGCGTCCGGCGGCCTTGAGGGCCTTGGCCTTGGCGTCCACGGCGAGGGTGGCGGACTCGGAAATGGCGCCGATACGGGCGGACACCCGGCGCTCGGAGGAAGGCGTTGCAGAGGTCATACGGGCAATCGTCCCAGACGGCAAAGAAGCACCGCACACCGTTTCAGTCAACGGACTGGCGCATGTCAGCTCGGGTGCTGTTCGACGTCAGGTCCCGGTTCACGTACACTCACCTGTCGTTGGACCTCGCCGACCGCGCAAAGCGTGAGCACTCCGTGCACTCGCTCGGATGCGGTAGGTTGGGGGACGCAAAGGGTCGTAGCTCAATTGGTAGAGCACTGGTCTCCAAAACCAGCGGTTGGGGGTTCGAGTCCCTCCGGCCCTGCTCCACACTCCATCTCGGACGTGTGTGCGCAGGTACGTACTTAGATGCAACGCCGTGCGGCGCAACCGGGCGCGGTACGGCCACGACCCGGATTCAGGTGAGAGACGTGACGGACGCCCTGGGCTCCATCGACATGCCTGACGCCGAGGACGAGACGCGCGAGAAGAAGGCCCGCAAGGGCGGCAAGCGCGGCAAGAAGGGTCCTCTGGGCCGGCTCGCGCTTTTCTACCGCCAGATTGTCGCGGAACTCCGCAAGGTTGTCTGGCCGACTCGCAACCAGCTCACGACGTACACCACCGTGGTGATTGTCTTCGTGGTCATCATGATCGGTCTGGTGACCGTGATTGACTTTGGGTTCGAAAAAGCCATCAAGTTCGTCTTCGGCTGATCCCCGCGGGGGGCGGCGCCTTGATGGTGTCGCCCGTTTTCGCATGTTCCACCACCTTTTGTATCCAGGAAGAAGCAGCCACCGTGTCTGACCCGAACCTGAACGCGAGCCACGACTCCGTCGAGTCCGTCGAGGACGAGCTCGACATCGTCGAGGCGGCGGACGCTGTGGACCCCGACGAGGTCGAGCTCGCCGACGCCGAGGCGGGTGCCGCCGCCGAAGAGGCCGCGCTGCACGTCGAGTCCGAGTCCGACGAGGTCGAGGCCGAGGCTGACACCGAGGTCGAAGAGGCTGCTGACGACGCCGAGGCCGACGAGGAAGAGGCCGAAGAGGCGGAAGAGGCCGCTCCGGTCGAGCCCGCCGAGCCCGTCGACCCCATCCAGGCCCTGCGCGAGGAGCTGCGTCTCCTGCCCGGCGAGTGGTACGTGATCCACACCTACGCCGGCTACGAGAAGCGCGTGAAGGCCAACCTGGAGCAGCGCGCCGTCTCGCTGAACGTCGAGGAGTTCATCTACCAGGCCGAGGTGCCCGAGGAAGAGATCGTCCAGATCAAGAACGGCGAGCGCAAGAACGTCCGGCAGAACAAGCTGCCCGGTTACGTTCTGGTTCGCATGGATCTGACGAACGAGTCCTGGGGCGTCGTCCGCAACACGCCTGGCGTCACCGGCTTCGTGGGCAACGCGTACGACCCTTACCCGCTGACCCTGGACGAGATCCTCAAGATGCTCGCCCCGGAGGCGCAGGAGAAGGCCGCCAAGGCCGCCGCGGAAGAGGCCGGCCTGCCCGCGCCCTCCGTCAAGCGCACCATCGAGGTCCTGGACTTCGAGGTCGGCGACTCGGTCACCGTCACCGACGGCCCGTTCGCGACGCTGCAGGCGACCATCAACGAGATCAACCCCGACTCGAAGAAGGTCAAGGGCCTCGTCGAGATCTTCGGTCGCGAGACCCCGGTCGAGCTGAGCTTCGACCAGATCCAGAAGAACTGACGATCTTCTGAGCCAACGCTTCCGGACAGGTCAGATTGCCCCCTGAAGGGCGGTCTGACCTGCTCGGTTTTCAGCCCCGCTCCGATACCCGTTATCGTGGTGCGGTATGCCTCCATCCGGATGACCGGATTGGCGGCGAAAAACTCTCACTAGGACCCGGAGAGAGCAATGCCTCCCAAGAAGAAGAAGGTCACGGGGCTTATCAAGCTCCAGATCAAGGCCGGTGCGGCCAACCCGGCTCCGCCGGTCGGCCCCGCGCTCGGTCAGCACGGCGTCAACATCATGGAGTTCTGCAAGGCCTACAACGCCGCGACCGAGTCGCAGCGTGGCATGGTCGTGCCGGTGGAGATCACGGTCTACGACGACCGCTCCTTCACCTTCATCACCAAGACTCCGCCGGCCGCGCGCCTGATCCTGAAGGCCGCGGGCATCGAGAAGGGCTCCGGCGAGCCGCACAAGACCAAGGTCGCCAAGCTCACCGGCGCCCAGGTCCGCGAGATCGCCGAGCTGAAGATGCCCGACCTGAACGCCAACGACGTCGATGCCGCGATGAAGATCATCGCCGGCACCGCGCGCTCGATGGGCGTCACGGTCGAAGGCTGATCCAGCCACCCCAGCACCACCAGTGGTAGGGCCAAGCGCTGGTCCGCACCACGACTCCATGCCTGAAGCCGAAATACAGGAGCAGAAGTGAAGCGCAGCAAGACTCTCCGCGCTGCGGACGCCAAGATCGACCGGGAGAAGCAGTACGCCCCGCTCGAGGCCGTCCGTCTCGCCAAGGAGACCTCCGCGACCAAGTTCGACAGCACCGTCGAGGTCGCCTTCCGCCTGGGTGTCGACCCGCGCAAGGCCGACCAGATGGTCCGTGGCACCGTGAACCTCCCGCACGGCACCGGCAAGACCGCCCGGGTCCTGGTCTTCGCGACCGGTGACCGTGCTGCGGCCGCGGAAGCCGCCGGCGCCGACATCGTCGGCGATGACGAGCTGATCAACGAGATCGCCAAGGGCAACCGCCTGAACGAGTTCGACGCCGTTGTGGCCACCCCGGACCTCATGGGCAAGGTCGGCCGCCTCGGCCGCGTGCTCGGTCCCCGTGGCCTCATGCCGAACCCGAAGACCGGCACCGTCACGATGGACGTCGCGAAGGCTGTCACCGAGATCAAGGGTGGCAAGATCGAGTTCCGCGTCGACAAGCACTCGAACCTGCACTTCATCATCGGCAAGGTCTCCTTCTCCGATGAGCAGCTGGTCGAGAACTACGGCGCGGCCCTGGACGAGATCCTTCGTCTGAAGCCGTCCGCCGCGAAGGGCCGCTACATCAAGAAGGCCGCCCTCAGCACCACCATGGGCCCCGGCATCCAGCTGGACTCCAACCGCACCCGGAACCTCCTCGTCGAGGAAGACCCGGCTGCTGTCTGATCCGGCTGAGCCCAACGGCTCACCGATCGACTGAACGGGCCCCTCGCCCCCTTCACAGGGCGGCGAGGGGCCCGTTTCCGTGTTGAGGGCCACATACCCCCTCATGGGTCCTAATCGGGGCGCGATCCCGCCGATCAGGAACGTAAGGTCGGCTGGAACAAGCGATCGATCAAGAGGTGGGGGATGCGCGTGTCCGCGTACCGGAAGAAGACCATCGGCGCCGCGCTGGCCGCCGTACTGCTCGTGGGTGGGGCCACGGCGTGCGAGAGCGGCAAGAAGGACGACGCGGGCAAGGCCGCGACCGGGGCTTCCGCGCAGCCGAGCAAGCCCGCGGCCGGCGGTTCGGCCACCGAGGCGCTCGCGGCCGCGTACAAGAAGACCTCGGCGGCCAAGTCGGCCAAGGTCCGCATGACCATGTCGATGCCCGCGACGCTGGGCGGCGGCGGCACCGTGGAGATGACCGGTACCCAGGGCTGGGACCCGCAGGTCATGGACATCACCATGAAGGGCGCGCTCACCCCGGGTGCGGGCGCCGACTCCATGCGCATGATCATGTCGAACAACGTCATGTACATGGAGGTGCCGAAGGACTCCCCGATGTCCGAGGGCCTGGACGGCAAGCGCTGGATGAAGCTGGACATCACCGCTGCCGCGGAGGCCTCCGGCGACGCCGAGGCGATCAAGAAGCTCAGCGGCATGAGCACCATGGACCAGAACCAGGACCCGGCCAAGCAGCTCGCCCTGCTGCTCAGCTCGCCGAACGTGAAGCACCTCGGGGCCGAGAAGGTCGAGGGTGTGGACGCCGAGCACTACAAGGGCACGGTGAGCTTCGAGGAGATGCTCGCGGTGAACGAGTCCGCCAAGGTGCTTTCGGAGGCCGAGCGCACCAAGCTCGTCGAGGCCACGAAGAAGGCCGGCATCAAGGGCTACGACATGGACGTGTGGCTCAACAAGGACGGCTACCCGGTCCATATGAAGGTGGGCATCGGGATGCCCCAGGGGGCCATGAATATGGACGCCTACTACTCGGACTACGGCTCCGCGGCCACCGTGCAGACCCCGCCGGAGAGCGAGACCCTCGACCTCTTCGCGATGCTCAAGGAACTGGGCGGGCTCGGCGCGGGGGCCTGACCTCCCCGTGCGCCCGAGCAGCACGACGCATTTCAGCAACAAGATCCACACTGGGGGAGAACCAGATGAACAAGGCTGTCCGGACCCGAGCCGGAATCGCGATGGCGGGCACCGCACTGCTCGTGGGCGGCCTCACGGCCTGCGGCGGCGGCAAGGCCGACGCGGGCACCGGCGCGGGCGACGGGGGGAAGGCCGCCGCGGAGAAGGCAGCCGCGGAGAAGGCGCACTCGCCCGTGGAGGCGATCAAGGCGTCCTACCTGAAGACGGTGGCCGCCCGGTTCGCCAAGGCGGAGCTGTCGATCGTCGAGAGCGACGGCAGACCAGCGGCCAGTCCGGCACCAGGGGCTGGTACCCGTCCAGCCACGACGTGATCCTCAAGAGCGAGAAGCCCGACACCCGCTCGATCATGATCGGCGACATGGTCTACACCCACCAGGGCGAGCCCCTGGAGGGCAAGGCCTGGATGAGCATGAACCTGGCCAAGGACGGCAAGCCGGGGGTGCGGCTCAACGACGACCCGGCCGAGTACCTCGGCATGCTCCTGGGCCAGGAGCAGCTCACGCACGTCGGCGCCGGGAAGACGTCCGACGGCATCGACGCCGAGCACTACAAGGGCAGCTTCACCAACGCCGACCTGCTCAAGGCGGACGAGTCCACCAAAGCCATGGAGGCGGCGAACCGCACCTACCTCCACGAGTCCGTGAAGCACATCACCACCTTCGAGGTGGACCTGTGGATCGGCAAGGACGGCTACCCGGTCCGCGCGGACACCGTGAGCGCGGACGGCAAGGGCACGACGAAGACCACGGCCACGTTCTCCGACTACGGCAAGGTCGGGCCGATCCAGGCCCCGCCGGCCGACCAGGTCATCGCCTTCGACGCGGTGATGAAGGAGACCGACCGCAAGCTCAAGCAGGCCGACGAGGACCTGAAGGAGGCCGACAAGACGCTCCGGGACGCCGGACTGGGCGGCCTGGACCTCGACTCCTGAGGCGATTTGCCTCGGCTGCACCCCTTCACGTAGTCTTCTCCAGAAGCCAAAGACCGCTGGTCGTTGCCGTGCCTGCAAGGGTTCGGTGGCCGAAGGATCCGTTGAATGCGGACGACCCGCGTAGGTGACTGTGGAAGGTTCCCGGAATTCGTTCCGGTTGAGCCACGCCCTGGCGCCTGCGCCGGGGCGTTTCTTATTTCAGCCCCTTCTGAGCGGTCCTCATCACCCGGAAGGAGGCGAACGCACCATGCCGACGCCCAACAAGGCTGCATCGGTAGCCGAGCTCAAGGACGCGTTCCAGAGCTCGAACGCCGCCGTGCTGACCGAGTACCGGGGTCTCACCGTCGCGCAGCTCAAGACGCTGCGTCGCTCCCTTGGTGAGAACGCCCAGTACGCCGTGGTGAAGAACACGCTGACCAAGATTGCGGCCAACCAGGCCGGGATCACCGCGCTGGACGAGCACTTCGCTGGTCCGACCGCGGTCGCCTTCATCACCGGTGACCCGGTGGAGTCGGCGAAGAGCCTGCGTGACTTCGCCAAGGACAACCCGAACCTCATCATCAAGGCGGGTGTCCTTGATGGTAAGGCGCTCACCGCCGATGAGATCAAGAAGCTTGCGGACCTCGAGTCCCGCGAGGTTCTGCTCAGCAAGCTGGCCGGCGCGTTCAAGGGCAAGCAGTCTCAGGCTGCCTCGCTCTTCCAGGCGCTGCCGTCGAAGTTCGTCCGCACCGCGGAAGCGCTTCGCGTCAAGCTCGCCGAGCAGGGCGGTGCCGAGTAATTCGGCTCGCGCATTGATCCACGCCGCCTAGTGCGTGGGTCGCAGCGGGCCGTTACGCCCGCCTCTATATACATCCGGCACCTGCCGAATTAGTGGAAGGATCGCCCATCATGGCGAAGCTCTCTCAGGACGACCTCCTCGCCCAGTTCGAGGAGATGACCCTCATCGAGCTCTCCGAGTTCGTGAAGGCGTTCGAGGACAAGTTCGACGTCACCGCCGCCGCGGCCGTCGCCGCTGCCCCGGTCGGTGGCGCTGCCGCCCCCGAGGCCGCTGAGGAGCAGGACGAGTTCGACGTCATCCTCACCGGTGCCGGCGACAAGAAGATCCAGGTCATCAAGGTCGTGCGTGAGCTGACCTCCCTGGGTCTGAAGGAGGCCAAGGACCTCGTGGACGGCGCTCCGAAGCCGGTCCTCGAGAAGGTCGCCAAGGAGGCCGCTGAGAAGGCCGCCGAGTCCCTCAAGGCTGCCGGCGCGGCTGTCGAGGTCAAGTAACACCTCTGGGGCCCTCTGGGGCCCCAACCAAGGGCGATCACCCGTAAGGGTGGTCGCCCTTTGGCGTACCCGTAGTGCCTGACTTGCCCTGGTCTCGTTGGGGAGTAGGGTGATCATCGTTGCTCCGCGGGAGGGTCCTGAGATGATCCGGTCGGAGCAGGGGGCCTTGACGAACGGGACGCGGCGCGCAATTCTCAGACCCGTCGAGAGGTCGGCCACCTCGATGCGAGATCCGAGGCATGGATCGACTACGAAGAGGGCAGTACTGATACGCGCTTTGTGTATGAGGGCCGAAGCGTTGGACGCAGTGTTGAACGACATGGGGAAGGCCTGTTGCCGGTTTCCGGAGACCTGGTCTGGACATCAGTGAGCCTAGTGGCTACACTGACCCTTTGCGCTGCCTGTTAGCTGTCCCCTGCCCGTCGCCAGGGACATGCCCACGCTTGAGCACACTTGATTGATCCACCCCGACCTGGCCTTTTCGGTTGGATTTGGGGGGCTTGTCTTCTGTGTCTGCTGGGACCGGTACGCGCGTAGTGAGTCCGAGCCCTCGGAAGGACCCCCTCTTGGCCGCCTCGCGCAACGCCTCGACCAATACGAACAACGGTGCCAGCACCGCCCCGCTGCGCATCTCCTTTGCAAAGATCAAGGAGCCCCTCGAGGTTCCGAACCTCTTGGCGCTGCAGACCGAGAGCTTTGACTGGCTTCTCGGCAATGCCGCCTGGAAGTCTCGCGTCGAGTCGGCGCTTGAGAGTGGACAGGACGTCCCCACCAAGTCCGGTCTGGAAGAGATCTTCGAGGAGATCTCGCCGATCGAGGACTTCTCCGGGTCGATGTCGCTGACCTTCCGCGACCACCGTTTCGAGCCGGCGAAGAACTCTGTCGACGAGTGCAAGGAGCGCGACTTCACGTACGCGGCTCCGCTGTTCGTCACGGCCGAGTTTACGAACAACGAGACCGGAGAGATCAAGTCTCAGACGGTCTTCATGGGCGATTTCCCGCTCATGACCAACAAGGGCACCTTCGTCATCAACGGCACCGAGCGTGTCGTCGTGTCGCAGCTTGTCCGCTCCCCCGGTGTCTACTTCGACTCCTCGATCGACAAGACGTCCGACAAGGACATCTTCTCCGCCAAGATCATCCCGTCCCGGGGTGCCTGGCTGGAGATGGAGATCGACAAGCGCGACATGGTCGGTGTCCGCATCGACCGCAAGCGCAAGCAGTCCGTCACCGTCCTCCTGAAGGCTCTCGGCTGGACCACCGAGCAGATCCTCGAGGAGTTCGGCGAGTACGAGTCCATGCGCGCCACCCTGGAGAAGGACCACACCCAGGGGCAGGACGACGCGCTGCTCGACATCTACCGCAAGCTGCGTCCGGGTGAGCCGCCGACCCGTGAGGCCGCTCAGACGCTGCTCGAGAACCTCTACTTCAACCCGAAGCGCTACGACCTCGCCAAGGTCGGCCGCTACAAGGTGAACAAGAAGCTCGGCGCCGACGAGCCGCTCGACGCCGGTGTTCTCACCACCGACGACGTCATCGCGACCATCCGGTACCTGGTCAAGCTGCACGCCGGCGAGACCGAGACCACCGGCGAGTCCGGCCGTGAGATCGTCGTCGAGACCGACGACATCGACCACTTCGGCAACCGTCGTCTGCGCAACGTCGGCGAGCTCATCCAGAACCAGGTCCGCACGGGTCTGGCTCGTATGGAGCGCGTCGTCCGCGAGCGGATGACCACGCAGGACGTCGAGGCGATCACGCCGCAGACCCTGATCAACATCCGGCCGGTCGTCGCCTCCATCAAGGAGTTCTTCGGCACCAGCCAGCTGTCGCAGTTCATGGACCAGAACAACCCGCTGTCGGGTCTCACCCACAAGCGCCGTCTGTCGGCGCTCGGCCCGGGTGGTCTGTCCCGTGAGCGGGCCGGCTTCGAGGTCCGAGACGTTCACCCGTCGCACTACGGCCGCATGTGCCCGATCGAGACCCCTGAAGGCCCGAACATCGGTCTGATCGGCTCGCTCGCCTCCTACGGTCGCGTCAACGCGTTCGGTTTCGTCGAGACCCCGTACCGCAAGGTCATCGACGGTGTCGTCACCGACGACGTCGACTACCTCACGGCCGACGAGGAAGACCGCTTCGTCATCGCCCAGGCCAACGCCGGCCTGTCCGACGACATGCGCTTCACCGAGAACCGCGTGCTGGTGCGCCGTCGTGGCGGCGAGATCGACTACATCGCCGGCGACGACGTCGACTACATGGACGTCTCCCCGCGCCAGATGGTGTCCGTCGCGACCGCGATGATCCCCTTCCTGGAGCACGACGACGCCAACCGTGCCCTCATGGGCGCGAACATGATGCGCCAGGCCGTTCCGCTCATCAAGGCGGAGGCCCCGCTCGTCGGCACCGGCATGGAGTACCGCTGTGCGGTCGACGCCGGCGACTCGATCAAGGCGGAGAAGGACGGTGTCGTCCAGGAGGTCTCGGCCGACTACATCACCGTCGCCAACGACGACGGCACGTACACCACGTACCGCGTCGCCAAGTTCTCCCGCTCGAACCAGGGCACCTCGGTCAACCAGAAGGTCATCGTCAACGAGGGTGACCGCATCGTCGAGGCGCAGGTGCTCGCCGATGGTCCGGCGACCGAAGAGGGCGAAATGGCCCTCGGCAAGAACCTGCTCGTCGCGTTCATGCCCTGGGAAGGTCACAACTACGAGGACGCGATCATCCTGTCGCAGCGCCTCGTACAGGACGACGTCCTCTCCTCGATTCACATCGAGGAGCACGAGGTCGACGCCCGTGACACCAAGCTGGGCCCCGAGGAGATCACCCGGGACATCCCGAACGTCTCCGAGGAGGTCCTCGCGGACCTCGACGAGCGCGGCATCATCCGCATCGGTGCGGACGTCGTCGCCGGCGACATCCTGGTCGGCAAGGTCACGCCCAAGGGCGAGACCGAGCTGACCCCGGAGGAGCGCCTGCTCCGCGCGATCTTCGGTGAGAAGGCCCGCGAGGTGCGTGACACCTCGCTCAAGGTTCCTCACGGTGAGATCGGCAAGGTCATCGGTGTCCGCGTCTTCGACCGCGAGGAGGGCGACGAGCTTCCTCCGGGCGTGAACCAGCTGGTTCGCGTCTACGTCGCCCAGAAGCGCAAGATCACCGACGGTGACAAGCTCGCCGGCCGCCACGGCAACAAGGGTGTCATCTCCAAGATCCTTCCGATCGAGGACATGCCCTTCCTTGAGGACGGCACGCCGGTCGACATCATCCTCAACCCGCTGGGTGTCCCGTCCCGAATGAACCCGGGACAGGTCCTGGAGATCCACCTCGGCTGGCTCGCCAGTCGCGGCTGGGACGTCTCCGGGGTCGCCGAGGAGTGGGCCGAGCGACTGAAGGTCATCGGCGCCGACCGGGTCGAGCCCGGTACCAACGTCGCCACCCCGGTGTTCGACGGTGCCCGCGAGGACGAACTCGCCGGCCTCTTCGAGCACACGCTGCCGAACCGCGACGGGGACCGCCTGGTCCTGCCGACCGGTAAGGCGCACCTGTTCGACGGCCGCTCCGGCGAGCCGTTCCCGGAGCCGGTCTCGATCGGCTACATGTACATCCTCAAGCTCCACCACCTGGTCGACGACAAGCTCCACGCTCGGTCGACCGGTCCGTACTCGATGATCACGCAGCAGCCGCTGGGTGGTAAGGCGCAGTTCGGTGGCCAGCGCTTCGGTGAGATGGAGGTGTGGGCGCTCGAGGCTTATGGCGCCGCTTACGCCCTCCAGGAGCTGCTGACCATCAAGTCCGACGACGTCACCGGCCGCGTGAAGGTCTACGAGGCCATCGTCAAGGGCGAGAACATCCCCGAGCCGGGCATTCCCGAGTCCTTCAAGGTGCTCATCAAGGAAATGCAGTCGCTCTGCCTCAACGTGGAGGTGCTGTCCTCGGACGGCATGTCCATCGAGATGCGCGACACCGACGAGGACGTCTTCCGCGCGGCGGAGGAGCTCGGTATCGACCTGTCCCGGCGCGAGCCGAGCAGCGTCGAAGAGGTCTGACGGGCCTGACGGGGGGCTCGCTCAAGAGCCCCCCGTCATCCCCGGGACCGTTCAGACCATGATTGAGACTCGACCCCGAAAGAGGGATTGACGCACAGTGCTCGACGTCAACTTCTTCGACGAGCTGCGGATCGGCCTTGCCACCGCGGACGACATCCGAACCTGGTCGCACGGCGAGGTCAAGAAGCCGGAGACCATCAACTACCGCACCCTCAAGCCCGAGAAGGACGGACTCTTCTGCGAGAAGATCTTCGGTCCTACCCGGGACTGGGAGTGCTACTGCGGTAAGTACAAGCGTGTCCGCTTCAAGGGCATCATCTGTGAGCGTTGTGGCGTCGAGGTCACTCGCGCCAAGGTGCGCCGTGAGCGGATGGGCCACATTGAGCTTGCCGCTCCCGTCACCCACATCTGGTACTTCAAGGGCGTCCCGTCGCGCCTCGGATACCTGCTGGACCTCGCGCCGAAGGACCTCGAGAAGGTCATCTACTTCGCCGCGTACATGATCACGTTCGTCGACGACGAGCGTCGCACCCGCGACCTCCCGTCGCTGGAGGCGCACGTCTCCGTCGAGCGCCAGCAGATCGAGAACCGCCGTGACGCGGACCTCGAAGGCCGTGCCAAGAAGCTCGAGACCGACCTGGGCGAGCTCGAGGCCGAGGGCGCGAAGGCCGACGTACGCCGCAAGGTGCGCGAAGGTGCCGAGCGCGAGATGAAGCAGCTCCGTGACCGCGCCCAGCGCGAGATCGACCGCCTCGACGAGGTGTGGGCCCGCTTCAAGAACCTCAAGGTCCAGGACCTGGAGGGCGACGAGCTCCTGTACCGCGAGCTGCGTGACCGCTTCGGCACGTACTTCGACGGCTGCATGGGCGCCGCGGCGCTGCAGAAGCGCCTGGAGTCCTTCGACCTCGACGAGGAGGCCGAGCGCCTCCGCGAGATCATCCGTACCGGCAAGGGCCAGAAGAAGACCCGTGCGCTCAAGCGCCTCAAGGTCGTCTCCGCGTTCCTGCAGACCAGCAACAAGCCCAAGGGCATGGTTCTGGACTGCGTGCCGGTGATCCCGCCGGACCTGCGTCCGATGGTGCAGCTGGACGGTGGCCGCTTCGCGACCTCCGACCTGAACGACCTGTACCGCCGCGTGATCAACCGCAACAACCGTCTGAAGCGTCTCCTGGACCTCGGTGCGCCCGAGATCATCGTGAACAACGAGAAGCGCATGCTTCAGGAGGCCGTGGACGCCCTCTTCGACAACGGTCGTCGTGGTCGTCCGGTGACCGGTCCCGGTAACCGTCCCCTGAAGTCCCTCAGCGACATGCTGAAGGGCAAGCAGGGTCGATTCCGTCAGAACCTTCTCGGTAAGCGCGTGGACTACTCCGCGCGTTCCGTGATCGTCGTCGGTCCGCAGCTGAAGCTGCACCAGTGTGGTCTGCCCAAGGCCATGGCGCTGGAGCTCTTCAAGCCGTTCGTGATGAAGCGCCTGGTCGACCTGAACCACGCGCAGAACATCAAGTCGGCGAAGCGCATGGTCGAGCGCGGCCGCACGGTCGTCTACGACGTGCTCGAAGAGGTCATCGCCGAGCACCCGGTTCTGCTGAACCGCGCGCCCACGCTGCACCGCCTCGGCATCCAGGCCTTCGAGCCCCAGCTGGTCGAAGGCAAGGCCATCCAGATCCACCCGCTCGTCTGCACCGCGTTCAACGCGGACTTCGACGGTGACCAGATGGCCGTGCACCTGCCGCTTTCGGCAGAGGCGCAGGCCGAGGCCCGCATCCTGATGCTGTCCTCGAACAACATCCTGAAGCCGGCAGACGGTCGTCCCGTCACCATGCCGACCCAGGACATGGTGCTGGGTCTGTTCTTCCTCACCACCGACGGCGAGCTCCGTGACGTCAAGGGCGAGGGCCGTGCGTTCGGCTCGACCGCCGAGGCGACCATGGCGTTCGACAACAGCGAGCTGGCTCTCCAGTCGGCCGTCGACATCCGCTTCCCGGTGGGCACCATCCCGCCGCGCGGCTGGGTGCCCCCGGTCCGCGAAGAGGGCGAGCAGGAGTTCCAGCCGGGCGACAGCTTCCGTCTGCGCACCACCCTGGGCCGCGCGCTCTTCAACGAGCTGCTGCCCGAGGACTACCCGTTCGTCGACTACTCGGTGGGCAAGAAGCAGCTCTCCGAGATCGTCAACGACCTGGCGGAGCGCTACCCCAAGGTCATCGTGGCGGCGACGCTCGACAACCTGAAGGCGGCCGGCTTCCACTGGGCGACCCGTTCGGGCGTCACCGTGGCCATCTCCGACGTCGTCGTGCCCGAGGCCAAGAAGGCCATCGTCAAGGGCTACGAGGAGCTGGACGAGAAGGTCCAGAAGCAGTACGAGCGCGGTCTGATCACCAAGGACGAGCGCACGCAGGAGCTCATCGCGATCTGGACCAAGGCGACCAATGAGGTTGCCGAGGCGATGAACGCGAACTTCCCCAAGACGAACCCCATCTTCATGATGGTTGACTCGGGTGCCCGAGGAAACATGATGCAGATGCGACAGATCGCCGGTATGCGTGGTCTGGTGTCGAACGCGAAGAACGAGACCATCCCGCGTCCGATCAAGGCGTCCTTCCGTGAGGGCCTCACCGTTCTGGAGTACTTCATCTCCACGCACGGTGCCCGTAAGGGTCTGGCGGACACCGCCCTGCGTACCGCCGACTCGGGTTACCTGACCCGTCGTCTGGTGGACGTCTCGCAGGACGTGATCATCCGCGAGGAGGACTGCGGCACCGAGCGCGGTCTGAAGCTGAAGATCGCCGTTCGCGGCGAGGACGGCGCGCTGCGCAAGGCCGACGACGTCGAGACCTCGATCTACGCCCGCATGCTGGCCGAGGACGTCGTCATCGACGGCAAGGTCATCGCGCCGGCCAACGTCGACCTCGGTGACGTGCTCATCGACGCCCTGGTCGCCAACGGCGTCGAGGAGGTCAAGACCCGTTCGGTCCTGACCTGTGAGTCCGCGGTCGGCACCTGTGCCTTCTGCTACGGACGCTCGCTCGCCACCGGCAAGCTGGTCGACATCGGTGAGGCGGTCGGCATCATCGCCGCCCAGTCCATCGGTGAGCCCGGTACCCAGCTGACGATGCGTACCTTCCACACCGGTGGTGTGGCCGGTGACGACATCACGCAGGGTCTGCCGCGTGTCGTCGAGCTCTTCGAGGCCCGTACCCCGAAGGGTGTCGCCCCGATCTCCGAGGCCGCCGGCCGCGTGCGGATCGAGGAGACCGAGAAGACGAAGAAGATCGTCATCACGCCCGACGACGGCAGCGACGAGACGCCGTTCCCGATCTCGAAGCGCGCCAAGGTCATCGTGCACGAGGGCGACCACGTCGAGGTGGGCCAGAAGCTCACCATGGGTGCCACCAACCCGCACGACGTGCTGCGCATCCTCGGTCAGCGTGCCGTCCAGGTCCACCTGGTCGGCGAAGTCCAGAAGGTCTACAACTCGCAGGGCGTGTCGATCCACGACAAGCACATCGAGATCATCATTCGGCAGATGCTGCGCCGCGTGACGATCATCGAGTCCGGCGACGCGGAGCTCCTGCCGGGCGAGCTGGTCGAGCGGTCGAAGTTCGAGACCGAGAACCGTCGTGTGGTCACCGAGGGCGGTCACCCCGCCTCCGGCCGTCCGCAGCTGATGGGTATCACCAAGGCCTCGCTCGCCACCGAGTCGTGGCTGTCGGCGGCGTCCTTCCAGGAGACGACCAGGGTTCTGACGGACGCGGCGATCAACGCCAAGTCCGACTCCCTGATCGGCCTCAAGGAGAACGTCATCATCGGTAAGCTCATCCCGGCCGGTACGGGTCTCGCCCGCTACCGCAACATCCGGGTCGAGCCCACCGAAGAGGCCAAGGCCGCGATGTACTCGGCCGTCGGTTACGACGACATCGACTACTCGCCCTTCGGCTCCGGCTCCGGCCAGGCTGTCCCGCTGGAGGACTACGACTACGGCCCGTACAACGGCTGACAGCTCGTAAGAAGAAGCCCCCCGCCGCTCCTCTCGGAGCGGCGGGGGGCTTCTTCGTTCCCGGGGCGGCCGCGGGGAAGACCCCGCGGACGCCCCGGCAGAGGTCAGTCGCGCCGGCGGCGGCGCAGGGAGGTTGTTTTGACGCCGATGAGGAGCATCAGGGCCAGTGCGGCGCCCGCGAGGCCCGGGGTGAGGCCCTTCGGGGTGAAGGTGCAGGAGAACGCGTCCGTGCCCGCGGGGAGGTCCACCGCCAGCAGGCCGTGGAAGGGCTTCACGGGGGCCGAGCACTGCCAGCCCGGCACGGCGGTGGTCGCGATGACGGCCGTGCCGCCGGCGGTGGTGGGGAGGGTGGCCTCGATCGTGTGGCCGCCCGGGCGGACCGAGGTGGCGCCGGTGGCGGTCAGGTGCCGTACGACCGTGTCGAGGGCCGGGCGGTCCAGGCAGCCGAGCGGGTGCTCGCCCGCGTCCCCGCCCTTGTCGCCGGTCTGCACGGTGACGTCGACCCGGCCCGAGGCGGGGACGGGGCCCAGCGGGGTCACGCCCGTGGTCCGGTCCTCCAGGGGCATGCGGGTGCCGCCGGCGCGGACCGTGCCGTAGAGGCCGGGGGAGTACCAGAACGCCTCGGAGCCGGGGGTGCACTGGGCGGCGTACGTCTGCTCGGAGGCGGAGGCGGAGGCGGAGGCCGTGCCCCGGGTGACGGGCGGGACCTGGTAGACGGTGGCGCCCAGGACGTTCTCCTGGCGGGCGTAGACGCTCTGCGCCGGGTTGGGGGAGGTGTAGGGGCCGGTGCGGACGGTGACCAGCGGGGGCGCGGGGAACTTCGCGGCCGTCCAGGTGTTCGGGGCGGTCCCCGGGCGGACCCGCGCGCCGATCGAGAAGATCGCGTCGAGTACCGGGTTGTCGGCGCCGAAGAAGGTCCGTCCGTCGTTCTTGAAGCCGTATCCCAGGGGCTCCAGCGCCCGGTAGGTGGCCTCGGGGAGATAACTGCTGTAGGACTGCGGCCCGTCCGCCCGCAGCGCCAGGGCGTCGTTGTACGCGCTCTGCGGCGCGCCCGAGTCGGTCCGGTACGCGGGCCAGCCCGTCACGCCCCGCACGGCGTCGAAGTGGTTGCCGATCGAGGCGTTCGAGGTGGCGACCGGCTTGGCCCAGCGCTCGCGGGCCCGGCGGGCGTCGGCGCCCGCGGCGGCGACCGTGGACTCGGCGAAGACCACGCCGATCATCAGGGCCGCGGCCACCGGGACCAGGTACCGGCGCTTCTCGCCGAGCCGCAGCAGGACCAGGGCCAGCAGGGAGACCGACCCGCCGCCGAGGACGGCCGTCCAGGTCCAGCCGCCGAAGTCGTCGGTCTGCCGCAGGGCGTAGGTGGCGGCGACCAGGAAGGCCGTGACCAGGGCCAGGTGCAGCGGGCGCGGCCGGTTGGCCAGGGCCAGCCAGGCCATGATCACGACCATCCCGCTGAAGACGAAGGCCTCGCGGTACGGGTTGCCGTTCGGCACCGCCAGCCCGTGCCACACGTACTGCGTGGGCGGGAACTGGAAGGAGGCGGCCACGAGCACCGTCGCCGTCGCCCACACCAGCCGGGTCCGCCTCGCGACGGCGGTGTTCAGGAGGAACGCGAGGGCCAGGATCAGTCCGAGCGAGGCGACGTAGAGCCGCGGGCGGCCGCCCCACAGGTGCGTGGCCGGGAGCATGCCCGCGAGGAAGATCTCGATCCGTACGGGGTCGAAGGCGGCGGCCTTCGTGGGCTGCGCCGCCCCGCTGGACAGGAACGAGGGCAGCAGGAGGGGCAGCGTGAGCAGGATGCCGGTCCCGGTGGCCGTCGCGGCCCGCCACAGGGCGCGCAGCCGGTCCCTGGCCGTCATCTCGCGGGTGGCCATCCGGATGGCCAGCAGGATGCAGGCGGCCATCGTGGCCATCATCGCGGTGTAGAAGTTCCCGAACCAGGCGAGCGCGACCAGCAGGGCCACGCCCGGCCAGCGGCGCTCCTCCAGGCACCACTCGACGGCGATGCCGAGCAGGGGGAGGGCGACCAGGCCCCACATCCACATCGGGATGTACGAGGAGTCGCTGAGCGCCCAGCCGCACAGGCCGTACGTCGCGCCGAGCGCGCCCCGCTGCCACCACGGGCCCGGGTGCAGCTTGCCGAGGTACACGGTCATCACGGCGGCGGCGGTGCCCATGGTGAGCGGGGTGATCGCGAAGACGGCGAGGTCGACGTGGGCGCGGGGGACGAGGACGGCCAGCCAGGAGAACGGGTTGCCGAGGTAGGTGTGGAAGTCGGAGAGGAACTGCTGTCCGTAGCCACCGCGCCAGGTGAAGAGCAGGTCGCCGGCGGCCTGTCCGTGGACCAGGTCCCACAGCGCCCGGTGGAAGGGCACGTACTGGTTGGCCTGGTCGTTCAGGGCCCGGCCGGTGTTCCCGAAGGGGAAGGTGCCACGGGCCACCCAGGCCGCGCAGAAGGCGCCCGCGGCGATCAGGAAGGCCAGCAGGGGGCCGCGCAGGCGTCTGGTCCGGCGGGTGGCCGGGCGGCGTGGAGCCGGCCGGTCGTCGGGGGTGGGCGGACGGGTGTCGACTGTGGTCGGCTCGGGTGCCACGGTCCCCAATGTCCTGCTCCCTGCTGATCGACTCGCGGGCGTCCCGCGCCCGGGCAAGGTGTCAGTTTAGGGCGCCGGGCGGGGCAAAGGGCCGATCGGGCCGCTCCCCGCTTGCGCGCGGCGGGTTTTCGTGCTGGGCATTTGTTTTGACCTACCTCTGTGAGGTAGGTACGCTCTGACCTTGTGCCTGGGGTGTGCCCTGGGCTCCCGCGTGTGCTTAAGACCCCGCGGAGAGCCGAGAAGACCACACCGCAATCTGCGCCCGACTCACTTCGGTGAAAGCGTGCAGTGTTCGACACACCCGACCGCGTGGGTCGGGGATGTTCCAGGTTAGTTTCACTACACGGCACACAGAAACCGGAGAAGTAGTGCCTACGATCCAGCAGCTGGTCCGTAAGGGCCGGCAGGACAAGGTCGAGAAGACAAAGACCCCCGCGCTCGAGGCTTCGCCCCAGCGTCGCGGCGTCTGCACGCGTGTGTTCACGACCACCCCGAAGAAGCCGAACTCGGCGCTCCGTAAGGTCGCGCGTGTGCGTCTGACCTCCGGCATCGAGGTCACCGCTTACATTCCGGGTGAGGGACACAACCTGCAGGAGCACTCGATCGTGCTCGTGCGTGGTGGCCGTGTGAAGGACCTGCCGGGTGTTCGTTACAAGATCATCCGCGGTGCGCTTGACACCCAGGCTGTCAAGAACCGCAAGCAGGCCCGCAGCCGCTACGGCGCCAAGAAGGAGAAGTAGAAATGCCTCGTAAGGGCCCCGCCCCGAAGCGCCCGGTCATCATCGACCCGGTCTACGCATCTCCTCTGGTGACGTCGCTCATCAACAAGATCCTCATGAACGGCAAGCGCTCCACCGCCGAGCGCATCGTTTACGGCGCCATGGAAGGCCTCCGCGAGAAGACCGGCAACGACCCGGTCATCACGCTGAAGCGCGCGCTGGAGAACGTCAAGCCGTCCCTCGAGGTCAAGTCCCGCCGTGTCGGTGGCGCGACCTACCAGGTCCCCGTCGAGGTCAAGCCGGGTCGTCAGTCGACCCTGGCCCTCCGCTGGCTCGTGGGTTACTCCCGCGCCCGTCGTGAGAAGACCATGACCGAGCGCCTCATGAACGAGCTGCTCGACGCCTCCAACGGTCTTGGCGCTGCTGTCAAGAAGCGCGAGGACACGCACAAGATGGCCGAGTCCAACAAGGCCTTCGCGCACTACCGCTGGTAGTCCCACCCCACATCGAGACCGAGAGAAGACCGAAGCCTTATGGCTACCACTTCGCTTGACCTGGCCAAGGTCCGCAACATCGGGATCATGGCCCACATCGACGCGGGTAAGACGACCACCACCGAGCGCATCCTGTTCTACACCGGTGTGTCGTACAAGATCGGTGAGGTCCACGACGGCGCCGCCACGATGGACTGGATGGAGCAGGAGCAGGAGCGTGGTATCACCATCACGTCTGCCGCGACGACCTGCCACTGGCCCCTCGAAGACGTTGACCACACGATCAACATCATCGACACCCCGGGTCACGTCGACTTCACCGTCGAGGTGGAGCGTTCGCTCCGCGTCCTCGACGGCGCCGTCACCGTCTTCGACGGTGTGGCCGGCGTCGAGCCGCAGTCCGAGACTGTTTGGCGTCAGGCGGACCGCTACGGCGTGCCGCGTATCTGCTTCGTCAACAAGCTCGACCGCACCGGCGCCGAGTTCCACCGCTGCGTCGACATGATCAAGGACCGCCTCGGTGCGGTTCCGATCGTCATGCAGCTCCCCATCGGTGCCGAGATGGACTTCCAGGGCGTTGTCGACCTGGTCACCATGAAGGCGTTCGTCTGGTCCGCCGAGGCGACCAAGGGCGAGATGTACGACATCGTCGACATCCCGGCCACGCACACCGAGGCTGCTGAAGAGTGGCGCGGCAAGCTGGTCGAGACCGTCGCCGAGAACGACGACGAGATGATGGAGCTCTTCCTGAACGGCGACGAGCCGTCCACGGAGCAGCTGCACGCCGCCGTCCGTCGCATCATCCTCGGCTCCGGCAAGGGCAAGGGCGAGCCCACGATCACCGCGGTGTTCTGTGGCACGGCGTTCAAGAACAAGGGCGTCCAGCCCCTGCTCGACGCCGTCGTCCGCTACCTGCCGTCGCCGCTGGACATCGAGGCCATCGAAGGCCACGACGTCCGCGACTCCGAGGTTGTGGTGAAGCGCAAGCCGTCCGACGAGGAGCCCCTCTCGGCGCTGGCGTTCAAGATCATGCGCGACCCGCACCTCGGGAAGCTCACCTTCGTCCGGGTTTACTCGGGCCGCCTGGAGGCCGGCACTGCGGTGCTGAACTCCGTCAAGGGCAAGAAGGAGCGCATCGGCAAGATCTACCGCATGCACGCGAACAAGCGTGAAGAGATCGCCGCGGTGGGCGCCGGTGACATCGTCGCCGTCATGGGCCTGAAGCAGACCACCACCGGTGAGACGTTGTGTGACGACAAGGCACCCGTGATCCTGGAGTCCATGGACTTCCCGGCTCCGGTCATCCAGGTCGCCATCGAGCCCAAGTCCAAGGGTGACCAGGAGAAGCTGGGTGTCGCCATCCAGAGTCTCGCGGAGGAGGACCCCTCCTTCCACGTTCACTCGGACGAGGAGACCGGCCAGACCATCCTCGGCGGTATGGGCGAGCTGCACCTCGAGGTGCTGGTCGACCGTATGAAGCGCGAGTTCAAGGTCGAGGCCAACGTCGGCAAGCCGCAGGTCGCGTACCGCGAGACGATCCGCAAGACCGTCGAGCGTCACGACTACACCCACAAGAAGCAGACCGGTGGTACCGGTCAGTTCGCCAAGGTGCAGATCGCGATCGAGCCGATCACGGACGCCGATGGTCCGGCGTACGAGTTCGTGAACAAGGTCACCGGTGGCCGCATCCCGAGGGAGTACATCCCCTCGGTCGACGCCGGTGCGCAGGAAGCCATGCAGTTCGGCATCCTGGCCGGCTACGAGATGACGGGCGTCCGCGTCATTCTTCTCGACGGTGGCTACCACGAGGTCGACTCCTCGGAGCTCGCCTTCAAGATCGCCGGTTCGCAGGCCTTCAAGGAGGCCGCGCGCAAGGCTTCTCCCGTACTGCTCGAGCCGATGATGTCCGTTGAGGTCACCACGCCCGAGGAGTCCATGGGCGATGTCATCGGTGACATCAACTCCCGCCGTGGCCAGATTCAGGCCATGGAGGAGCGTCACGGCGCGCGTCTCGTGAAGGGCCTCGTGCCCCTCTCGGAGATGTTCGGCTACGTCGGAGACCTCCGCAGCAAGACCTCGGGTCGCGCCAGCTACTCGATGCAGTTCGACTCCTACGCCGAGGTTCCCCGGAACGTCGCCGAGGAGATCATCGCGAAGGCCAAGGGCGAGTAACTCTTCCGAGTACACGCTTTAGGCTTGTCACCGGAGCCTCTGGGGCAACAGGAGTAACCCTTCGTTGCCCCGGAGGGACCGGCTTTCCAGCAAAGATCACCTGGCGCCGATGAGCAAGGCGTACAGAACCACTCTCCAGGAGGACCCCGTGGCGAAGGCGAAGTTCGAGCGGACTAAGCCGCACGTCAACATCGGCACCATCGGTCACATTGACCACGGTAAGACGACCCTCACGGCCGCCATTACCAAGGTGCTGCACGACGCGTACCCGGACCTGAACGAGGCCTCGGCCTTCGACCAGATCGACAAGGCTCCTGAGGAGCGCCAGCGCGGTATCACCATCTCGATCGCGCACGTCGAGTACCAGACCGAGGCGCGTCACTACGCCCACGTCGACTGCCCGGGTCACGCGGACTACATCAAGAACATGATCACCGGTGCCGCGCAGATGGACGGCGCGATCCTCGTGGTCGCCGCCACCGACGGCCCGATGCCGCAGACCAAGGAGCACGTGCTCCTGGCCCGCCAGGTCGGCGTCCCCTACATCGTCGTCGCCCTGAACAAGGCCGACATGGTGGACGACGAGGAGATCCTGGAGCTCGTCGAGCTCGAGGTCCGCGAGCTCCTCTCCGAGTACGAGTTCCCGGGCGACGACCTTCCGGTCGTCCGCGTCTCCGCGCTGAAGGCGCTCGAGGGCGACAAGGAGTGGGGCGAGAAGCTTCTCGGCCTCATGGCTGCCGTCGACGAGGCCATCCCGACCCCGCCGCGTGACACCGAGATGCCGTTCCTCATGCCCGTCGAGGACGTCTTCACGATCACCGGTCGCGGTACCGTCGTCACCGGCCGTATCGAGCGTGGTGTCCTGAAGGTCAACGAGACCGTCGACATCATCGGTATCAAGGAGACCAAGACCACCACCACGGTCACCGGTATCGAGATGTTCCGCAAGCTCCTCGACGAGGGCCAGGCGGGCGAGAACGTCGGTCTGCTCCTCCGCGGCATCAAGCGCGAGGACGTCGAGCGCGGCCAGGTCATCATCAAGCCCGGTTCGGTCACCCCGCACACCGAGTTCGAGGCCCAGGCCTACATCCTGTCGAAGGACGAGGGTGGCCGTCACACCCCGTTCTTCAACAACTACCGCCCGCAGTTCTACTTCCGTACCACGGACGTCACGGGTGTTGTCACCCTGCCGGCCGGCACGGAGATGGTCATGCCGGGCGACAACACCGAGATGACGGTCACGCTGATTCAGCCGGTCGCCATGGAGGAGGGCCTGAAGTTCGCCATCCGTGAGGGTGGTCGTACCGTGGGCGCCGGCCAGGTCACCAAGATCTCGAAGTAATTCGGGTTCTGACCTGGTAGCTCGTTCATCGAGCACCAAGTTGCACTGAAGGGCCCCGTTCCATCGCCTCGGCGGTGGGGCGGGGCCCTTCGGCGTGTCCGGACCGGGGCGGGCGGGTGCGGGTGAGCGGAGACCGGGTACGAGTGAGGGCCGCACCCCGGACGGGGTGCGGCCCTCACTCGTGCAAGGCGGTGGGTCAGTTCACGCGCAGGGACTCGGTGAACTCCAGGCAGGCGGCGTGGTCGGGAAGCAGACCGGTCGCGAGGGCGTCGGCCAGCGAGGGCGCGGCCTCGTCGCGGGCGGACAGCTGCGGGACGTCGGCCGGCCATTCGATGCCGAGGTCCGGGTCGAGCGGGTGCACCGAGTGCTCGCCGGTCGGGTTGTACGTCTCCGAGCAGAGGTACGACAGCGTCGCGTCGTCGCTCAGGGCGCAGAAGCCGTGGCCGAGCCCCTCGGGGATGTAGACCGCGCGGCGGTCCACGTCGTCGAGGCGGACACCCTCCCACTGGCCGAAGGTGGGGGATCCGACCCGCAGGTCGACGATGACGTCGAGCACGGCGCCGCGTACGCAGGTCACGTACTTGGCCTGGCCGCGCGGTACGTCGGCGAAGTGGATGCCGCGCACCACGCCCGCGGCGGAGACCGAGAGGTTGGCCTGTGCCAGGTTCAGCGGGTGGCCGACGACCTCGGCGAGGCGGTCGAAGCGGTACCACTCGGTGAACAGGCCGCGCGGGTCGCCGTGCAGCTGCGGGCTGACCTCGAAGGCGCCGGCTATGGAGAGTTCGCGGAACTTCATCGGGCGTCCTCCTCGGCGAGCAGCATCAGCAGGTAGTCGCCGTAGCCGCTCTTGGTCAGCGGTTCGGCGAGCACGCGCAGCTGCGCGGAGTCGATGAGGCCGGCCCGCCAGGCCGCCTCCTCGATGCAGCCGATCTTGAAGCCCTGACGCTCCTCGATCACGCGCACGAACTCGGAGGCCTGCACCATCGAGACGAAGGTGCCGGTGTCCAGCCACGCGGTACCGCGGTCGAGGATGGTCACGTTGAGCTCGCCGGCCTGCAGGTAGGCGTCGTTGACGGCGGTGATCTCCAGCTCGCCGCGGGCGCTGGGCTTCAGGCCCCGGGCCATCTCGACGACCCGGTTGTCGTAGAAGTACAGGCCCGGCACCGCGTAGCGGGACTTGGGCTTCTCCGGCTTCTCCTCGATGGAGATGGCCTGGCCGTTCTCGTCGAACTCCACGACTCCGTACGCGGTGGGGTCCGCCACCGGGTACGCGAACACGCGGCCGCCCTTGGCGTCCGTGTGCTGGGCGAGGCGGGTGCCGAGGCCACTGCCGTGGAAGATGTTGTCGCCGAGGATCAGGGCGACGGACTCGTCACCGATGAAGTCGGCGCCGAGGACGAAGGCCTGGGCGATGCCCTCCGGGCGCTCCTGGACGGCGTACTCCAGCCGCAGGCCGAACTGCGAGCCGTCGCCGAGCAGTCGCTCGAACTGCTCGCGGTCGTCCGGGGTGGTGATGATCAGGATCTCGCTGATGCCCGCCATCACGAGGGTGGAGAGGGGGTAGTAGATCATCGGCTTGTCGAAGACGGGCAGCAGCTGCTTCGAGACTGCCCGGGTCAGCGGCCAGAGACGAGATCCGGTGCCACCGGCCAAGAGGATTCCACGCATGGGGAGAACCCTATGCGAGAGCGCGTGGGGGAGCCGAGCTCAGACCGTGTGACGTTCGGCGGGCGGCTAGACTCTTCGTATTATGCGCATCCTCGTGACCGGCGGCGCCGGCTTCATCGGTTCAGAATTCGTCCGCCAGCAGCTCGGTGCAGATGCCGCGGCGCAGATCACTGTCTTCGACAAGCTGACCTATTCGGGCGTCGAGGCCAACCTCGCCCCGGTCGCGGACCACCCCGGCTACTCCTTCGTCAAGGGCGACATCTGTGACGCCGAGGCCGTCGACCGGGTCATGCCCGGTCACGACGTCGTCGTGCACTTCGCGGCCGAGTCCCACGTGGACCGCTCGATCGCCGGTGCGGGCCCGTTCGTGATGACCAACGTCGTCGGCACCCAGGTGCTGCTGGACTCCGCCCGCAAGCACGGCGTCGGCCGCTTCGTCCACATCTCCACCGACGAGGTCTACGGCTCGATCAGCGAGGGCTCCTGGACCGAGGAGTGGCCGCTGGTGCCGAACTCCCCGTACTCCGCCTCGAAGGCGTCGTCCGACCTGCTGGCGCTGGCCTACCACCGCACGCACGGCATGGACGTGGTGGTCACCCGCTGCTCCAACAACTACGGGCACTACCAGTTCCCGGAGAAGGTCATCCCGCTGTTCGTCTCGAACCTGATGGACGGCAAGAAGGTCCCGCTGTACGGCAACGGCGGCAACGTCCGCGACTGGCTGCACGTCTCCGACCACTGCCGCGGCATCGACCTGGCCATGCGCAAGGGCCGGGCCGGCGAGGTCTACAACATCGGCGGCGGCACCGAGCTCACCAACAAGGAGCTGACCGGTGTGCTGCTGGAGGCCGCCGGCCTCGGCTGGGAGATGGTCGAGCAGGTCGAGGACCGCAAGGGCCACGACCTCCGCTACTCCATCGACATCAGCAAGATCGGTGCCGAGCTGGGCTACACCCCGCAGGTCACCTTCGAGGACGGCATCAAGGCCACCATCGACTGGTACCGCGAGAACCGTGCCTGGTGGGAGCCGCTCAAGGTGAAGGCGGCCCTGCAGAAGTGAGCGCGAACCCGCGAGCCGGTCGCTGGCTCGTCACCGGTGCGGCCGGCATGCTCGGCCAGGACGTCCTGGCCGTCCTGAAGGACGCCGGCATCGAGGCCGTGGGCCTGCGCCGCGCCGACCTCGACATCACCGACCCGCAGGCCGTCCGCGCCGCCGTCGAGGGTGTCGCCGTCGTCGTCAACTGCGCGGCATGGACCGATGTGGACGGCGCCGAGACCGCCGAGGAAGCCGCCACCGCCGTCAACGGCACCGGCGTACGCGTCCTCGCCGCGGCCTGCGCCGACGCCGGTGCGCGCCTGCTCCACGTCTCCACCGACTACGTCCTGCCCGGCGACGCCACGCAGCCGTACGCCGAGGACGCCGAGACCGGCCCGGTCAACGCCTACGGGCGATCCAAGCTGGTCGGCGAGCAGGCCGTCGCCGAACTGCTTCCGCGGGACGGCTACACCGTGCGGACCGCTTGGCTGTACGGCGAGCACGGGGCGAACTTCGTCGCCACCATGCTGAAGTTGGCCGCCCAGCGGGACACCCTCGACGTGGTCGACGACCAGCACGGCCAGCCCACTTGGTCCTACGCGCTGGCCCGCCACCTGGTCGGGCTCGGCCTCGCCGCGCTCGCCGGTACCGCCCCGGCCGGGGTCTACCACGGCACCGCGAGCGGCCGGACCACCTGGATGGGACTGGCCCGCGAGGCCTACCGGCTCGGCGGGCTCGACCCCGAGCGGATCCGGCCGACCACTTCGGAGGCGTTCGTACGCCCCGCCGTACGGCCCGCCTTCAGTGTCCTTGGTCACGACCGCTGGTCGGACGCCGGGATGGAACCGCCGGCAAACTGGCGGGCCCAGCTCGCCGAGGCGATCACCCGGCCCGCCTTCGCTGATCTGCTGGGACTTCCCCCGAAGAGCTGATCGCGCGAGGCCTCTCGCATGCGTGTGCACCCCGCTGACGGGGCCCGGGACGGAACCTTCCGGGCCCCGTTGGCGTCATCATGGGTGCCATATGCTTCTCCTATAAAGATGTTGGCCCCTTCGCGCGAAAGGCGCCGTCCGCTGTGCGACTCTCCGTTTTGACCTCCATCACCGGTCTTCTGGTGCTGGGGTACATTCTCGAGCTGCTGCGCCGCCAGCAACTGCGGGAGAAGTACGCGGCGATATGGCTCGCGATCGGGCTGCTGGTCGCCCCCCTCGGGTTCGTGCCCGACCTGCTGGACCCGGTCGCCAGAAGCCTCGGCGTCGCATCCGGTGTGAGCCTGGTGCTGTTCGTCGGCTTCGTGCTGGTCCTGCTGGTCAGCCTGCACCTCAGCTGGGAGACGAGCCGGCTGGAGGCGGAGACCCGCACTCTGGCCGAGGACGTCGCGCTGATCCGCGCGCATCTCGTCCAGCAGGGCGGATACCCCAGCACGTCGCCGCGCACGGAGGATTCCGGCGCCATCGAGGCACAGGTGAACTCGTGAACGACGGTCGTCGCGTTCTGATCATTCTTCCCGCCTGGAACGAGGAGGACGGCCTGCCCTCCGTCCTGCGCGAGATCCAGCAGCAACTGCCCTACGTCGACACCCTCGTCGTCGACGACGGGTCGGCGGACAACACCGCCGAGGTGGCCCGGGCGGCCGGCTCGGCCGTCGCCCAGCTGCCCTTCAACCTCGGCGTCGGCGGCGCGATGCGGCTCGGCTACCGCTACGCGCAGCAGCACGGCTACGACGTGGCGATCCAGGTGGACGCCGACGGCCAGCACGACCCGGCGTACGTACCGGCGCTGCTGGAGCGCCTCGCGGTCGGCGACGCCGACCTCGTCATAGGCGCCCGGTTCGCCGGTGACGGCGACTACACGGTGCGCGGCCCGCGCAAGTGGGCGATGTCCCTGCTGTCCGTGGTGCTTTCGCGCATCACCCGGACCAAGCTCACGGACACCACCTCGGGCTTCCGTGCCTGCAACCGGCCGCTCATCGAGTTCTTCGCCCGCTGGTACCCGGTCGAGTACCTCGGCGACACCATCGAGTCCATGGTGGGCGCCGCCCGCTCCGGATTCACCGTGCGCCAGATCCCCGTGGCGATGCGCGAGCGCACCACCGGCCGCCCGAGCGCCTCGCCGCTCAAGGCGATGGTCTACCTCACCCGGGCCGGCCTCGTGCTGCTGCTCGCGATGATCCGGCGGATGCCCACGGAGCTCAAGACCTTCACACCCGGTACCCCGGCGTACGCCGCGTTCCAGCAGCGCACCGCCGAGCTGGTCCGCCGTGAGCTGACCAAGGCCTAGGCGGAGAACATGTCGCGTTTTGAGATCCTCCTGCCGTACTACGGCGACGTCGCACTGATGCAGGACGCTGTCCGCAGCGTCCTCGCCCAGGACGGCGACGACTGGCGGCTCACCGTCGTCGACGACGGCAGCGAGCCGGGCGTCCCCGAGTGGTTCGAGCAGCTGGCCGACCCCCGCGTCCGCTACCTGCGCAACGACCGCAACCTCGGCGTGACCGGCAACTTCAACCGCTGCGTCGAGCTCGCCGAGTACGAGTACCTCGTCCTCATGGGCTGCGACGACCTCATGCACCCGAACTACCTCCAGGTCGTACGGGCCGCGGCCGACCGCGCACCGGCCGCGGCGATGATCCAGCCGGGCGTCCAGGTCATCGGCACCGACGGCCTGCCCTTCGACACCCTCGGCGACCGGACCAAGCGCAAGCTCTACGCGCCCAAGGGCCCGGGCCGGGCCCTGCTCGGCGGCGAGGAGCTGGCCACCAGCCTGCTGCGCGGCAACTGGCTGTACTTCCCGTCGATCTGCTGGCGCACCGAGGCGGTCAAGCGCTTCGGCTTCCGCACCGACCTCGGCGTGATCCAGGACCTCGCCCTGGTGGTGGACCTGCTGGTGGCGGGGGAGTCCCTGGCCACCACGCCGGAGGTCTGCTTCAGCTACCGCCGGCACGCCGAGAGCGAGTCCTCGGCCAAGGCCTACACCGGACACCGCTTCGAAGAGGCCAAGCGCTTCTTCGTGGAGACCGCCGACCGCCTGGACCGGCACGGCTGGCCGCGCGCCGCCAAGGTCTCCCGGCTGCACCTCTCCTCCCGGCTGCACGCGCTGACCCTGCTGCCCGGCGCCGCCAAGAAGGCCGGCCGGCCCGGTGTCAGCGCCATGCTCCGCCACGCCACGCGCTGAGCGTGCGGCCGATGAAAGCTCCTGGATGAACCCGATCTCGAAACTGCTCAAGGCCCTGCCCCCCGGGACCGCCATGGTCGCGGGGGGCACCGCTGTGCTCGGCGCCGCCTCCTACATTCACCTCGCGGTGGCCGGACACAGCCTCTCGGAGGCCGACAAGGCCGGAGTCTCGGTGCTGTGGACCCTGGTGATGTCCGTCGGGATCGGCCTGTTCTTCCCGATCGAGCAGGAGCTCACCCGGATCGTCGCCGCCCGCGCGGTGCGCGGTGAGGGCGCCGCACCGGTACTCAAGAAGGCGGGGTTGCTGACCGCCGGCATCCTCGCCGCGGTCCTCGGCGCGCTCGCCCTGTTCGCCGGGCCGGTCGCCGACCGGCTGTTCCACGGGGACCGGCAGCTGGTCGCCGTGCTCGGCGCCGCCTTCGCCGGGATGGCCCTGTGCTACCTCACCCGGGGCATCCTGGCCGGCACCGGCCGCTTCACCGCCTACGGCTCCCAGCTCGCGGTCGACGGCGGCCTGCGGATCGTCCTGGCCTTCGCCTTCGCCCTCGCCGGACTGCACTCGGCGCTCGCCTTCAGCCTGATCCTCGTCGTGGCACCGTTCATCGCCCTGCTGGTCACGCTGGCCCCGACCCGGGGCGCGGCACGGCCCGGCGGGCCCATGGCCACCCGGGAGCTGGTCCGTGGTCTCGGCCCGCTGACCGCCTCCACCCTGCTGGCCCAGGTGGTCGTCAACGCGGCGGTGATGAGCGCCCAGCTGCTGGAGCCGACCCGCACCGAACTGATCGCCGGCCTGCTCAGCGCCCTGGTACTGGCCCGCGTGCCGCTGTTCGTCTTCGGCTCGCTGCAGGCCTCGCTGCTCTCCGGGCTGTCCACCGTGGTGGCCGGGGGCGACGACCAGGGCTTCGCCCGGATGCTGCGCAAGGCCTGCCTGGTGGTGCTCGGTCTCGGCGTCGTCGGCGGTGTGCCGGCCGTGCTGATCGGGCCCTCGCTGATCGAGGTCCTGTTCGGTGCCGCGCCCGGCCAGCTCGGCCGGCTCGACTTCCTGTGGTTCGCCATCGGGACGACCTGCTACATGCTGGCGATGGTGCTCGGCCAGGCCCAGATGGTGCTGCACAAGCACCGTGCCCAGCTCGCCTGCTGGGCGTTCGGCACCGCGGTACTGCTCGGCATCACGCTGGTCCCCGGCGACATCGCGCTGCGCGTCGGTCTCGGCTACGCGATCGGTTCGCTGGCCACCGCCGCCGCGATGCTCCTGACCCTCCGCGGCGCTGTGGAGCGCCGCCGTACCACCGCCCCGGTACTCAACGGACATCTCACGGAAGTCTGACCTGATGACGCGACTGGCCCCCCTGTCCCCCGCCGATCCGGAGAGAGACCGGACCGCCGGGGACTCCCCGGCGGACGGCCGCACTCCGGCCGGGTGGTGGCACGCCCGGTGGGTGGTGCCGTCGGCGCTGGCCCTCGGCTACGTGCTCAACGTGCTGTTCCGGTTGTTGCTGGTCACCAGGCAGGACTTCCCGACGGTCAGCCCGGACGAGTCGATGTACCTGGTGATGGCCAGGATCCTGGCGGGTCGGCCGACCACCGAGATCCCCGGTGACCAGGTCATCCCCGCCGGCTATTCGTTCCTCATCTCGCCGGCCCTGCGCATCACCGAGGACCCCGTCTTCGGCTACCACCTGATCATGGGCATCAATGCCCTGATCAGCTGCCTGGTGCTGCCGATGGCCTACTGGGCGCTGCGCCGGCTGAGCGTCTCCAGGCCGGTGTCTTACATCGTCGCCACCGCCGCCGTGCTGGTGCCGCCGGTGGTCTTCTACTCGCAGTACGCGATGGCGGACACCCCGCTGCCCGTCCTGGTGCTGGCGTGGCTCATCGGTGTGCACGGCCTGTTCTCCGAGGGCGGCAAGAAGCGACGGATCCTTTTCGCCCTGCTGGCCGCCTTCGCCGCCGGATACTGCCTGCTCACCCATGACCGCGGCGGCGTGATCATCGCGCTGACCGGTCTGGTGCTGCTCGTGGCACTGGTCCTGAACTGGGCCCCCCGGATCGCCACCGCCTCGGCGCTGGGCCTGCTGGCCGTGATGTTCCTCGGCAAGCAGCTGATGACCACCTGGATGATCTCCCGGATAGACGGCGCCCACCCGAGCGAGGTCGGCAACGCCGTCTTCCAGACGCTGGAGAACACCCGGCTGCTGCGCCGCACGATCATGCGGCTGATCGGCCACCTCTGGTACTTCATGACCAGCACCTGGGGTCTGGGCGCGCTGACCGTGGTGGTCTGCGTCTGCGCCGTGCTGAGCTCGCGCTTCAGCCTGGCCAACCGGGTGGTGGCGTTCCTGATGGTCGCGCTGCTGGGTGGTATCGCGCTCGCGGCGGCCGCCGGACTGCCCAACGACCACCGGGTCGACACCATCGTCTACGCCCGGTACCTGTCGCTGCTGGTCCCGGTGTACCTGATCGTCGCGGCCGCCGTGCTGTACCACGTACGCGGCTGGAAGAAGATCGTCGGGCTCGGCGCGGCAGCGAGCGCCCTGACCCTGGTGTTCACGGCGGCCCTGCTCCACATGGCCAGCCAGCAGTGGAGCAAGTCCTGGTTCATCCTCTGGGGCCTGCCCGACGTCACCTTCCTCTCCAGCCTCTCGGGGGAGGACTGGGACACCTTCAACGCGGCCCGCACCACCGGGGTGGCCCTGGCCGTGCTCGCCGTCCTGCTGCTGCTGCGCCTGCTCGGCGGCAGCCGCCGGGCCGCCGTCGCCACCGGCGCCGTGGGCGTGGCGATGGCCGTGTTCGCGGGCTGCGCGACCGTCGCGGTCACCGACAACATCACCAGGACGTATGCGCAGGAGCGCCGCAAGGACGGCACCGGATTCGTCGAGAAGGCCGGTATCCGGCCCGGTGACCAGCTGGTGATGGACAAGGACGTGCGCTGGGAGATCCGGATGACGATGGCCTACCAGGTGCTCGACGGCCGGGTCTGGACCCGCGCGCTGATCGGGACCGACACCCCGCCGGCCGATGCCGACGTGGCCGTGCTCGCCCTCTTCGACAAGAAGGCGCCGGCCACCGACAGCTGGCGCAACGCCCCGGCCGGCTGGCGCGTCGACCGGTACGTCCGCGAGGACGAGTACGTGATCTGGCGCCGCGGCTGATCAGGCGCCGCCGGACAGCGCAAAAGGGTGGACCCCCGGCCGATCGGCCGGGGGTCCACCCTTTCCTCGTTGCCGCCTCGGGGGCGACGACCGGACTACTTGGTGAAGTAGCCGGTGATGTCGGCGATGAGGTCGACGGTGCCGGCGTGGTTGTAGAAGCTGACCTTGCCGTCGACGACGGGGACGATCACCAGGTTGGGGATGGTCTGGCCGGCGGTGAAGTTCAGGTTCGACGCGCTGGAGCGGGTGGTGCCGCTGGGGTAGACCGACACGAAGCTGGACTGGGTCGGGTTGGTGGCGGTGACGTTGAGGACGACCGCCTTGACGCCGGTGGCGGGGATGCCTTCGACGCCCGCGACCTGGAGGGTGACCGAGGTGCCGCCGGGGATCTTCGCCTGCGGGGTACCGAGGCCCTCACGGGTGTCCATCAGCCGGGTCGGGCCGATGTTGGTGTGCACGGCGCCCGCGGCACTGTCGGAGAAGTAGCCGGTGATGTCGGCGATGAGGTCGACGGTGCCGGCGTGGTTGTAGAAGCTGACCTTGCCGTCGACGACGGGGACGATCACCAGGTTGGGGATGGTCTGGCCGGCGGTGAAGTTCAGGTTCGACGCGCTGGAGCGGGTGGTGCCGCTGGGGTAGACCGACACGAAGCTGGACTGGGTCGGGTTGGTGGCGGTGACGTTGAGGACGACCGCCTTGACGCCGGTGGCGGGGATGCCTTCGACGCCCGCGACCTGGAGGGTGACCGAGGTGCCGCCGGGGATCTTCGCCTTCGGCGTGCCGAGGCCCTCACGGGTGTCCATCAGCCGGGTCGGACCCACGTTGGTGTGCGTGGCGCCCTCACCGCTCGACGTGAAGTAGCCGGTGACGTCCGCTATGAGGTGGACCGCCCCCGCGTGGTTGTAGAAGCTGACCTTGCCGTCGACCACGGGCACGACCACCAGGTTGGGGATCGTCTGGCCGGCGGTGAAGTTCAGGTTCGACGCGCTGGAACGGGCCGTGCCAGCCGGGTACACCGACACGAAGCTGGACTGCGTCGGCTCGGTCGCCGTCACGTTCAGGACGGCCGCGGTCACCCCGCTCGCCGGGATCCCGGTGCTGCCGCCCGCGACCTGGAGGGTGACCGAGGTACCGCCGGCGACCTTCGCCTGCGGGGTGCCCAGGCCTTCACGGGTGTCCATCAGGCGCTTGGGGTCCACCGGGACGAACTTGATGTCCTTGACCTCCGCGACCACGGTGACCGGAAGGCTCGTGGACACCTTGCCGTTGGTCGCGGTCGCCCGGATCTGGAGCTGGTGGCTGCCCGAGGTCAGCGAGGTCGACACCGTACGGGCGGTGCCCGCGGTGGTCGCGACCGACTTGTCGTCGACCAGCAGCTCGAACTTGCTCACGAGGCTGCTCGCCGTGCTGGTGCCGAAGCCCAGCGAGACGGGACCGGGGGTCTGGAAGGACGCGCCGGGCCGGGCCGGCTCCCCGTTCACGTTGGTGACCTGCAGCGCGGCCGGAGGACCGGACTTGCGGAGCGCTTCCAGCTGCGGGTAGAGCGAGTTGCCCGGGCACTGGGTGTTGAAGCCGTCCCGGTGACCCGAGAGCGTCTTGAACTCGTACGTCTGCCCGGCGGTGAAGCTCTTGCCGAAGAAGTTGGTCTGGGTGGCGCCCGCGGTCAGCGTCGTCGTGCCGTTCATGTCGCCGTCGTACTGGCCGAGCTTGTACGCCGCGACCTTCGAGATGGCGTCGAGCGCGGCCGGCGAGGCCCCGGCGCTCGTGTAGTCACCGAGGACGGAGACGCTCGTCGACTCGGAGTTCCAGCCGTAGGAGTGCGCGCCCATCACGGGCTGGTCGACACCGCCCTGGCGGCCTTCGAAGATCGTGCCGCACTTGTCGACGAGGAAGTTGTACCCGAGGTCACGCCACAGGTTCTCCTTCACGTGGTAGACGTGCAGGCCGCGGACGATCGCCGCGGACTCGGAGCACTCGTACGGCGCGGCGGCCGCGGTGTGGTGGACGAACGTGGCCTTGATCTTCGCTCCGGGGAGGTAGATCGGGCCCTCGTTGTTCAGGCTCTCGTCCGCACCCCACTGGACGCGCGAGACGACCTCGGGCCTCGGCGCCGTGGAGGCCGGTCCCGGGACCGTCGGCGGCTGGGCGGGCGTCGGCGGGACGGGGTCCGCCGCCGGAGCGGCGAAGGCCGCCGGATCGGCCTTGATGTCACCGGGCTTCTTGGCGCTGGTGGAACCGGGGTCGACGAGCGCCAGCTCCATCCCGGCGGGGAGCGCGGCAGCGTCTCCACCCACCCGGACCTCGGCGCCGTCCGACAGGCCGACCCAGACCGGCTCGGTGGCGCCGCGCATACCCGGGCGCTTGCCGTCGAGGTTGGCCTCGGCCTGCTCCAGCGTGATCCACTGCGACCACTTGCCGGTCTTGGCGTTGCGCGTACGGGCCTCGATGGACCCCAACACATCGGCCGCGGGGTCGGTCCAGGTGACACCCAGGAGGCCGAAGGGCTTCGTGTCCTGCTGTGCGAGGACGGCCTTGCCGGTCCCCTTGGGCTTCAGCGCGAGCTTGTGGACCTTGCCCGCCACCGGCCCCCGAGCCTTGCCCGAGGCGCTGTAGCGCGGCAGTCCGTTGTCGTCCAGAGAGTCCGAGCCGAAACCGTTGGCCGCCCCCTGGAAGCCAAGTACCGCGACGACACCGAGCGCGGCGGCCAGAGCCGTACCGCGCACACGACCTAGTCTCAAGTTGTTTCCCCACCCCATGCGTGAACTCACCCAGGTGACAGCCCTGGTGGGGCGGATGCTACTGCCACGTACCGCTCCGGCTCGCGGCGGGGTCGGCCCGGGGGAGGGAATGAGAAACTCCGGGGAAGCACACAAGGAGCGTCTCAGGGTGGGGACATGAGGAACGACGACAACGGCAGCGCCAACGACAACGAGGGCAGACCGAACCCTTGGGCCGAGCCGCCGGGATGGCGCACCGGACCGGCCTGGCAGGAACGGCGCCGCGGCCCGCGGCTGCTCAAGATCGCCCTGGCCGTCGCCTGCATAGCCGGGCTCGCGCTGCTCGCCGTACGCCCCGAGCTGCTGATCGACCGGATCGCCGGGAAGACCGGGGCCCTGCGGGCCGCGACGGGCGGGCCGCCCCCGGCCGCGGAGTCCGCACGGCCGACCGCGCCGGCCCCGCTGGCCCCGCCAGCCCCCGACGAGCCGACGCTCCAGGAACCCTTCCGCGGCTCCCCGGCCCTCCAGTGGGCCGACGGCGCCGCCGGCATCGAGGTCCCCGAAGCCTCGGCCGTGGGCTGGATGCCGAAGGAGAAGGTCGCGGACGCGCTCCAGAAGACCAGGCAGTTCCTCGTCACGGCCAACCTGGACCCGGCGACCCTGCGCGGGGAGCGCCCGGCCGGAGCCCTGGCGCTCCTGGACCCCCGGCAGCCGGAGATCCCGCAGCGCCTGGAGCAGTACCTGACGAAGCCCACGGAGCAGGACAGCCCGGTGACGGTCTTCACCCGCTTCGATCCGGCCGAGGTCAAGCCGGTCGGTGACGTCGTCAAGGTGCGCGGTGCCATGCGCGTGGAGGAGGGGGAGCCGGGGGAGGTGCTCGTGGTGACGGACTACACCTTCGTGCACCCGATGGCGAAGACGCAGGGAGGAACGAGCGTGCAGCGCACGATCGTGCGCCGGCAGATCACCCTCGCCCTGCTCGACCCGGCGCGCTGGGAGACCGTGCGGGGCCGGCTCCAGCTGCGCGATTACCACGCGGAGTGGTCGAACGTGGAGTGCGAGACGGCAGGCGGCTTCCTGCACCCGCAGTTCCCGCTGGGCGCGCGGACCGGGCCGCCGGCCACCGGGCCCGCCGTGGATCCGTACGACCGCGGCGGCAAAGTCCGGGGCGACGGGTGCGGGACCAGCACCCGCCCCTGACCGGGGGAGGGACCCGCCGGGTGATGCGCGTGGTGCGGTTTGACCACTCAGCGTGGCGGGGTATTCTCTTCCGCCCGATTGGCCAGGTACGTGCCTCGTATGGCAGACTACTCAAGTTGCTCGGCTGAGTGCCGATGCTGCGCGCCTCCCGCCGGGAGGACCGGAAGCGAGTCCCACAGTACTCGTCGTCCTTAATCTGCCCCTCGGGGCAGCAATGGGGACGGACGTACGGGAATCTTCTGGGAAGTGTCAGCACGGCGCACACCAGGCACTCGGTGGGTGTTTCTCCCCCGAATCGCGGTCATAGGGACCGCACCCCCTTGGACGAGGGAATTTCCGTATGGGAATTTTCTGTAGAGGGAGTGCGACACGCCCGACCGCGTGGGTCGGAGGAGAGGCCGCGGGATCTATCCCGCAGCCAACCGGGAGCCAGAGCGTTTCCACATACAGACAGGACTACGGAGTAGCCATGGCGGGACAGAAGATCCGCATCCGGCTCAAGGCCTACGACCACGAGGTCATCGATTCCTCGGCGAAGAAGATCGTCGAGACGGTGACGCGCACTGGTGCGTCGGTCGCGGGCCCGGTGCCGCTGCCCACTGAGAAGAACGTGTACTGCGTCATCAAGTCGCCGCACAAGTACAAGGACTCGCGCGAGCACTTCGAGATGCGCACGCACAAGCGCCTGATCGACATCCTCGACCCGACTCCCAAGACCGTTGACTCGCTGATGCGCCTGGACCTTCCGGCCGGCGTTGACATCGAGATCAAGCTCTGAGAGGCGTCGAGAAGATGGCAAAGCAGATCAAGGGCGTCCTGGGCGAGAAGCTCGGCATGACCCAGGTCTGGGACGAGAACAACCGTGTCGTCCCGGTGACCGTGGTCAAGGCCGGACCCTGCGTCGTTACCCAGGTCCGTAAGAACGACATCGACGGCTACGAGTCGGTCCAGATCGCCTTCGGCGAGATCGACCCGCGCAAGGTGAACAAGCCCCTCAAGGGCCACTTCGCCAAGGCCGACGTGACCCCCCGCCGCCACCTGGTGGAGCTCCGCACCTCCGACGCCAGCGAGTACACGCTCGGCCAGGAGATCACCGCCGCTGTGTTCGAGTCGGGCGTCAAGGTCGACGTCACGGGCAACAGCAAGGGCAAGGGCTTCGCCGGTGTCATGAAGCGTCACAACTTCAAGGGCCTCGGTGCCGGTCACGGCGTCCAGCGCAAGCACCGCTCCCCCGGTTCGATCGGTGGCTGTGCCACCCCTGGGCGTGTCTTCAAGGGCATGCGCATGGCCGGTCGTATGGGTAACGAGCGCGTCACCACCCAGAACCTGACCATCCACGCGGTTGACGCGGAGAAGGGTCTGCTCCTCATCAAGGGTGCGGTCCCCGGTCCGAACGGCGGCCTCGTCCTGGTCCGTACCGCGGCCAAGGGGGCTTGAGGTAATGAGCACCATTGACATCCTTTCGCCGGCAGGCGACAAGGCCGGTACCGTCGAGCTCCCCGCGGAGATCTTCGACGCGAAGACCAGCGTTCCGCTGATCCACCAGGTCGTTGTCGCTCAGCTGGCTGCTGCCCGTCAGGGCACGCACAAGACCAAGCGTCGCGGCGAAGTCCGTGGTGGTGGCCGCAAGCCGTACCGCCAGAAGGGCACCGGCCGTGCGCGCCAGGGTTCGACCCGCGCGCCGCAGTTCGTCGGCGGTGGCGTTGTCCACGGCCCGCAGCCGCGTGACTACTCCCAGCGGACCCCGAAGAAGATGAAGGCCGCCGCCCTCCGCGGTGCCCTCTCGGACCGTGCGCGTCACTCCCGCATCCACATCGTCACCGGTGTGGTCGAGGGTGCCGCCTCCACGAAGGCCGCCAAGACGCTGTTCGGCAAGATCTCGGAGCGCAAGAACCTGCTCCTGGTCGTCGACCGCGCCGACGAGGCCGCGTGGCTGTCCGCCCGCAACCTGCCCCAGGTGCACATCCTGGAGCCGGGCCAGCTGAACACGTACGACGTGATCGTCTCTGACGACGTGGTCTTCACTCAGGCCGCTTTCGAGTCCTTCGTGTCTGGCCCCAAGGCCGACGAGACCGAAGGGAGCGACGCCTGATGTCTGAGGCGACCGTTACCAGCAAGACCTTCACTGACCCGCGCGACCTGCTGATCAAGCCGGTTGTCTCGGAGAAGAGCTACGCGCTGCTGGACGAGAACAAGTACACGTTCATCGTCGCGCCCGGCTCGAACAAGACCCAGATCAAGCAGGCTGTGGAAGCGGTCTTCTCGGTCAAGGTCACCGGGGTCAACACGATCAACCGTCAGGGTAAGCGCAAGCGCACCAAGACCGGTTTCGGCAAGCGCGCTGACACGAAGCGCGCCATCGTGACCCTCGCTGAGGGCGACCGAATCGACATCTTCGGCGGCCAGGCCTCCTAACGGAGGTCTAGTCGTCCGGAATCGGACGAGGACTGAGAAATGGGTATCCGCAAGTACAAGCCGACGACCCCGGGCCGTCGTGGCTCCAGCGTCGCCGACTTTGTCGAGATCACGCGGTCCACGCCGGAGAAGTCGCTGGTTCGCCCCCTGCACAGCAAGGGCGGCCGTAACAACACCGGTCGGATCACCGTTCGCCACCAGGGTGGTGGACACAAGCGCGCCTACCGCGTGATCGACTTCCGTCGTCACGACAAGGACGGCGTGCCGGCCAAGGTCGCGCACATCGAGTACGACCCCAACCGCACCGCGCGCATCGCGCTCCTGCACTACGCGGACGGCGAGAAGCGCTACATCATCGCGCCGAAGGCTCTGAAGCAGGGCGACCGGATTGAGAACGGCCCCACGGCCGACATCAAGCCCGGTAACAACCTCGCGCTCCGCAACATCCCGGTCGGTACCACGATCCACGCGATCGAGCTCCGTCCCGGTGGCGGCGCCAAGTTCGCGCGTTCGGCCGGTGCCTCCGTGCAGCTGCTGGCGAAGGAGGGCACGATGGCCCACCTTCGTATGCCGTCCGGCGAGATCCGTCTCGTCGACGCGCGCTGCCGCGCCACGGTCGGCGAGGTCGGCAATGCCGAGCAGTCGAACATCAACTGGGGCAAGGCCGGCCGTATGCGCTGGAAGGGCGTTCGCCCGTCCGTCCGCGGTGTCGCGATGAACCCGGTTGACCACCCGCACGGTGGTGGTGAGGGCAAGACCAGTGGTGGTCGCCACCCGGTCTCCCCGTGGGGTCAGAAGGAGGGTCGTACTCGCTCGCCGAAGAAGGCTTCGAGCAAGTACATCGTCCGCCGCCGCAAGACGAACAAGAAGCGCTAGGAGCGGGTTTAGATGCCGCGCAGTCTCAAGAAGGGGCCCTTCGTCGACGACCACCTCGTAAAGAAGGTGGACGTCCAGAACGAAGCCGGCACCAAGAACGTCATCAAGACCTGGTCCCGTCGCTCGATGATCATCCCCAGCATGCTGGGTCACACCATCGCGGTGCACAACGGCAAGACCCACGTCCCGGTGTTCGTCACCGAGTCGATGGTCGGCCACAAGCTCGGCGAGTTCTCGCCGACTCGCACCTTCCGCGGCCACGTCAAGGACGACCGGAAGTCGAAGCGCCGCTAAAGGCGGGGTGGTTACGACTATGACTTACACCGAAGGGACAACCATGGAAGCCAGGGCCCAGGCGCGGTACATCCGCGTCACGCCCATGAAGGCCCGCCGAGTGGTGGACCTTATCCGTGGCATGGATGCCACGGAGGCTCAGGCGGTCCTGCGTTTCGCCCCGCAGGCCGCGAGCGTGCCGGTTGGCAAGGTGCTTGACAGCGCCATTGCCAACGCTGCACACAACTACAACCACCCGGACGCCTCCACGCTGGTCATCAGCGAGGCGTACGTGGACGAGGGCCCGACCCTGAAGCGGTTCCGTCCGCGTGCGCAGGGCCGTGCCTACCGGATCCGCAAGCGGACCAGCCACATCACCGTGGTCGTCAGCAGCAAGGAAGGTTCCCGGTAATGGGCCAGAAGGTAAACCCGCACGGGTTCCGGCTCGGCATCACCACCGACTTCAAGTCGCGTTGGTACGCCGACAAGCTGTACAAGGACTACGTCAAGGAAGACGTCGCCATCCGCAGGATGATGACGTCCGGCATGGAGCGCGCCGGCATCTCGAAGGTTGAGATCGAGCGCACCCGTGACCGCGTGCGTGTGGACATCCACACCGCTCGTCCGGGCATCGTCATCGGCCGCCGTGGCGCCGAGGCCGACCGCATCCGCGGTGACCTCGAGAAGCTCACGGGCAAGCAGGTCCAGCTGAACATCCTCGAGGTCAAGAACCCCGAGCTCGATGCCCAGCTGGTTGCCCAGGCCGTTGCCGAGCAGCTCTCCTCCCGCGTCTCCTTCCGTCGCGCCATGCGTAAGAGCATGCAGGGCACGATGAAGGCCGGCGCCAAGGGCATCAAGATCCAGTGTGGCGGTCGTCTCGGCGGCGCCGAGATGTCCCGCTCCGAGTTCTACCGCGAGGGTCGTGTGCCGCTGCACACGCTGCGCGCGAACGTGGACTACGGCTTCTTCGAGGCCAAGACCACCTTCGGCCGTATCGGTGTGAAGGTCTGGATCTACAAGGGCGACGTCAAGAACATCGCCGAGGTTCGCGCCGAGAACGCTGCGGCCCGTGCGGGTAACCGCCCGGCCCGTGGCGCGCAGGGCGCTGGCGACCGTCCCGCCGGCCGTGGTGGCCGTGGTGGCGAGCGCGGCGGCCGTGGTGGCCGCAAGCCGCAGCAGGCTGCTGGTGCCGAGGCCCCCAAGGCCGACGCTCCCGCCGCCGCTCCGGCCGAGAGCACCGGAACGGAGGCCTGACCGACATGCTGATCCCTCGTAGGGTCAAGCACCGCAAGCAGCACCACCCGAAGCGCAGTGGTATGGCCAAGGGCGGTACTGAGGTCTCGTTCGGCGAGTACGGCATCCAGGCGCTGACCCCGGCGTACGTGACGAACCGCCAGATCGAGGCGGCTCGTATTGCGATGACCCGCCACATCAAGCGTGGCGGCAAGGTCTGGATCAACATCTACCCGGACCGCCCGCTGACGAAGAAGCCGGCCGAAACCCGCATGGGTTCCGGTAAGGGTTCTCCCGAGTGGTGGATCGCCAACGTGCACCCGGGCCGGGTCATGTTCGAGCTGTCCTACCCGAACGAGAAGATTGCTCGTGAGGCGCTCACCCGCGCTGCTCACAAGCTTCCGATGAAGTGCCGGATTGTTCGGCGCGAGGCAGGTGAGTCGTGATGGCGACGGGAACCAAGGCGTCCGAGCTGCGTGAGCTCGGCAACGAGGAGCTCGTTGGCAAGCTGCGCGAGGCCAAGGAGGAGCTGTTCAAGCTCCGCTTCCAGGCGGCCACGGGTCAGCTGGAGAACAACGGCCGGCTCAGGTCCGTCCGTAAGGACATCGCTCGCATCTACACCCTGATGCACGAGCGTGAGCTCGGTATCGAGACGGTGGAGAGCGCCTGATGAGCGAGAAGAACGTGACTGAGACGACTGACCGCGGCTTCCGCAAGACCCGTGAGGGTCTCGTCGTCAGCGACAAGATGGACAAGACCGTCGTCGTCGCTGTCGAGGACCGCGTGAAGCACGCCCTGTACGGCAAGGTCATCCGCCGTACGAACAAGCTCAAGGCTCACGACGAGCAGAACGCTGCCGGCGTCGGCGACCGCGTCATCATCATGGAGACGCGTCCGCTGTCGGCGAGCAAGCGCTGGCGCATCGTCGAGATCCTCGAGAAGGCCAAGTAATTATCTGAGGGGTTTCCCTCAGGTTCGTTCCGCCAGGCTCGGTGGGGGCGACGCTCTCCGGAGTGAAGCCCCCGCCGGGAACCGGCAGACAAACAGGAGATACACGTGATCCAGCAGGAGTCGCGACTGCGTATCGCCGACAACACTGGTGCCAAGGAAATCCTTTGCATCCGTGTTCTCGGTGGTTCCGGTCGCCGCTACGCGGGCATCGGTGACGTCATTGTCGCCACCGTCAAGGACGCGATCCCCGGTGGCAACGTGAAGAAGGGTGACGTCGTCAAGGCTGTCATCGTTCGCACCGTCAAGGAGCGTCGCCGCCAGGACGGCTCGTACATCCGCTTTGACGAGAACGCCGCCGTCATTCTGAAGAACGACGGCGACCCTCGCGGCACCCGTATCTTCGGCCCGGTGGGCCGTGAGCTGCGCGAGAAGAAGTTCATGAAGATCATCTCGCTCGCGCCGGAGGTGCTGTAAGCATGAAGATCAAGAAGGGCGACCTGGTCCAGGTCATCACCGGTAAGGACAAGGGCAAGCAGGGCAAGGTCATCGTTGCCTTCCCCGCCGACAACCGTGTCCTCGTCGAGGGTGTCAACCGGGTCAAGAAGCACACCAAGGCTGCGCAGAACCAGGCCGGTGGCATTGTGATCACCGAGGCCCCGGTCCACGTCAGCAACGTTCAGCTGGTTGTGGAGAAGGACGGCACGAAGGTCGTCACCCGCGTCGGCTACCGCTTCGACGACGAGGGCAACAAGATCCGCGTTGCCAAGCGGACGGGTGAGGACATCTGATGGCTACCACTCCGCGTCTCAAGACGAAGTACCGCGAGGACATCGCGGGCAAGCTGCGTGAGGAGTTCTCCTACGAGAACGTCATGCAGATCCCCGGCCTCGTGAAGATCGTGGTCAACATGGGTGTGGGCGACGCCGCCCGCGACTCCAAGCTGATCGACGGCGCCATCAAGGACCTGACGACGATCACCGGTCAGAAGCCGGCCGTCACGAAGGCCCGGAAGTCCATCGCGCAGTTCAAGCTGCGTGAGGGTCAGCCGATCGGCTGCCACGTCACCCTCCGTGGTGACCGCATGTGGGAGTTCCTGGACCGTACGCTGTCGCTCGCGCTGCCGCGTATCCGTGACTTCCGTGGTCTGTCGCCGAAGCAGTTCGACGGCCGTGGCAACTACACCTTCGGTCTCACGGAGCAGGTCATGTTCCACGAGATCGACCAGGACAAGATCGACCGTACCCGGGGTATGGACATCACCGTGGTCACCACGGCGACCAACGACGACGAGGGCCGTGCCCTCCTTCGTCACCTCGGCTTCCCCTTCAAGGAGGCGTAAGCGAGATGGCGAAGAAGGCTCTTATCGCGAAGGCTGCCCGTAAGCCCAAGTTCGGTGTGCGTGCGTACACCCGCTGCCAGCGCTGCGGTCGCCCCCACTCCGTGTACCGCAAGTTCGGCCTGTGCCGCGTGTGCCTTCGTGAGATGGCTCACCGTGGCGAGCTGCCGGGCGTGACCAAGAGCTCCTGGTAATTCACCCTCGTCCGTAAGGACTTGGGGAGTACCAGGCACTCTCGGTAAGCATCTGGACGGTGGGTGCCCAGCCGCGCATGCCTTAGGCTTGTGTGGTTGGGCGTCCGCCGCCCATAACGACTTACTACGCCGTAGGTCCCCGCACCGCACCCGTCCCGCCACTGAGTGGGGAGAGGGATGGCGCATACAGGAAACCCCGGCGAGAGAGGCCGAAGGCCACTTCATGACCATGACTGACCCGATCGCAGACATGCTCACGCGTCTGCGTAACGCTAACTCGGCGTACCACGACACCGTCGTGATGCCGCACAGCAAGATCAAGTCGCACATCGCAGAGATCCTCAAGCAGGAGGGTTTCATCACCGGCTGGAAGGTCGAGGACGCCGAGGTCGGCAAGAACCTCGTCCTCGAGCTGAAGTTCGGGCCGAACCGCGAGCGCTCCATTGCGGGCATCAAGCGGATCTCGAAGCCCGGTCTGCGCGTGTACGCGAAGTCCACCAACCTGCCGAAGGTCCTCGGCGGCCTGGGCGTGGCGATCATCTCCACGTCCCACGGTCTCCTGACCGGTCAGCAGGCAGGCAAGAAGGGCGTAGGTGGGGAAGTCCTCGCCTACGTCTGGTAGTCGGGAACGGAGGAAAAGCAATGTCGCGAATCGGCAAGCTCCCCATCCAGGTTCCCGCCGGTGTGGACGTCACCATCGATGGCCAGACGGTCGCCGTGAAGGGCCCCAAGGGCTCTCTCGCTCACACCGTCAAGGCGCCCATCGCAATCGTCAAGGGTGAGGACGGCGTTCTGAACGTCACCCGCCCGAACGACGAGCGTCAGAACAAGGCCCTGCACGGCCTGTCCCGCACGCTGGTGGCGAACATGATCACCGGTGTGACCACGGGATACGTCAAGGCTCTCGAGATCAGCGGTGTCGGTTACCGTGTCCTGGCGAAGGGCTCCAACCTGGAGTTCCAGCTGGGCTACAGCCACCCGATCCTGGTGGAGGCGCCCGAGGGCATCTCCTTCAAGGTCGAGTCGCCGACCAAGTTCTCGGTCGAGGGCATCGACAAGCAGAAGGTCGGCGAGGTCGCCGCCAACATCCGCAAGCTGCGGAAGCCCGACCCGTACAAGGCCAAGGGTGTCAAGTACGCCGGCGAAGTCATCCGCCGCAAGGTCGGAAAGGCTGGTAAGTAGCCATGGCATACGGTGTGAAGATCGCCAAGGGCGACGCGTACAAGCGCGCTGCCAAGGCCCGCCGCCACATCCGCATTCGCAAGAACGTGTCGGGTACGGCGGAGCGTCCGCGCCTCGTCGTGACGCGTTCGAACCGCAACATCGTTGCTCAGGTCATCGACGACCTCCAGGGTCACACCCTGGCGTCCGCGTCGACCCTGGACACCTCGATCCGCGGTGGCGAAGGCGACAAGAGCGCCCAGGCCCAGGCCGTCGGCGCGCTCGTCGCCGAGCGTGCGAAGGCTGCGGGAGTCGAGACCGTCGTGTTCGACCGCGGTGGCAACCGATACGCCGGGCGCATTGCCGCTCTGGCTGACGCCGCCCGCGAAGCCGGGCTGAAGTTCTAAGCCCCGGTTCCGGGACTAACGGACGTAACAGAGAGAGGTAATCCAATGGCTGGACCCCAGCGCCGCGGAAGCGGTGCCGGTGGCGGCGAGCGGCGGGACCGGAAGGGTCGCGACGGTGGCCCTGCCGCCGAGAAGACCGCTTACGTTGAGCGCGTTGTCGCGATCAACCGCGTCGCCAAGGTTGTCAAGGGTGGTCGCCGCTTCAGCTTCACCGCGCTGGTCGTGGTGGGCGACGGTGACGGCACTGTAGGTGTCGGTTACGGCAAGGCCAAGGAAGTTCCCGCGGCCATCGCCAAGGGTGTCGAGGAAGCCAAGAAGAGCTTCTTCAAGGTTCCGCGCATCCAGGGCACGATCCCTCACCCGATCACGGGCGAGCGTGCCGCGGGCGTCGTGCTCCTGAAGCCGGCTTCCCCCGGTACCGGTGTTATCGCCGGTGGTCCGGTGCGCGCCGTTCTGGAGTGCGCCGGCGTTCACGACATCCTGTCGAAGTCGCTCGGCTCTTCGAACGCGATCAACATCGTGCACGCGACCGTGGCGGCCCTCAAGGGCCTGCAGCGTCCCGAGGAGATCGCGGCTCGCCGTGGTCTGCCCCTCGAGGACGTCGCCCCCGCGGCTCTGCTTCGTGCACGTGCTGGGGCGGGTGCGTAATGGCTCGCCTCAAGATCACGCAGACGAAGTCGTACATCGGTAGCAAGCAGAACCACCGCGACACTCTGCGTTCGCTCGGGCTCAAGCGCCTGAACGACGTGGTCGTCAAGGAGGACCGCCCCGAGTTCCGCGGAATGGTGCAGACCGTCCGCCACCTCGTGACGGTTGAGGAGGTTGACTAACATGGCTGAGAACAGCCCGCTGAAGGCCCACAACCTCCGTCCCGCCCCCGGTGCCAAGACCGCGAAGACCCGTGTCGGTCGTGGTGAGGCGTCGAAGGGTAAGACGGCAGGTCGTGGTACCAAGGGCCAGAAGGCCCGTTACCAGATCCCGGTGCGCTTCGAGGGTGGGCAGATGCCCCTCCACATGCGCCTGCCGAAGCTCAAGGGCTTCAAGAACCCGTTCCGCACCGAGTTCCAGGTCGTGAACCTGGACAAGCTCGGCGCTCTCTACCCCGAGGGTGGAGAAGTCACGGTGGCCGACCTGGTCGCCAAGGGCGCGGTTCGCAAGAACAGCCTCGTCAAGGTCCTGGGCCAGGGCGAGATCTCCGTGGCGCTGCAGGTTTCGGTTGACGCCGTCTCCGCCTCCGCCAAGGAGAAGATCGCCGCTGCCGGCGGCACCGTCACCGAGCTCGTCTAAGACGATTTCAGTGGCTGAATAGCACGAAACCCGACCGGGGATGCCTCACATATGGGGCATCCCCGGTTGGTCGTTCCACGGAAGGCACACTCGCCGGTAAGGTGGCGTGCACCTTTGCTTTGTCGTATACGTCGATCCCTCAGACCGTCACCTCTGACGCAGTAGCGCGGGGGTCGCAGGAGGCACCGTGCTCACCGCGTTCGCCCGGGCGTTCAAGACGCCCGACCTGCGCAAGAAGCTGCTCTTCACGCTCGGCATCATCGTGCTGTTCCGGCTCGGGTCCCACATCCCGGTTCCCGGCGTGAGCTACAAGAACGTTCAGATCTGTGTCGACCAGGCAGGCAGCAGCAACGGGCTGTTCGGTCTGGTCAACATGTTCAGCGGCGGTGCGCTGCTGCAGATCACGATCTTCGCGCTCGGCATCATGCCCTACATCACGGCGAGCATCATTCTGCAGCTGCTGACCGTGGTCATCCCGAAGCTGGAGACCCTCAAAAAAGAGGGACAGTCCGGCACGGCGAAGATCACTCAGTACACGCGCTATCTGACGGTCGCGCTCGCGATCCTGCAGGGCACGGGCCTCGTCGCCACGGCCCGCACCGGTGCCCTGTTCCAGGGTTGCCAGGTCGCCAGCCAGATCGTCCCCGACCGGTCGATCTTCACCACGGTCGTCATGGTGGTCACCATGACCGCCGGTACCTGCGTCGTCATGTGGCTCGGTGAGCTCATCACCGACCGCGGCATCGGCAATGGCATGTCGATCCTCATGTTCATCTCGATCGCCGCCGGCTTCATCGGCGCCCTCTGGCAGATCAAGCTCCAGGGCAAGATCGCGGACGGCTGGGTCGAGTTCGGCGTCGTCATGCTGGTCGGCCTCGCGATGGTCGGCCTGGTGGTCTTCGTCGAGCAGGCGCAGCGCCGGATCCCGGTCCAGTACGCGAAGCGCATGATCGGCCGCCGTGCGTACGGCGGTACGTCGACCTACATCCCGCTCAAGGTGAACCAGGCGGGTATCATCCCCGTCATCTTCGCCTCGTCGCTGCTCTACATCCCGGCGCTGGTCGTGCAGTTCAGCGGGTCCACCGCGGGCTGGGCCACCTGGATCCAGAAGCACTTCGTCAAGGGCGACCACCCCTACTACATCGCGGTGTACTTCCTCCTGATCGTTTTCTTCGCGTTCTTCTACGTGGCGATCTCGTTCAACCCCGAGGAAGTTGCAGACAACATGAAGAAGTATGGTGGGTTCATCCCGGGTATCCGCGCCGGTCGACCCACCGCCGAGTACCTCAGCTACGTACTCAACCGGATCACCTGGCCGGGGTCGCTGTACCTGGGTCTCATCGCTCTTGTGCCGACGATGGCGTTGGCGGGCTTCGGAGCGAACCAGAACTTCCCGTTCGGCGGGACGAGCATCCTGATCATCGTGGGTGTGGGTCTGGAAACCGTGAAGCAGATCGAGAGCCAGCTCCAGCAGCGTAATTACGAAGGGTTCCTCCGCTGATGCGAATCGTCCTCGTTGGACCGCCCGGTGCCGGCAAGGGAACGCAGGCCGCGTTCCTTGCCAAGAACCTGTCGATTCCGCACATCTCCACGGGCGACCTGTTCCGGGCCAACATCAGCCAGGGCACCGAGCTGGGCAAGCAGGCGAAGGCGTTCATGGACGCCGGCGACCTGGTCCCCGACGAGGTGACCATCGGCATGGCGAAGGACCGTATGGAGCAGCAGGACGCCGTGAACGGCTTCCTGCTCGACGGTTTCCCGCGCAACGTCTCCCAGGCCGAGGCGCTCGACGTGATGCTGCAGGCCGAGGGCATGAAGCTCGACGCCGTCCTCGACCTGGAGGTCGAGGAGGACGAGGTCGTCAAGCGGATCGCCGGTCGCCGGATCTGCCGTAACGACTCCGCGCACGTCTTCCACGTGACGTACGCCCCGGCGAAGGCCGAGGGCGTCTGCGACACCTGTGGCGGCGAGCTCTACCAGCGCGGTGACGACTCCGAGGCCACGGTCCGCAACCGGCTGGAGGTCTACCACACGCAGACCGAGCCGATCATCGACTACTACAAGGCCCAGGGCCTGCTGGTGACCATCCCGGCCCTCGGTGAGGTCGCGGACGTCACGAAGCGCGCGATGGACGCCCTCAAGAAGTAGTCACCCTTTGTGTGCAGGTACGGCCGCGGTGTCCCCAGGGCATCGCGGCCGTACTGTTGAGAAGACCTGAACATCGCAGATCCGAAGGTGGAAGGCATTTCCCATGGTCCAGATCAAGACCCCCGAGCAGATCGCGAAGATGCGCGAGGCGGGGCTGGTCGTCGCCGCGATCCACGCTGCGACCCGTGAGGCGGCCGTGCCGGGCGCCACGACGCGGGATCTGGACATGGTGGCCCGCAAGGTCATCGCGGACGCCGGTGCCAAGTCGAACTTCCTCGGCTACGGCGGCTTCCCCGCGACCATCTGCACCTCGGTGAACGAGGTCGTCGTCCACGGCATCCCGGACGACAAGACCGTGCTCAAGGACGGCGACATCATCTCGATCGACGCCGGCGCGATCGTGGACGGCTGGCACGGCGACGCCGCGTACACCGCTTTCGTGGGTACCGGGCACGCCCCTGAGCTCGTCGAGCTGTCCCGGGTGACCGAGGAGTCCATGTGGGCCGGTATCGCCGCCATGAAGCTGGGCAACCGCCTCGTCGACATCTCCAAGGCGATCGAGACGTACATCAAGCGCCAGCCCCGCCCCACCACCGGTGAGCACAGCCTCGGCAAGTTCGGGATCATCGAGGACTACGGCGGCCACGGCATCGGGTCCGAGATGCACATGGACCCGCACCTGCTGAACTACGTCTCGCGCAAGCGGGGCAAGGGGATCAAGCTCGTCCCGGGCCTCTGCCTGGCGATCGAGCCCATGGTCTCCCTGGGCACCGCCCAGACGGAAGTGCTTTCGGACGACTGGACCGTCATCACCACCGACGGCACCTGGTCCTCGCACTGGGAGCACTCCATCGCGCTGACCGAGGCCGGCCCCATCGTCCTGACCAGCCCGGACTGCGGCAAGGCGAAGCTGGCGGAGTACGGAGTCACCACGGCTCCGGACCCTCTCGGTTAATGATCTAGACTTTGGGGCAAACTTTCCGGATTCGTCTTTCTGGGTGCCCTGACGTAGACTGACTCGTCGGCTCTCGTGCACTTCCATGCCTGCATGGCGCACTGAGCCGATCAAGGTAGCCGATTCGAAAGGCGAAGCGTGGCCAAGAAGCAAGGTGCCATCGAAATCGAGGGCACCGTGATCGAGTCCCTCCCGAACGCGATGTTCCGGGTGGAACTCCAGAACGGTCACAAGGTCCTCGCGCACATCAGCGGCAAGATGCGGATGCACTACATCCGCATCCTCCCGGATGACCGGGTCGTTGTGGAGCTGTCTCCGTACGACCTGACGCGTGGCCGGATCGTCTACCGATACAAGTAGATCTTGCTCTCACTCCTGCCTGGGCGTCCGTCCCGGTGCGGGTGGTGGCACTGACCCGGAGAACCTCACCAACATGAAGGTCAAGCCGAGCGTCAAGAAGATCTGCGACAAGTGCAAGGTGATCCGCCGTCACGGTCGGGTCATGGTCATCTGCGACAACCTGCGCCACAAGCAGCGCCAGGGCTGACGCACGCCGACCGACCTGCCTTCCGCAGTTCTTCGCGCGACGTAAGAAAACGTACATACGCAGAACCCGCCCAGCCCTGTACGGGGCCGGCGGCACCTCCGGCGGGGGCCGGGGACCCGGACGTACCATCACCCACTTTCGGGTGGTCGGCGGTCGGGGTCGGTTCTGCTGAAGACCCCCGAACACACAGGAGCCATTGAATGGCACGCGTTTCCGGTGTTGACATCCCGCGCGAAAAGCGCGTGGAGATCGCACTCACCTACGTCTTCGGTGTCGGTCGCACCCGGTCCAAGGAAATCCTTGCGGCCACCGGTGTGAACCCGAACACCCGCGTTCGTGACCTGGCCGAAGAGGACCTGGTCAAGATCCGCGAGTACGTGGACGCCAACCTCCGCACCGAGGGTGACCTCCGCCGCGAGATCCAGGGCGACATCCGCCGCAAGATCGAGATCCAGTGCTACCAGGGCATCCGCCACCGTCGTGGCCTGCCGGTGCACGGTCAGCGCACCAGCACCAACGCGCGTACCCGCAAGGGCCCGCGTCGCGCGATCGCCGGTAAGAAGAAGCCGGGCAAGAAGTAGTCCTGTTCAGCGGTCTTGCGCTGTAGGACCGACCACCTCCCGTAGGAGATTTAGATGCCCCCCAAGGGTCGTCAGGGCGCTGCCAAGAAGGTGCGCCGCAAGGAAAAGAAGAACGTCGCTCACGGGCACGCCCACATCAAGAGCACGTTCAACAACACCATCGTTTCGATCACCGACCCCTCGGGCAACGTGATCTCCTGGGCCTCCGCCGGCCACGTCGGCTTCAAGGGCTCGCGCAAGTCCACCCCCTTCGCCGCGCAGATGGCTGCCGAGTCGGCCGCCCGTCGCGCGCAGGAGCACGGCATGCGCAAGGTTGACGTCTTCGTCAAGGGTCCGGGCTCCGGCCGCGAGACCGCGATCCGCTCCCTCCAGGCCACTGGCCTCGAGGTCGGCTCGATCCAGGACGTCACCCCCACCCCGCACAACGGCTGCCGCCCGCCGAAGCGCCGCCGCGTCTGACGACTGCGGGACTTCTCGCTTCGTCGAATCGGGAAGCCGCGTCTTCTGATGCAGCGACGCCTGTGCGTCATTGAGTGTTCGGGCGGTACGAACCCCTTCGGGGGGACGTGCCGCCCGTACCCTTGCTGTACGTAGTGCCCGTCGGACGTCAAATAGTGGGCGTCCACGACTGAAGGAACACAGACATGCTTATCGCTCAGCGTCCTTCGCTGACCGAAGAGGTCGTCGACGAGTACCGCTCGCGGTTCGTGATCGAGCCGCTGGAGCCGGGCTTCGGTTACACCCTCGGTAACTCCCTGCGCCGCACCCTCCTGTCCTCCATCCCGGGTGCCGCTGTCACCAGCATCCGCGTGGACGGCGTCCTGCACGAGTTCACCACCGTGCCGGGTGTCAAGGAAGACGTCACCGACATCATCCTCAACATCAAGCAGCTGGTCGTCTCCTCGGAGCACGACGAGCCGGTCGTGATGTACCTGCGCAAGCAGGGTCCCGGCCTGGTCACCGCTGCTGACATCGCGCCCCCGGCCGGTGTCGAGGTGCACAACCCGGACCTGGTCCTCGCCACGCTCAACGGCAAGGGCAAGCTGGAGATGGAGCTGACCGTCGAGCGCGGTCGCGGCTACGTCTCCGCCGTCCAGAACAAGCAGCTGGGCCAGGAGATCGGTCGCATCCCGATCGACTCCATCTACAGCCCGGTCCTCAAGGTCACCTACAAGGTCGAGGCGACCCGAGTCGAGCAGCGCACCGACTTCGACAAGCTGATCGTCGACGTCGAGACCAAGCAGGCCATGCGCCCGCGCGACGCCATGGCGTCCGCCGGTAAGACCCTGGTCGAGCTGTTCGGTCTGGCGCGCGAGCTCAACATCGACGCCGAGGGCATCGACATGGGCCCGTCGCCGACGGACGCGGCCCTGGCCGCTGATCTCGCCCTGCCGATCGAGGAGCTCGAGCTCACCGTTCGGTCGTACAACTGCCTCAAGCGCGAGGGCATCCACTCCGTGGGTGAGCTCGTCGCCCGTTCCGAGGCCGACCTGCTCGACATCCGCAACTTCGGTGCGAAGTCGATCGACGAGGTCAAGGCGAAGCTGGCCGGCATGGGCCTGGCCCTCAAGGACAGCCCGCCCGGATTCGACCCGACCGCCGCCGCCGACGCCTTCGGCGCCGACGACGACGCGGACGCCGGTTTCGTCGAGACCGAGCAGTACTGAGAACTCGTGGGGGGGCTCACGCCCCCCACGCCCCCTCTTGCAACCGCTTGAGGGAACTGACACCGGTACCTGACACGGCCGGTGCAGATATGAAGGAGTAACACCATGCCGCGTCCCGCAAAGGGTGCCCGTCTGGGCGGCTCCGCCGCGCACGAGAAGCACCTTCTCGCGAACCTCGCGAAGGCGCTCTTCGAGCACGGCCGCATCACCACCACCGAGGCCAAGGCCCGCCGCCTGCGTCCCTACGCCGAGCGTCTGGTCACCAAGGCCAAGAAGGGCGACATCCACAACCGTCGCCTGGTGCTGCAGACGATCACGGACAAGAGCATCGTGCACACGCTGTTCACCGAGATCGCCCCGCGCTACGAGAACCGCCCCGGTGGTTACACGCGCATCACCAAGATCGGCAACCGTCGTGGCGACAACGCCCCGATGGCCGTGATCGAGCTGGTCGAGGCCCTTACGGTCGCCCAGCAGGCCACCGGTGAGGCCGAGGCCGCCACCAAGCGCGCGGTCAAGGAGGCGGAGGCTGTCGAGACCCCCGCCGAGGAGACCAAGGAGGCCTGATCCCCCGGGATCACGCTTGCTTGAACGGCTCTGAACGGGCCCGCCCCCTTCCGGGGCGGGCCCGTTCTGCATATGGGTGTTCTGAGAGGATCGGTCACGTGAGTGACGAGGTGGAGCCCGGGCACGTCCGGGTGCGGCTGGACCTGAGCTACGACGGCAAGGACTTCTCCGGCTGGGCGAAGCAGCGCGTGCTGCGGACCGTCCAGGGCGAGCTGGAGTCCGCCCTGCAGACCGTGATGCGGCTGTCCGACCCGGTCGAGCTGACCGTGGCCGGGCGGACCGACGCGGGGGTGCACGCCCGCGGTCAGGTCGCGCAGTTCGACCTCGCCGAGGAGGTGTGGGCCGAGCACCACGACAAGCTGCTGCGCCGTCTCGCGGGCCGGCTGCCGCACGACGTACGGGTGTGGAAGGTCGCCGAGGCCCCGGAGGGCTTCAACGCGCGCTTCTCGGCCGTCTGGCGCCGCTACGCCTACCGCGTCGGCGATCACCAGGGCGGCGTGGACCCGCTGCGCCGCGGGCACGTGCTGTGGCACCAGTGGCCGCTCGACGTGGACGCCATGAACGAGGCGGCCGCCCAGCTGCTCGGCGAGCACGACTTCGCCGCGTACTGCAAGAAGCGCGAGGGCGCCACGACCATCCGCACGCTCCAGCAGCTCAGCTGGGAGCGCGCCGAGGACGGCGTCATCACCGCGACCGTCCGCGCCGACGCCTTCTGCCACAACATGGTCCGCTCGCTGGTCGGCGCCCTGCTGCACGTCGGGGACGGACACCGGCCCACCGACTGGCCCGGCAAGGTGCTGGCCGCCGGCGTACGGGACTCCTCGGTGCACGTGGTCAAGCCGCACGGGCTGACCCTGGAGGAGGTCGGCTACCCGGCGGACGAGCTGCTGGCCGCCCGCAGCAAGGAAGCGCGCAACGTGCGGACCCTGCCGGGCGCCGGCTGCTGCTAATCCGTTTGGGCGGATCGGCGCGGGACCTGGACAATGCCCGGCATGGGACATCTCGAAGCCAGCCACCTGGAGTACTACCTTCCCGACGGGCGGGTACTGCTCCCCGACGTCTCCTTCCGGGTGGGGGAGGGGTCGGTCGTCGCCCTGGTCGGGGCGAACGGGGCCGGCAAGACCACGCTGCTGAAGATGATCTCCGGTGAGCTCCAGCCGCACGGCGGCGCGGTCACCGTCAGCGGCGGGCTCGGCGTCATGTCCCAGTTCGTGGGCTCCGTGCGGGACGAGACGACCGTGCGCGACCTGCTGGTCTCCGTGGCACAGCCCCGGATCCGGGAGGCCGCGAAGGCCGTGGACCGGGCCGAGCAGCTGATCCTGACGGTGGACGACGAGGCCGCCCAGATGGCGTACGCGCAGGCGCTCAGCGACTGGGCCGACGTCCAGGGCTACGAGGCGGAGACCCTGTGGGACGTCTGCACGATGGCCGCACTGGCCATCCCGTACGACAGCGCGCAGTTCCGCGAGGTGCGCACGCTGTCGGGCGGTGAGCAGAAGCGGCTCGTGCTGGAGGCGCTGCTGCGCGGGCCGGACGAGGTACTGCTGCTCGACGAGCCGGACAACTACCTCGACGTCCCCGGCAAGCGGTGGCTGGAGGACCAGCTCAAGGCCACCCGCAAGACGGTGCTCTTCGTCTCGCACGACCGGGAGCTGCTGACCCGGGCCGCCGAGAAGATCATCAGCCTGGAGGCGAGCCCGATGGGCTCCGACGTGTGGGTGCACGGGTCGGGCTTCGACACGTACCACGAGGCCCGCAAGGAGCGCTTCGCGCGCTTCGAGGAGCTCAAGCGGCGCTGGGACGAGGAGCACGCGCGGCTCAGGGCGCTGGTGCTGCGACTGCGCAATCAGGCCGCGAGCAGCCCGGACATGGCCTCGCGGTACCGGGCGATGCAGACCCGCTTCCAGAAGTTCGAGGAGGCCGGCCCGCCGCCGGAGCCGCCGCGCGAGCAGGACATCCGGATGCGGCTCAAGGGCGGGCGTACGGGCGTACGCGCGCTGACCGTGGAGAACCTGGAGCTCACCGGCCTGATGCAGCCCTTCTCCCTGGAGGTCTTCTACGGCGAGCGGGTCGCGGTGCTGGGCTCGAACGGCTCGGGCAAGTCCCACTTCCTGCGGCTGATGGCGGGCGAGGACGTCAAGCACACGGGCACCTGGAAGCTGGGCGCACGGGTGGTTCCCGGCCATTTCGCGCAGACGCACGCGCACCCGGAGCTCTTCGGGCGCACGCTCGTGGACATCCTGTGGACGGAGAGCGCGATGCCGCTCGGCGCGGCCATGGGCGCCCTGCGCCGGTACGAGCTGGAGCGCCAGGGGGACCAGCCGTTCGAGCGCCTCTCGGGCGGTCAGCAGGCGCGTTTCCAGATCCTGCTGCTGGAGCTGGCGGGCACGACGGCGCTGCTCCTGGACGAGCCGACGGACAACCTGGACCTGGAGTCCGCGGAGGCCCTGCAGGACGGGCTGGAAGCGTACGAGGGCACTGTGCTGTGCGTCACGCACGACCGGTGGTTCGCGCGCACATTTGACCGTTACCTGGTCTTCGGTTCGGACGGTGTTGTGCGGGAGACTCAGGAACCCGTCTGGGACGAACGTAGAGTCGAGCGCAAGCGCTAGGGGTAGGGGGAGACCGTCACCCCCTCGGTGGAGTGAGGGGCAGGCGTCGTGGGGCTGCGGCCTAGCATCTGGCTGATGAAGTGGGAGAACCAGGGCTCCGGGGGCCGGAGCACCGGGGGCGGGCCCTTCGGGAACCGGCTGGTCGACTGGCTGATGCAGCCGGCCGCCCGCTCCTGGCGGGTCGTCTCCCTCGCGGTGCTCCTCGGGATCGCCGTCTCCACGAGCCTGCGGGCGAACTGGGGCTCCGACAACGCCTTCGTGGTCAAGGCCGCGGAGACGCTCCTGGCGGGCGGGTCCCCGTACGAGGACAAGCGCTTCCTCTACCTGCCCAGCGCCGTGATCATGGCGGTGCCGGAGGCGATGCTGCCGCACGAGGTGCTGCGGTGGCTGCTGCCGGTCGTGATGTCGGGGCTGCTGGGCGTGGGCTGGCTGGCGTCGCTGCGGTTGTTCTCGATACCGCTGCGCTCGCGCTTCGCGGTCGGCGGTTTCGCGGTGTTCGCCCTCGCCTACAAGCCGTACGTGAACCTCGTGCTGATCGGCAACTGGACCGCCATCTCGGCGGCCGCGCTGCCGGTGGCGCTGCTGCTCGCGCACCGGCGTTCGTGGGGCACGGCCGGGCTGGTGGTGGGTCTCGCCATCGCGTGCAAGCCCATGCTGGTGCCGATCGGGCTGCTGTTCCTGATCGCCCGGCGGTGGCGGGGGCTGGCCGCGGCGGTGCTGGTGCCGCTGGGGTTCTCGCTGGCCGGTGCGCTGATGATGCCGAGCCCGTCGCTGTTCTTCACCAAGACCCTGCCGTTCCTGCTCAAGGGGCAGGACGCGTACGCGCTGCCCTGGGACGCCTCGCCGATCGCGGTGCTGCCGCGGCTGGGGGTGCCGGAGCCGGTGGCGGTGGCGGTGGCCTTCGCGGGCGCCGGAGCCGGGCTGTGGGGCGCCTGGCGGCGCTGGCGGCGGCCGGACGAGCGCGACGGGGGGCAGCTGCGGCTGGTCGAGACGGCCTGCATGGTGATGCTCGCCGCATTCCTGGTCTCCCGTCCCTCCTTCGACCACTACCTCCTGGTGGTGCTGCCGCTGCTGCTGGCCTCGGGGGTGCGGCCCGGCTCGATGCCCCGCTCGCCCTGGTTCTGGCTGGCCCTGGCGCCCCAGGTGGCGCTGATCCCGTGGCCCTCGGAATTGGCCCACAAGAGGCGTGCTTTCAAGGACTGCGCCACCCTGTGCGGGCTCGCGATTGTGCTGGGGCGTCGTGCACTGCGCCCCGGGCGGGTTACTCTGGTTCCCGTAACAACTACGGGGTCCCCACTCAGGACCGAACCGGAGTGCGCCGCGACGCCGACTGAATCGGCATCGCGGACCGCGTTTTGACCCGTAAGGGTCTGCTTGGGTATCCTGCTGGTTTGTTATGCGTATTGGCTTTCTCATTCTCATGTGAAAGGGCCTTGCGCCGGTCCACCGGACCGATGACCAGCAGTTCACACGGGTTGCGTCCCCGTTGTGAATGAGGGCTGTCGTGATCGTCCGTGGTGACCCTGTCAGGACCCCGTCCCTGTGCGCTTGCGCTCCGGGGATGACCCACCACTGAAGAAGCGAAGGCATACGCGTGCGTACGTTCAGCCCCAAGCCCGGCGACATCTCGCGCCAGTGGCTCGTCATCGACGCTCAGGACGTTGTCCTCGGCCGTCTGGCGACCCAGGCCGCTGCCCTCCTGCGCGGCAAGCACAAGCCGACCTATGCCCCTCACATGGACATGGGTGACTTCGTCGTCATCATCAACGCCGACAAGGTGCACCTGTCCGGCAACAAGGCGACCCAGAAGATGGCGTACCGCCACTCCGGCTACCCGGGCGGTCTCCGCTCGGTGCGCTACGACGACCTCCTGGCGAACAACCCGGAGAAGGCCGTCGAGAAGGCCATCAAGGGCATGCTCCCCAAGAACACCCTGGGCCGTCAGATGCTCTCGAAGCTGAAGGTCTACTCGGGCGACCAGCACCCCCACGCTGCCCAGCAGCCGGTGCCGTTCGAGATCACCCAGGTCGCGCAGTAGTTCCGGCCACCCCCTAAGACGTAGAAAATTCTGAGGAGCATCGTGGCCGAGACCACCGCCGAGACGACCCCCGTCGACGAGTTCGAGGGCAACGTCGAGGAGTACACCAGCGAGTCCGAGGCCGTAGTCGAGGGCGACTACACCTCCGAGTCCCTTGCCGGCCGCTTCGGCGACCCCCAGCCGGCCGCCGGCCTGGGCCGTCGCAAGAACGCCATCGCCCGCGTCCGGATCGTTCCGGGCACCGGCAAGTGGAAGATCAACAGCCGCACCCTTGAGGACTACTTCCCCAACAAGGTGCACCAGCAGGAAGTCAACGAGCCCTTCAAGCTCCTCGAGCTCGACGGCCGTTACGACGTCATCGCCCGCATCTCGGGTGGCGGCGTGTCCGGCCAGGCCGGCGCCCTGCGCCTCGGTGTGGCCCGTGCGCTGAACGAGGCGGACGTGGACAACAACCGCCCGGCGCTGAAGAAGGCCGGCTTCCTCTCCCGCGACGACCGTGCGGTCGAGCGCAAGAAGGCCGGTCTCAAGAAGGCCCGTAAGGCTCCGCAGTACAGCAAGCGTTAATCTGCGCCTGCTGTTCTGCAACGAAACCGCCCCGGCAGCACTCTCTGTGCTGTCGGGGCGGTTCGTTTACCGCCACAAGCGGCAAATACCTGTCACAAGCGGTCATACGCGAAGCGGAAACTCGGGAGGACAACAGTGGGACGACTCTTCGGGACGGACGGTGTACGCGGCGTTGCCAACGCGGATCTGACGGCGGAGCTCGCGCTCGGCCTCTCCGTGGCAGCAGCCCACGTACTCGCCGAGGCGGGCACCTTCGAGGGACACCGGGCGACCGCAGTGGTCGGCCGGGATCCCCGTGCCTCCGGCGAATTCCTGGAGGCCGCGGTCGTGGCGGGCCTCGCGAGCGCGGGCGTGGACGTCCTGCGCGTCGGTGTGCTGCCCACCCCGGCGGTGGCGTATCTCACCGGTGCGCTGGGCGCCGACCTCGGCGTGATGCTCTCCGCCAGCCACAACGCGATGCCCGACAACGGCATCAAGTTCTTCGCGCGCGGCGGCCACAAGCTCGCCGACGAGCTCGAGGACCGCATCGAGTCGACCTACGAGAAGCACCGCACCGGCGCGCCCTGGGACCGGCCCACCGGCTCCGGCGTCGGCCGCGTCTCCGACTACACCGAGGGCTTCGACAAGTACGTCGCCCACCTGATCGGGGTCCTCCCCAACCGCCTCGACGGCATGAAGGTCGTCCTGGACGAGGCGCACGGCGCGGCCGCGTACGTCTCGCCCGAGGCCTTCACCCGGGCCGGCGCGGAGATCGTCACGATCGGCGCCGAGCCCGACGGCCTCAACATCAACGACGGCTGCGGCTCCACCCACCTCGGCCTGCTCAAGGCCGCCGTGGTCGAGCACGGCGCCGACTTCGGCATCGCCCACGACGGGGACGCGGACCGCTGCCTGGCCGTGGACGGCTCCGGCGAGGAGATCGACGGCGACCAGATCCTCGCGGTGCTGGCCCTGGCCATGCGCGAGGCCGGCCAGCTGCGTGAGAACACCGTGGTCGGCACCGTGATGTCCAACCTGGGCTTCAAGCTGGCCATGGAGGCCGAGGGCATCCAGGTCGTGCAGACCGGGGTCGGCGACCGCTACGTGCTGGAGTCGATGAAGGAGAACGGCTACGCGCTCGGCGGCGAGCAGTCCGGCCACGTGATCATCCTCGACCACGCGACGACCGGCGACGGCACGCTGACCGGCCTGCTGCTGGCGGCCCGTGTCGCGGCCACCGGCAAGTCCCTCGCCGAACTGGCGGGCGTCATGCAGAGACTGCCGCAGGTGCTGATCAACGTTCCCGATGTGGACAGGTCCCGTGTGACCACGTCCGCCGAGCTCGCCGCGGCGGTGGCCGACGCCGAGCGCGAGCTGGGCACCACCGGACGGGTGCTGCTGCGTCCGTCCGGTACGGAGCCGCTCGTGCGGGTGATGGTAGAGGCCGCCGACATCGAGCAGGCCCGCGCGGTCGCCGGCCGGCTCGCGGACGTCGTGAAGTCCGCTCTGGGCTAGGGCGCTAGTAGCCGCTGCCCGGCCTGCGTGGCGCACCCGGTTTCCGGATCATCCGGCTCTCCTGGGTGCGCCACAGCAGTTTCCAGCAGATGAGGGTGAGCGTCCCGGAGAGGATGATGCCGCCCAGGTTGAGCGCCAGCTGGATGCCCGAGCCCCACATCTGGCCGAAGTCGCCGTAGCTGAGGGCCACGGCCGCGTTGGCGGCCGCCGGGACGGTGGTGACGGAGATCGCCACGCCCACCAGCGCACCGGCCTTCGCCGAGGTCAGCGACAGCAGGCCGGCCACGCCGGCGAGCAGCGCCACGACGAAGGAGAACGGGTCGGGCTGCCAGATGAAGCTGGTGTTCGGCCGCGGGTTCTCCAGCATGTCCTCGTGGAAGAGGCCGAGCCCGTCCATCACCAGGCTGAAGACCGTCGTCGCCACGATCGCCGCCGCGAAGCCGACCACCAGGGCGATGAACGAGCGCCAGGCGAGTGTGGGACGGCGCTGCACCAGGCCGGTGCAGATGCCCGCGAGCGGGCCGAACTCCGGGCCGACCGCCATGGCGCCCACGATCAGGACCGCGTTGTCCAGGACCACACCGCAGGCCGCGATCATCGTCGCGACGATCATGAACGTGGCGTAGGTGATCGTGAGGGTGGACTCCTCGTGCGTCGACTCGGCGAGCTGCTCCCAGACCAGCGCGTCGGCGGCCTCGCCCGGTGCCTCCTCCTCGGCGTCCTCCGCGCGCCTGGAGATCGACAGGTCGATGTTCTCCACGGCGATCGAACCGGTCTCGTCGATACCGAGTCCGCGCATCGCCTGGAGCAGTTCGTCCGCCGCCTCGCGGGCGACGTCGCACAGGACGAGATCGCCCTCGGGGTCGCGGGCTGCGCCCGTCAGCACCACCAGATGAGTGGTTCCGACCGTCCGGTCGATCAGCGTCACGACCTGCTCGGTGAGGTGGTGCGGGGTGATCATCCGCAGATGCAGCATGCCCGCACCCTAGCGACTGGGGGCTAGAGCTTGCGAAGGCTCAGCTTCTGCACCTTGTGGTCCGGTCCCTTGCGGACGACGAGGGTGGCGCGGCCGCGGGTGGGGGCCACATTCTCCAGCAGGTTGGGCCGGTTGATCGTCCGCCACATCGTCTGCGCGTACTCCATGGCCTCCTCCTCGGAAACCTGGGTGTACTTGCGGAAGTAGGAGAAGGGGTTCTGGAAGGCGGTCGCGCGCAGCTTCCGGAAGCGGCCCAGGTACCAGCGCTCGATGTCCTCGGGGCGCGCGTCCACGTACACGCTGAAGTCGAAGTAGTCGGCGAGGGCGACGCGCGTGCGGCCGTCGGTGCCGGGGAGGGCCGGCTGGAGCACGTTGAGGCCCTCGACGATGAGGATGTCCGGGCGCCGGACGACGAGCTCCTCGCCGGGGACGATGTCGTAGATCAGATGTGAGTAGACCGGGGCCCGCACCTCGTCCTTGCCGGCCTTGATGTCGGCGACGAAGCGGGTGAGCGCGCGCCGGTCGTAGGACTCCGGGAACCCCTTGCGGGAGGTGAGCCCGCGCCGCTGGAGCTCCTTCATCGGGTACAGGAACCCGTCGGTGGTGACCAGCTCCACGCGCGGGTGCTCGGGCCAGCGGGCCAGCAGGGCCTGGAGCAGGCGGGCCACGGTGGACTTGCCCACGGCGACCGAACCGGCGACCCCTATGACGAAGGGGGTGCCCTGCTGGGCGCCGTGCCTGTTGCCCGCGTCGCCGAGGAAGGTGTTCAGGGTGCCGCGGAGGTTGCTGGTGGCGCCCACGTAGAGATTCAGGAGCCGGGAGAGCGGCAGGTACACGTCGCGGACCTCGTCGAGGTCGATGACGTCCCCGAGGCCGCGCAGCTGCTCCACCTCGTCGGCGGTCAGCGACTGCGGGGTCCGCTCCCGCAGGGCGCTCCACTCGGCGCGGGTGAGGTCGACGTACGGCGAGGCGTCGGGGCTGCGGCGGTGTGCGGGGCGTGCGGTTTGCCCGTCCCGACCGGTGCGCTCCGTTGCGTCGTCCGGCGTGTTGCTTCGTGGCGGCGAAGTGATCACACCGCCATTGTCGGGGCTCCGGGGCGGTTGTGGGTGGTGTGGTCGGTCACGTGTGCAACGGGAGGGGCCGGTACCGGGCCGGGCCCGGCCGGGACGCCGGTGGTTGTACGCCGAGTGGTTTCGATTGGACATGCCTGGGGTCTCGCCCGGGTCACGATTGGCGGTGATCCCCGCCTGTGGCAACGGGCCGATCGTCGGCCCCGTAGATTATTGATCATCGCGGTCATATCCACGCCCCGCTTCCGAGGCGCGGTCCTGGCTGCCCTGTCGTAGTCGTATTCATGGGGGAGTTTTTTCGTGCGCAATGCTCTTGTCCGTCGTACCGTCCTGGCCGCGTCCGCGGTGTCCCTGACCCTGCTCGTCACCGCCTGCGGCGGCGAGAAGGCCGACACCAAGGCCGACGCCAAGCCGTCCGAGGCGGCGGCGACGTCGGCCGCCCCGGCCACCAAGGCGAAGACGACCGCCGAGCTGGCCGGCGTGCTCGTGGTCCAGGCCGACCTGCCGAACCACCTGGTCAAGCCGGCCACCCCGGCCGAGATCGCCGCCGCGGCCGGCGCCAAGAGCGACAAGCCGCAGTGCCAGCCGCTGGTCTCCGCGCAGTCGATGAACCCGGTCGGCACCGCCGCAGGGACGGCCGGGACCAAGGCCGTCGCCAAGGGCAAGGAGCCCGCGGCCGACGCCAGCGCCGAGGAGAAGCTCAAGGCCGGTCTGGACGCCCTGGGCAGCACCGTCACCTCGGTCTCCCTCCACTCGTACGAGGGCAAGGGCGCCGCGGAGGCCTTCGCCACCCTCAAGACGGCGGGCACGGCCTGCGCCGGCGGCTACACGGGCGGTCAGGGCGGTGACTCGCTGAAGATCACGAAGGTGGCCCCGGGTGCCGCCGTCACCGCCGGCGACGAGGCCCTCGCCTACACGGTGACGGGTGACGCGGACGGCGAGCCGATGACCATGGAGCTCGTGGTCGTCCGCAAGGGCAGCACCCTGGCGACCTTCTCGGCCGTGAGCCTGGCCGGCGCCGCCGAGCAGCCGAAGGACGTCGTGGACGTCCAGGTCAAGAAGCTCGGCTGACCCCTTCCCGAGGACTGAGCGTCAACCCCGTTCCGGCACGTTCGCCGGAGCGGGGTTTTCGTCTTGTTCGGCTACGGGGCAGAGGACCAACTACGGCGTACGCTGCGCCGTATGTGCGGAATTGTGGGTTACGTGGGAGCGCAGTCGGCGCTCGATGTGGTCATCGCCGGACTCAAGCGGCTGGAGTACCGCGGCTACGACTCGGCAGGGGTCGCCGTGCTCGCGGACGGCAGCCTGGCGGCCGCGAAGAAGGCCGGGAAGCTCGTCAATCTGGAGAAAGAGCTGGTCGGGCACCCACTGCCGGCCGGCTCCACGGGACTGGGGCACACCCGGTGGGCGACCCACGGCGGGCCCACCGACGCCAACGCCCACCCCCACCTCGACAACTCGGGGCGCGTGGCCGTCGTGCACAACGGCATCATCGAGAACTTCGCCGCACTGCGGGCCGAGCTGGCCGAGCGCGGGCACCGGCTGGAGTCCGAGACGGACACGGAGGTGGTGGCGCACCTCCTGGCGGAGCAGTTCTCGGCCACCGGAGACCTCGCCGAGGCCATGCGGCAGGTGTGCCGGTGCCTGGAGGGCGCGTTCACCCTGGTCGCGGTGCACGCCGACGAGCCGGACGTGGTGGTCGGCGCGCGCCGCAACTCGCCCCTGGTGGTGGGCGTCGGCGAGGGCGAGAACTTCCTCGCCTCGGACGTGGCCGCCTTCATCGCCCACACCCGGTCCGCGATCGAGCTGGGGCAGGACCAGGTCGTCGAGCTGCGCCGCGAAGGCGTCACGGTGACCAACTTCGACGGTACGGCCGCGACCGTGCGGGCCTACCACGTGGACTGGGACGCCTCCGCGGCCGAGAAGGGGGGCTACGACTACTTCATGCTCAAGGAGATCGCCGAGCAGCCGAAGGCCGTCGCAGACACCCTCCTGGGCAGGATCGACGCGAGCGGCTCGCTGACCCTGGACGAGGTGCGCATCCCCGTCTCGGTGCTCCGGGAGGTCGACAAGGTCGTGATCGTGGCGTGCGGTACGGCCTACCACGCGGGCATGATCGCGAAGCTGGCCATCGAGCACTGGACCCGCATCCCGTGCGAGACCGAGCTGGCGAGCGAGTTCCGCTACCGCGACCCGATCCTCGACCAGCGCACGCTGGTGGTCGCGATCTCGCAGTCCGGCGAGACCATGGACACCCTGATGGCGCTGCGGCACGCGCGCGAGCAGGGCGCCAAGGTACTGGCCATCTGCAACACGAACGGATCGACGATCCCCCGCGAGTCGGACGCGGTGCTCTACACGCACGCGGGTCCCGAGGTGGCCGTCGCCTCGACCAAGGCCTTCCTGACGCAGCTGGTCGCCTGCTATCTGGTCGCGCTGTACCTCGGCCAGGTCCGGGGCACCAAGTGGGGCGACGAGATCGAGTCCGTGATCCGGGAGCTGTCGGACATCGCCGCGGCGGTGGACACCGTACTGGAGACCATGGAGCCGGTACGGCAGCTCGCGCGCTCCCTCGCCGACAAGAACACCGTGCTGTTCCTCGGGCGGCACGTCGGCTACCCGGTGGCGCTGGAGGGCGCGCTCAAGCTCAAGGAGCTGGCGTACATGCACGCCGAGGGCTTCGCGGCGGGCGAGCTCAAGCACGGGCCGATCGCCCTCATCGAGAAGGACCTGCCGGTGGTGGTCGTCGTCCCGTCGCCGCGCGGCCGGTCGGTGCTGCACGACAAGATCGTGTCGAACATCCAGGAGATCCGGGCCCGCGGGGCGCGGACCATCGTGATCGCGGAGGAGGGCGACGAGACGGTCGTTCCCTACGCCGACCACCTGATCCGGATCCCGGCGACGCCGACGCTGCTCCAGCCGCTCGTGGCGACGGTCCCGCTGCAGGTGTTCGCGTGCGAGCTGGCGACGGCGCGCGGCAACGAGGTGGACCAGCCGCGTAACCTCGCCAAGTCCGTGACCGTGGAGTAGTGGAGCAGTAGGGCGGCTTTGGTGATTATCGGTGTGGGGATCGACGTCGCGGAGATCGAGCGGTTCGGTGCGGCGATGGAGCGCACGCCGAACCTGGCCGGGCGGCTGTTCGTCGACGCCGAGTTGACGCTGCCGAGCGGTGAACGGCGCGGGATCGCCTCGCTCGCCGCACGGTTCGCCGCCAAGGAAGCCCTGGCCAAGGCCCTCGGCGCGCCCGGCGGGATGCTGTGGACGGACGCCGAGGTGTACGTCGAGGCCACCGGACAGCCCCGGCTGCGCGTCCGCGGGACGGTGGAGGCGCGGGCGCTGGCGCTGGGCGTGAAGTCCTGGCACATCTCGCTCAGTCACGATGCCGGGGTGGCCTCGGCCGTGGTGATCGCAGAAGGGTAGGGGCAGTCCGTGCGCACTGCTTACAGCGTGGAGACCGTACGGGGCGCCGAGCGGGAGCTGATGGCCCGGCTGCCCGAGGGCGCCCTGATGCAGCGGGCGGCGGCCGGCCTGGCCGCCGCGTGCGCGGGGCTGCTGCGCCGCGCACGCGGCGGCGTCTACGGGGCGCGGGTCGTGCTCCTCGTCGGCCCCGGGGACAACGGAGGTGACGCGCTGTACGCGGGCGCCCGGCTGGCGCGGCGCGGCGCCGGGGTGACGGCGGTGCCGATGGACCCCGAACGGATGCACGCGGGCGGGCTGGCCGCGCTGCGGGCCGCCGGGGGACGGGTGGAGCCGGCCGTACCGCAGCGGGCGGACCTCGTCCTGGACGGGCTGCTCGGGATCGGCGGGCGGGGCGGACTGCGCCCGGCGGCCGCGGCCCTGGTCGAGCGGATCCCGCCGGGGGTCCCCGTGGTCGCCGTGGACCTGCCGAGCGGCGTGGACGCGGACACCGGGGAGCTCGCGGGTCCGGCCGTCACGGCCGACGTGACGGTGACCTTCGGGGCGTACAAGCCGGGTCTGCTGATCGACCCCGGAGCCTCCCGGGCGGGCGCGGTGCACCTCGTGGACATCGGGCTGGAGCTGCCGCCGCCGGAGGTGGAGGCCCTCCAGCACGCGGACGTGGCGGGGCTGCTGCCGGAGCCGACGGCGTCGAGCGACAAGTACCGGCGGGGCGTGGTCGGCATCGTCGCCGGGTCCGCGCAGTACCCCGGAGCGGCGGTACTGGCCGTGGCGGGCGCGCTGCGCGGCGGCGCGGGCGCGGTGCGGTACGTGGGGCCGGCGGCCGACGCGGTCCTCGCCCGCTACCCCGAGACGCTGATCGGGCCCGGCCGGGTGCAGGCCTGGGTGGTCGGCCCGGGGCTGGGCGACGGGCGGGCCGGGGAGGTTGCGGAGCTGCTGGCCGGGGACGCGGCAGTACTGGTCGACGCGGACGGGTTGCGCGGGCTGGACGCGGCCGCGCTGCGGGCCCGGACGGCCCCGACCCTGCTGACCCCGCACGCGGGGGAGGCGGCGGCGCTGCTGGGGGTGTCGCGGGAGTCGGTGGAGGGGGGCCGGCTGGACGCGGTACGGGTGCTGGCGCAGCGGTACGGGGCCGCGGTGCTGCTGAAGGGCTCGACGACGCTGGTCGCCTCCGGCGGGGAGGACACCGCCGTCCGGGTGAACCCGACGGGGACCCCGTGGCTGGCCACCGCCGGCAGCGGGGACGTGCTGTCCGGGCTGGCCGGGTCCCTGCTGGCGGGCGGCCTGTCCGGCGCGGACGCGGGCGCGGTGGGCGCGTACCTCCACGGCCTGGCGGCACGCCGGACCGGAGGCCCCCTCCTGGCCCACCAGCTGGCCGAAGCCCTCCCGGCAGCCTGGCGCGACACCCGCCACCCCTGACGGGCCCGCCGGCATCACCCCGGCGGCGCCGGGTGTTTCAGCCTCATCGGAGGGGGCTGCCCCACCCGGCCTCGCCGGCGTTTGAGGCGCGGGTCCGGGCGGAGCCCGGGGAGCGGCGGCCCGCGGCGCACCCCGCGCCCACCCCGCGGCCCGTCGTAGCGCGCCGGCCGGCCGGGGTCGGAGCGGAAGCTCGGTTCCCGGTTGGCCCGGCCCCGCAGGGCCGGGCCAAGGATTCTGAGAGACTGGGGCCGATGAACGAGACAGCGACGCGCGTGTACGCCGAGATCGATCTTGACGCCGTACGGGCCAACGTGCGCGCACTGCGCGAGCGGGCGCCCCGGGCCGAGTTCATGGCCGTGGTCAAGGCGAATGCCTACGGGCACGGGGCCGTGGAGTGCGCGAGGGCCGCCCGGCAGGCAGGTGCCACATGGCTCGGCACGGCCACCCCCGACGAGGCCCTCGCGCTGCGCGCCGCCGGCATCGAAGGCCGCGTCATGTGCTGGCTCTGGACCCCCGGCGGGCCCTGGCGGGAGGCCGTCGAGGCCGATCTGGACGTCTCAGTCAGCGGCATGTGGGCCCTCGACGAGGTGCGCGAGGCCGCCCGCGCGGCCGGCCGCACCGCGCGCATCCAGCTCAAGGCCGACACCGGCCTCGGCCGGAACGGCTGCCAGCCCGCCGACTGGGAGGCGCTCGTCGGGGCGGCCGTCGCCGCCCAGGCCGAGGGGACCGTCCAGGTCACCGGGCTCTGGTCGCACTTCGCCTGCGCCGACGAGCCCGGGCATCCCTCCATCCAGCTCCAGCTGGCCGCCTTCCGCGACATGCTGGCGTACGCCGAGAAGGAGGGCGTCGAGCCCGAGGTCCGGCACATCGCCAACTCGCCGGCCACCCTCACCCTCCCCGAGTCCCACTTCGACCTGGTGCGCTGCGGGCTGGCCGTCTACGGCGTCTCGCCCGCGCCCGAGCTCGGCACCCCGGCCCAGCTGGGCCTGCGGCCCGCGATGACGCTCAAGGCCTCTCTCGCGCTGGTCAAGACCGTCCCCGCCGGGCACGGAGTGAGCTACGGCCACCACTACGTCACCGACGCCGAGACGAACCTCGCGCTGATCCCGGCGGGCTACGCCGACGGCATCCCGCGGCAGGCCTCCGGCCTCGGCCCGGTGCTCGTCGGCGGCAAGGTCCGTCAGGTCGCCGGGCGCATCGCGATGGACCAGTTCGTGGTCGACTTGGACGGAGACCACGCCCGCGCGGGTGACGAGGCCGTCATCTTCGGGGACGCGGAGCGCGGTGAACCCACCGCCGAGGACTGGGCCCGGGCGGCGGGCACGATCGGGTATGAGATCGTCACCCGTATCGGTGGACGTGTGCCCCGGGTGTACCTGGGCGGCTGAGCGGAGTGAGGGCGGCGGCGTGAGCGAGAACTGGCGCAAGGCCGGCTGGGCCGGCGCCGCCATCGGCGTGATAGCCGCGGGTGCGGCGGCCGGTGTCGCGGTCGAACGGATCACCGTGGGGCGCGGTATGCGCATGAAGGCGCGCCTGGCGCTCGACGCGGCCGGGGACTACGGCTCCCTGCGCGGCACCCAGGGGATCTGCCGGGCCGAGGACGCCACCGAGCTCTACTACGAGGTCGACGAGCTCCCCGAGGACGGCAAGCGGCGGCGCCTGCGGCGCAAGCCCGAGCCCCCGGCCACCGTGATCTTCTGCCACGGCTACTGCCTCGGCCAGGACTCCTGGCACTTCCAGCGCGCCGCCCTGCGCGGTGTGGTCCGCGCGGTCTACTGGGACCAGCGCAGCCACGGCCGCAGCGCCCGCGGCCTCGCCCAGGCGGACGGCGATCCGCTGACCATGGACCAGCTCGGCCGGGACCTCAAGGCCGTCATCGACGCCGCCGCCCCCGAGGGGCCGCTGATCCTGGTGGGTCACTCGATGGGCGGAATGACCATCATGGGATTCGCCGAGCAGTACCCCGAGATCGTGCGCGACCGCGTCGTCGGCGTGGCCCTGGTCGGAACCTCCAGCGGCCGCCTCGACGAGGTGACGTACGGGCTCCCCACGGCGGGCATGGGTGCCGTGCGCCGGATCCTGCCGGGCGTGCTCAAGGCGCTCGGCTCGCAGGTGGAGCTGGTGGAGAAGGGCCGCCGGGCGACCGCGGACCTCTTCGCCGGAATGATCAAGATGTACTCGTTCGGCTCCCGGGACGTGGATCCGGGCGTCGCGCGGTTCGCAGAGCGGCTGATCGAGGCCACGCCCATCGACGTCGTCGCCGAGTTCTACCCGGCCTTCCAGACCCACGACAAGTCCGGCGCGCTCCAGCTGTTCGCCGACCTGCCGGTCACCGTCATCGCCGGGGACCGGGACATGATCACCCCGCCCGCGCACAGCGTGGCCATCAAGGAGGCACTGCCCGGCGCCGACCTCGTGGTCCTGGAGTCCACGGGGCACCTGATGATGCTGGAACGCCCGGAAACCGTGACCCGGCTGCTCACCGAGCTGCTGGCGCGCACCGGGGCGGTCGCGGTCCCCGCAGCGACTAACGTTGGCGCGCATGGAAGAAGTACCGCTGGAAGCACAGCGCAGCCAGGCGCCGGCAGCTGAGTCCGGAGCCGGCTCGCAGACCCGCATCACCATCGAATCCCCGGACACGATGCAGGAGTTGGGCCGCAGGATCGCCGCCCTGCTGCGCCCCGGCGACCTCGTCCTGCTGACCGGCGAGCTGGGCGCGGGCAAGACCACGCTCACCCGCGGGCTCGGCGAGGGCCTGGGCGTGCGCGGGGCCGTGACCTCGCCGACCTTCGTGATCGCCCGCGTGCACCCCTCGCTGACCGGTGGGCCGGCGCTGGTGCACGTGGACGCGTACCGGCTGGGCGGCGGGCTGGACGAGATGGAGGACCTGGACCTCGACGTCTCGCTGCCCGAGTCCGTGGTCGTCGTGGAGTGGGGCGACGGCAAGGTGGAGGAGCTCTCCGACGACCGGCTGCACGTGGTGATCGCGCGCGCGGTCGGCCACGAGGAGGTCCTGGACGACGTACGCGAGGTGTCGGTGCGCGGTGTCGGGGCGCGCTGGGGCGCCGGAGCCGGGCTGGATGCCCTGGCGGAGGCCTTCTCGGAGTAAACGTACCGACAACTCGTCGGCAAGATATTGCTTGTCGGTAGCACTCGTGATGACATGGTACCGAGAGTTTCTTAGGTATGCCTAAGTACGGTGTCCCGGGTCCAGGAGGCAGCCATGTCGGCACCAGCAGGAGCACATCGCGAACCCCGCCCGTCCACCGTCTCCATGTGGACGCTCCTCGCCGCCGGCGTGGCCGCCACCGCCGTCTCCACACCACCCGCACGGGAGTACGCCACGGGCACGGGCGGGCCGGCGGACCCCGCACACGAAGAAGCCGCTCCGGAATCCGAAGCGGCCTAGCGGGCGGCGTCCCGGGCATCCGGGCACCTCACCCGGTCGGGTGAAGGGCGGGCGATCCGTCAGGGAACGACGACGACCTTCGCGGCGATCGTCGCGAAGGCCCACATCGCGTCGCCGTCGGCGCGGGTCATGCGGATGCCGCCGGTCTTCTTGTTCGGGTCGGGCTCCGGCAGCGCGCCGTCCGTCCGGGCACTGAAACCGACCGCCACGCCCTCCGCGGTGGCGAACCGCACGACGTGCTCGATCGGCACCCCGTCCGAGCCGGTGACCGAACCCGAGCGCGAACCGACCGCGTAGGTGCCCGCCTTGGGGTGCACCGTGCTCGGCATCACCGTGAACGACTTCGGCTCCTGCGCGGCGTCGCCCACCAGCCACACCCGCTTCTGGCCCACCGAGTACACGACCCGCACCCCGGTGCCGGAACCCTCCGGCACGGCCATAGGCTTCGCCGGGTCCTGCTTGGCCTGGCTCGCGGCGGGGGCCGGCTCCTGCACGGCCGCCCGAGGAGGGTGCGCGGGAGCGGTGGCGGAGGCCTGGTAGCCGAGGAAGCCGACGACGGCCACCGCTACGGCGGTGAGCCCGGCCACGATTCCCGAGCTGCTGCGTGCCACCTTGCTCCACCTCTCCGCGCCGATGGGCACCACGGTTCGATACCCCGGTCGAAAGGTAGCAGCCGCCCTGCTCCCAGACCGGCCGCAAGGGGCGCGGCCCCCGGAGTCGTAGGCTGTTCGCGTGCTCTTGCTCGCCGTAGATACCGCCACGCCCGCCGTCACCGTCGCCCTGCACGACGGTGAGTCCGTCGTCGCCGAGTCGAACCAGGTCGACGCCCGCCGCCACGGGGAGCTTCTGCTGCCCTCCGTGGACAAGGTCCTCGCCGAGGCCGGGGTCACCCTCGAAGCCGTCACCGGCGTCGTCGTCGGCGTCGGGCCCGGTCCCTACACCGGGCTGCGCGTCGGCCTCGTCACCGCCTCCACCTTCGCCGCCGTGCTGGGCGTGCCCGTGCACGGCCTGTGCACCCTCGACGGTCTCGCGTACGCCGCGGGCGCCGCCGGGATCGAGGGCCCCTTCACCGTCGCCACCGACGCACGGCGCAAGGAGGTCTACTGGGCCCGGTACGAGGACCCGCGCACCCGCGTCGGCGAGCCCGCCGTGGACCGCCCGGCGGACATCGCCGAGCAGGTCGCGGGCGTGCCCGCGGTCGGCCAGGGCGCGCTCCTGTACCCCGAGGTGTTCACGGACGCCCGGGGCCCCGAGCACCAGTCGGCCGCCGCACTGGCCTCGCTGGCCGCGGAACGACTGGCGGCCGGCCTGGAGTTCCTGCCTCCGACCCCGCTCTACCTGCGCCGGCCCGACGCGCAGGTGCCCAAGAACTACAAGGTGGTCACCCCGCAGTGACGTCCCACACGCTGCGCGAGATGCGCTGGTGGGACATCGGACCCGTGCTGGAACTGGAACACGAGCTGTTCCCCGACGACGCCTGGTCCGCCGGGATGTTCTGGTCCGAACTCGCCCACGCCCGAGGCCCGCAGGCCACGCGCCGCTACATCGTCGCCGAGGACGGGACGGGCCGCCTGGTCGGCTACGCCGGACTGGCCGCCGCCGGCGACCTGGCCGACGTACAGACCATCGCGGCCGCCCGCGACCAGTGGGGGACCGGGCTCGGCGCCCGGCTCCTGACCGACCTGCTGCGCGCCGCCACCGCATTCGAGTGCGCCGAGGTGCTGCTGGAGGTACGGGTGGACAACACGCGCGCCCAGAAGCTCTACGAGCGCTTCGGCTTCGAGCCCATCGGCTTCCGGCGCGGCTACTACCAGCCCGGCAACGTCGACGCGCTCGTCATGCGACTGACCGACCCCGCACAAGCACGAACTGAGAGCAGTGAGAGCAATGGCTGACGAACCGCTCGTCCTCGGCATCGAGACCTCCTGCGACGAGACCGGCGTCGGCGTCGTCCGCGGCACCACCCTGCTCGCGGACGCGATCGCGTCAAGCGTCGACGAGCACGCCCGCTTCGGCGGCGTCGTGCCCGAGGTGGCCTCGCGGGCCCACCTGGAGGCGATGGTCCCCACCATCGAACGCGCCCTGAAGGAGGCCGGGGTCAGCCCCCGAGACCTCGACGGCATCGCGGTCACGGCGGGCCCCGGCCTCGCGGGCGCGCTGCTCGTGGGCGTCTCGGCGGCCAAGGCGTACGCGTACGCGCTGGGCAAGCCGCTGTACGGCGTGAACCACCTGGCCTCCCACATCTGCGTGGACCAGCTGGAGCACGGGCCGCTGCCGGAGCCGACGATGGCCCTGCTGGTGTCCGGCGGGCACTCCTCACTGCTGCTGGCCCCGGACATCACCTCCGACGTACGGCCGCTCGGCGCGACCATCGACGACGCGGCGGGCGAGGCCTTCGACAAGATCGCGCGCGTGCTCCAGCTGGGCTTCCCCGGCGGCCCGGTCATCGACCGGCTCGCGCGCGAGGGCGACCCGAAGGCGATCAAATTCCCGCGCGGGCTGACGGGGCCGCGCGACGCCGCCTACGACTTCTCCTTCTCCGGACTGAAGACGGCCGTCGCCCGCTGGATCGAGGCGAAGCGTAAGGCGGGCGAGGAGGTCCCGGTGCGCGATGTGGCGGCGTCCTTCCAGGAGGCCGTGGTGGACGTGCTGACGCGCAAGGCGATCCGGGCGTGCAAGGACGAGGGCGTCGACCACCTGATGATCGGCGGCGGTGTCGCGGCCAATTCGCGGCTCCGCTCGCTGGCGCAGGAGCGGTGCGACGACGCGGGGATCATCCTGCGGGTGCCGCGGCCGAAGCTGTGCACCGACAACGGCGCGATGGTGGCGGCCCTGGGCGCGGAAATGGTCAAGCGGAACCGGCCCCCCTCGGACTGGGACCTGTCGGCGGACTCCTCGCTGCCGGTGACCGACCCGCACGTGCCGGGTACCGCGCACGCGGCGGGGCACGACCACGGCGATGGTCACGGCCACGGCCACGGCCACACGCACGATCACGACCACGTGCACGAGCTGAGCAAGGACAACCTGTACTCGTGAGCACCGTCGCTCTGATGTGGGAGGCCCGGGCCGCCGACGGCCGGGGCAACGAGCTGCTGGAGTGGGCCCGCGCCCAGATCCTCGCCCGGGAGCCGGTACGCCGCGAGGTGTTCCGGGCCCCGCAGGGCCGGGTGCTCGTGATCACCTGGTGGGAGGCCGCCGAGGGCGTGTCGGCGGACCTCCCCGAGCTGCCCGAGCCGGCGGCCGACCTGATCACGCGGGCGGTGCACCGCTGGCGGTTCGAGTCCGTAGAGGCCGACGAAGCCTGACCCGGTCGACGCCGACGCCGACGCCGGCGCCCTCGCGGGAGCCGCACCACGGGCCCGGTGCGGCACCGACCGCGGCCCGCACCGCACCGACCGCGGCCCGCACCGTGCCGCCACGGCCCGACTGGTCACGGCCCTGCCCGTACTGGCCGGGTCGCTGCCCGCACCGCGCCGCCGCCCGGCACGTCAGTGGCCGGGTGGCGGGGTGCGGGCCTCATCGGTCGGGCGTCGCCGCAGGCGGTACGGCGGGGGAGCCGATCAGCATCGACGGGGCGCCCGCCACGCGGGTCAGGAAGACGGTCGCGGAGTTCGGTCCCTGCGGCTTGACCTTCTTGCGCAGCTCCTCCGGCTCGATCGCCGAGCCGCGCTTCTTCACGGTCAGGATCCCGACCCCGCGCTCGCGCAGCAGCGCCTTCAGCTTCTTCAGGCCGAAGGGCAGCACGTCGGTGATCTCGTACGCCGTCGCGTACGGCGTCGCGCGCAGCTCGTCGGCGGTGATGTAGGCGATGGTCGGGTCGATCAGCCGGCCGTCCAGCTGTTCGGCGACCTCGGCGACCAGATGGGCGCGGATGACGGCCCCGTCGGGCTCGTAGAGCCAGCGGCCGACCGGCCCGGCCTCCGGATCCGGCAGCGGATCGGTGGTGCGCAGCTCGCGCGGCCCCGGGAGCAGGGTGGCGCGCACGGTCCCCGGCGCGGTCCCGAACCAGAGCACGGCCTCCTTGACGTCGCCCTGGTCGGAGATCCACTCGGCCTCGGCCTCCGCGGGCACGGCCTCGTGGGGGATCCCGGGAGCGATCTTGATGGCGGCGTACTTCGCCGCACGGGCCGTCTCCACCGCCCACGAGAGCGGCGGTGAGTACGACTCGGGGTCGAAGATCCGGCCGCGCCCCCCGCGCCGGGCCGGGTCGATGAAGACGGCGTCGTAGCCGGAGGTGTCCACCTCCGTCACGTCCGCCTCCCGGACCTCGATCAGGTCCGCCAGCCCCAGCGCCTCGGCATTGGCCCGCGCGACGGCGACGGTGAGCGGGTCGTGGTCCACCGCGAGCACCCGGATGCCGAGCCGGGCCAGCGCGAGGGCGTCCCCGCCGATGCCGCAGCACAGGTCCGCGAGGCTGCGTACACCGAGGGCCGCGAGCCGCTCGGCCCGGTACGAGGCCACGGACGCCCGGGTGGCCATCTCGCCGCCGCCGGGCGTGTAGTACATCCGGAAGGCGTCCTCCGCACCGAACTTGGCCACCGCGCGCTGCCGCAGCCGGGCCTGCCCGAGCGCGGCGGAGACCAGCCCGGCGGGGTGCTCGCGGCGCAGCCGGGTGGCGACGGCCAGCTCCTGGGCGGGGTCGTAGTCGCGGAGCGAGTCGAGGAGGGCGCGGCCCTCGGGGGCGAGGAGGGCGGCGAAGTCTTCGGGGGTCACGGGTCCATTGTCGGCGACGGGCGGGACCTGGGCGGGCGGGATCCGGGCGGGCGGGATCCGGGCCGGGCGGTGTGGGCCAGTCGAAGGAAGGTGGGACCGCCTTCGCGGGTGTCTTCCGGAGAGTCCGTGTGTCGGGTGTCAGGATGCGCTGCTATGCAGCTAGTACGACAAAAGGGAAATAAGTCGCAACAAGGTCACCGGTACGCGGCGGGTCCGCGCGGCCGGTTCGGGGCGGCCGTGGCGGTCCTGCTCGTCGCCGCCCTCGGGACGGCGTGCGGCTCCGGGGACTCCGGGCCGGACAAGGCCGCGAAGGAGAAGGCCGCCAAGGCGGCGGAGGCGGGCGCCGCCGGTGCGCTCAGCGCCGCCGAGAAGGCCAAGGCGGCCCAGCAGGCGCGCGTCGTCGCGGCGAAGAAGTGGGGTCTGCGCAAGACCCCGCTCGCCGCCCCGCCGGCGCCGAAGGGGAAGCCCGAGATCCACACGCGCGACGGCTTCGAGGTGGAGGACCAGGAGGAGTACCCCAACGTCTTCACCACCGTCCCCACCGAGGACAAGGTCGTCTTCCTGACCATCGACGACGGCTCGGAGAAGGACCCCGAGTTCCTGAAGATGATGCAGGAGCTCAAGATCCCGTACACGGCCTTCCTCAGCGACTACGTCGTACGGGACAACTACCCGTACTTCAAGCAGATGCAGGCCGCCGGCGTCACTCTGAACAACCACACGCTCAACCACCGCTACATGCCCGGTCTGTCCTACGAGCAGCAGCGCGAGGAGATCTGCGGCCAGCAGGACACCATCCAGAAGCAGTTCGGCAAGCGGCCGACGCTCTTCCGGCCGCCGTACGGCAACTACAACCAGGACACGCTGCGCGCGGCGAAGTCCTGCGGCATCAAGGCGGTCCCGCTGTGGAACGCGGAGGCGTTCACCAACCGGATGGACTACCGGGAGTGGGACCGCGATCTGCACCCCGGTGACATCATCCTCACGCACTTCCGGGGTAAGGAGGACTGGAAGGGAACGATGCCTGACATGATCCGTCATGTCATGAAGACCGTCACGGACAAGGGGTATGCCGTGGCTCGCCTGGAGGACTATCTGTGAAGCACGCGCGCCGGTTGGTAGCCGGAACGCTGGCGGCCGGCGCGCTCGCGCTGTCCCTGACGGGGTGCGGGGACAACGTCCACCCGACCGAACGGCTGGGCCGCAAGACGGCGGAGGCGACACCGGACGCCGGTGGCGCCACGCCGTCGCCGGCCGGGTCCTCCGCCTCGCCGGCGCCGGGGGGCGCATCCGACGAGGCGTACAGGAAGTGGGGCCTGACGGCCCCCCTCCAGTACGCGCCCAAGCCGGACCGCAAACCGCAGATCCCGAAGCCGGGCCCGGGCAAGGCCGCGGTGATAGACCGAATACCCGTCCCGGCGGACGACAAGGTCGTCTTCCTGACCTTCGACGACGGTGCGGAGAAGGATCCCGAGTTCCTGAAGATGGCGGCCGATCTCAAGCTGCCGATCAGCATGTTCCTCACGGACAGCGTGGCCTCGTCGGACTACGGGCACTTCGAGAAGCTCCGCGACAACGGCTCGGCGAGCACGATAAACAACCACACGCTGACCCACCCGAACCTGCGGACCCTGTCCTTCGAAGGGCAGAAGAAGGAGATATGCGGCCAGCAGGAACGCCTGGAGAAGCGCTTCGGCCAGCGCCCGCCGCTGTTCCGCCCGCCCTTCGGCAACTACAACGACGACACCCTCCGGGCGGCCTCGGAGTGCGGAGTCTCGTCCCTGCTGCTGTGGCGGGTCTCGATGCAGATCAACAACTTCCAGTACGCCGAGGGCGCCGCCCTCAAACCGGGCGACATCGTCCTCGCCCACTTCCGCGGCCCGGGTGAGCTCAAGGGCACGACGGAAACCCAGATGACGACGCGCATGCTCCAGCGGATCCAGGAACAGGGCTACCGGATCGGGCGGCTGGAGGACTACTTGTAGGGGTGGGGGCTTCGGTGGGGGCGGGATCCACGGGGCCGGTAGTCAGGGATGCGTATGGGGTTTCCCGTCAGCCTCATCGTCTCTCCGTGTCGTGCCGGTCCCTCAAGGGCGCTCCCTTCGGTCGCGTCGCTGCGCGATGTCGCTGCGCTCCACCCTTGACCGACCGACCCGCCCCGGAAATCCGAAGACTGCCGGGAAACCCCCAAAAGAACGGGCCGGGACCAGGCTTTGAGGGGCGGGGCGGCCGGAGGCGGGGTTGGGCATGTCCGGGAGGCGGGGCCACCCGGGGGGCCGCTCCAGGTGGCCCCGCCCCCCGTCACCCGCCCCCCGTCACCCGCCCCCCGTCACCCGCCGCCCGGTCCCACCGCCGCCGCCACCACCGGCGTGATCGTCGTTTCCGCCGGGCCGTGGGTTTCCGCCTCGCGTTGGCGTTCCGTGCTGTCGCTGATGCGGAGGAGGAGGGCGATCATGATCCAGTTGGCCAGGAGGGAGGAGCCTCCCTTGGCCAGGAAGGGCAGGGCCTTGCCCGTCAGGGGGATGAGGCCCGTCACGCCGCCCGCGACCACGAAGACCTGCAGGGCCAGCGCCGCCGCCAGGCCCACCGCGAGCAGCTTCCCGAAGGGGTCGCGCGCGCCGAGTGCCATGCGCAGCCCCCGCTGTACGAGGAGTGCGTAGAGGATCAGCACGGCCATGACCCCGGCCAGGCCCAGCTCCTCGCCCACCGTCGTCAGGATGAAGTCGCTGCGCCCGGCGAATGCGATCAGCTCGGGGTTGCCCATGCCGAGGCCGGTGCCGGAGATACCGCCCGTGCCGAAGCTGAACAGGGCCTGCGCCGACTGGTCCGAGGTGACTCCCGCCGGCCGGTTCTCCCAGTAGTACGACAGCGGGTTGAGCCACGCGGCCACGCGCGCCTTGACGTGCGGCTCCGTCGAGCCGACCACGAAGGCGCCCATGGAGGCCATGAGCAGACCGCAGACGATCCAGCTGGTGCGTTCCGTGGCGACGTACAGCATCACCACGAACACCCCGAAGAAGATCAGCGAGGTGCCGAGGTCGCGCTCGAAGACCAGGACCAGCATCGAGACGATCCACACCGTGACGATCGGACCGAGCTGGCGCATCGGGGGCAGTCGCATCCCCAGGAACCTGCGGCCCGTCAGGGCCAGCGAGTCCCGGTGGATGACCAGGTACCCGGCGAAGAAGATCGCGATCATGATCTTCACGAATTCGCCGGGCTGCAGTGAGAAGCCGAAGAGTTTGATCCAGCGCTTCGCGCCGTAGGTGTCCGCGCCGAAGAACGCGGGCGCGATCAGCAGCACCAGCGCGACGGCCATCGTGATGTAGATGAAGCGTTGCAGCAGCCGGTGGTCGCGCAACAGCGCCAGCACCAGCAGGCAGGCGGCGACCCCGACCACCGTCCACATCAGCTGGCCGGGGGCGTTCGCGTCCGAGTTGTAGCGCTCGATGTAGCCCTGGTCGAGGCGGTGCAGCAGGACCAGGCCGAGACCGGTGAGCAGCATGGCGAGCGGGAGGATCAGTGGGTCCGCGTAGGCCGCGAACCGGCGCACGCCCAGGTGTCCCACCAGCGACAGCAGGGTCATGCTCAGGGTGAAGCCGGCGAGGTTGGGCGGCAGCTCGTCGTTCATCGCCAGGCTCGCGGCGGTGTGGCCGAAGACGGCGATGGCGATGACGAAGACCAGGAGAAGCGCCTCGGTGCGGCGGCGGGAGACCGCCGTCGTCAGCGGTTTCAGTCCACGCACGGGATACCGCCGCCGCCCTTGGAGGGGGACGGGGAGGGCGGTGAGGACGGCGGGGGTGCCGCTTCCGGCGAGTACGGGGGTGAGGACGGGGCGCCGGGGCCGGCGGAAGTGTTGGGTCCGATCTGCTCGGCAATGAGGCGCTTTATCTTCATATCATCTACGACGTTGATGTCCTCCCCATGGTTCCTGCCGAAGCCTTCGATGGGAAGTGTTGTGAATTGCACCTTCCCGCCGGACAGGTTCTTCGCCTGCTTCACGAACGCCAGCAGATCCCAGCCCTCGTCCGTCACCACGTCCTGCTTCGCGGCGTCGATCAGCTTGATCAGCTTCGCCGGATCGGTGAAGGTCCCGGCCGAGCCCAGCTTCTTCGTCGCGCCCGCGAGGAAGGCCTGCTGCCGCTTCGTCCGGTCCAGGTCACCCGCGTCCAGGCCGTGCCGCTGCCGCACGAAGGCGAGCGACTGACGGCCGTCGAGCGTCTGCGGCCCCGCGGGGAAGTCGGCGCCCGAGTACCTGTCCTTCACCGCCTTGTTCAGGCACACCGGTACGCCGCCCAGCGCGTCCGCGAGGTGGTAGAAACCGGCCAGATTCAGCTCGGCGAAGTGATCGACCGGGACCCCCAGAAAGTTCCGCACGGTCTCGATCTGCGCCGCGCGCCCCGCCTCCCGGCCGTCCCGCTCCAGCTGCCGGGCGTCCTTGACCCCCTGTGCCGCGAGCTGTTCCTGCCGCTTCTCCTTCGCCAGCCCGTAAGCCTTCTTGATCTTGTCCTTGCCGTGCCCGGGTATGTCGACGAAGTCGTCGCGCGGGACCGAGAAGGCCTTCGCCCGGCTCCCGTCCCCGGGCACGTGCAGCAGGATCAGGGTGTTCGCGTTGTAGCCGCCGATGTCCGAGCTGCCGGCGTGCAGCTTGTCGAGGACCTCCTCCGGCAGCTTCTCGCCGTTCTGGTCCCGGCGGCTGTCCAGGCCCATGAGCAGGATGTTGCTGTCGCCGTACTTCGACTTCTCCGCCCCCTCGAGGGCCTTGGAGCTGCCGATGCCGGCGGCGAGGTCGCGATACAGGTACCAGGCGCCGCCCCCCGTCAGGGCCACCAGCACGCACCCGGTGACCAGCAGCGTGCGGCCCAGCCGTCGCCCGCGGGACGGGCGGCGGCGGGATCGGTTCGTCGGCTTCCTCCGGTGCGCGCTCATGCCTGTCGATGCTGACGGAGGTCCGCTGAAGGAATCCTGAGGGGCGTCGGCGGAGCGCACGGGAGCGCGGCACGCCGGGGGAGCGTCATGGGATGCGCAGCACGCCGACGGAGCGCTACGGGATGCGCAGCACCAGCCGCGCGCCCCCGCCGGGCGCCGGCAGCGCGCGTACATCTCCGCCGTGCGCCCGCGCGATCTCCCGGACGATGGCCAGACCGAGCCCGGTGCCGCCGCTCGCCCGGCCGCGGTCCGCGTCCGGCCCCGGGGGCCCCTCCCAGCGGCAGCTGGGGGAGAAGCGCTCGAACACCCGGTCCCGGTCCGCCTCCGGGATGCCCGGTCCGTCGTCCGTGACCTCCAGTACCGCCCAGCCCTCGTGCGCGGAGGCCCGTACGACCACCTCCGTGCGGGCCTGGCGCAGCGGGTTGCGCAGCTCGTGGGAGGCGTCCGCGGTGAACTGCCGCTGTCGGGCGTCGGAGCGCTCCAGCCGGTCGAGGGTGTCGTTGACGGTCCGCGCCAACCGTGCGATCTCGTCCGCCCCGCCCGGGTCCGGAACCCGCCGGTCCAGCTCGCTCGCGGTGACCGCGGCCAGTTCGGAGCGGATCGCGCTCACCGGGCGCAGTGCGCGGCCGGTCACCCACCAGGCCAGGGCCGCGGCGAAGCCGGTCAGCGGGGGAGCGCCCGCCAGCAGCCCGATCGCGACGGCCCGGGTCGCGTCGTCGACATCGCCGAGCACGGTCATCACGTACACCGTGTGCGCCCCCGGCGCCCCGACGACGACCACCGCGCGCCGCTCCCCGCCGGGGCGCGCGGGCGGGAGTACGGCCGACCGGGAGTCCGCCCCGGGGCCGGGCAGCGGGGCGCCGTCGAGGTCGGGGGTGTGCGTCGGGTCGCCGGTGCTCGCGACCGTCCGGCCGGCCGCGTCCCGTACGAGGACCAGGTCCACCCCGCTCTCGGGCGCGGGCAGCCGTCCGCCGGGCGGCAGGGTCCGGCTGTCGAGCTGGGCGGCGACCTTGCGCGCGGCGAGTTCGGCGCGGCCGGTGGTGTTGTCGAGGAGGTTGGCCCGCAGCAGGGCGTGCAGCCACAGCCCGCCTCCGGCGAGGACGGCGGCCATCGCGAGGGCGGCGGCCGCGGCGGTGCGCGCCCGGATCCCGCTAACCACCGTCGGGGGCCATCCGGTAGCCGGTCCCGCGGACGGTGCGGATCGAGCGGCGGCCGAAGGGGGCGTCGATCTTCTTGCGCAGCGAGGAGACGTACACCTCGACGATGTTCGGGTCGATGTCGTGCGGGGTGTCCCAGACCTCGTCCAGGATGTCCTGCTTGGCGACGGCCCGGCCGGGCTGCTCCATCAGGCAGGCGAGCACGCCCAGTTCGCGGGCGGTGAGTTCGATGTCCCGCTCGCCGCGGCGGCAGCGGCGGCCCTGCGGGTCCAGCACGAGGTCGCCCACCTGGAGGGTGCCGCGCTCGGGGGCGCCGGCGCGGCGGGCCAGGGCCCTGATCCGGGCGGCCAGGACCACGAAGGAGAACGGTTTGGTGAGGTAGTCGTCGGCGCCGGAGTCCAGGCCCTCGGCCTCGTCGTACTCGCCGTCCCGGGCGGTCAGCATCAGGACCGGGGTGGTGTCGCCGTGGGCGCGCATGCGGGTGCATATCTCGTGGCCGCCGGGGCCCGGGAGCATCAGGTCGAGCAGGACGACGTCGTACGGGCCGCCGGCGAGGGCGAGGGCGAGGTCCAGGCCGCGGTGGCCGTCGTGGGCGACCTCGACGTGGTGCCCGTCGGCGGACAGGCCGCGCCGCAGGGACTCGGCGAGGCCTTCTTCGTCTTCGACCACGAGGATGCGCACGGACCAAGCGTCACATATCGCCCTCCTGGGCCCGCCCGCGGGCGGGCCCAGGAGGGCGCTGCCCGGCTCCGTGCCTCAATCGCCGGCGGGGCTCAAAGGGCGGCGTCGGCGGGCGAGGAGGTCGCGGGTGACGGCTGCCAGGGCCCAGAGGGGGAACGCGAAGCCGATCAGGCCGATGGCCTGACCGACGGTGATGGAGATGATGTCGCGCCAGCGCAGCTCTGCGTTTCTCCTGGTCATGTGCTGGAGAGTAGCGATCCGGCGCGTCTGTGAGCTCCGGGTGGCGGGCGTTGCGGTACCGGCCCGCGCAACACTCGGGGGTCGGGAATTGGCACTCCGCTTGACCGAGTGCTAATCGCCGGAATAGTCTCGCACCTGGCACTCGCCCCTGGTGAGTGCCAACGCAGCGACAGGCAGATCCGGCACCCGCGACGACGGATCGACCTGGTCGCCACCTCAGACAGTTGACCCCGGATCTCCGAAGGGGGAGGTCGGATCGTGACGACCACCAGCTCCAAGGTTGCCATCAAGCCGCTTGAGGACCGCATTGTGGTCCAGCCGCTCGACGCCGAGCAGACCACGGCCTCCGGCCTGGTCATCCCGGACACCGCGAAGGAGAAGCCCCAGGAGGGCGTCGTCCTCGCGGTTGGCCCGGGTCGCTTCGAGGACGGCCAGCGTCTCCCGCTGGACGTCTCCGTCGGCGACATCGTGCTCTACAGCAAGTACGGCGGCACCGAAGTGAAGTACAGCGGCGAGGAATACCTCGTCCTCTCGGCTCGCGACGTGCTCGCGATCGTCGAGAAGTAATTCTCTTCTTCAGTACTGCTTTGAGCTGCGCCCCTGGTCACCCCGCTGATTGCCGGGCGGCGAGGGGCGCAGCTCGTTAAACCCGAGTTTTCGAGAGGGCTGAACCGCTCCCATGGCGAAGATCCTGAAGTTCGACGAGGACGCCCGTCGCGCCCTCGAGCGCGGCGTCAACAAGCTTGCCGACACGGTCAAGGTGACGATCGGCCCCAAGGGCCGCAACGTCGTCATCGACAAGAAGTTCGGCGCCCCCACCATCACCAACGACGGTGTCACCATCGCTCGCGAGGTCGAGCTGGACGACCCGTACGAGAACCTGGGCGCGCAGCTCGTGAAGGAGGTGGCGACCAAGACCAACGACATCGCGGGTGACGGCACCACCACCGCCACCGTGCTGGCCCAGGCGCTGGTCCGCGAGGGCCTGCGCAACGTCGCCGCGGGTGCTTCCCCGGCCGCCCTGAAGAAGGGCATCGACGCCGCGGTCAAGGCCGTGTCCGAGGAGCTCCTCGCGACCGCCCGCCCGATCGAGGACAAGTCCGACATCGCCGCCGTGGCCGCGCTCTCCGCGCAGGACCAGCAGGTCGGCGAGCTCATCGCCGAGGCGATGGACAAGGTCGGCAAGGACGGTGTCATCACCGTCGAGGAGTCCAACACCTTCGGCCTGGAGCTGGAGTTCACCGAGGGCATGGCCTTCGACAAGGGCTACCTCTCGCCGTACATGGTCTCCGACCAGGAGCGTATGGAGGCCGTCCTCGACGACCCGTACATCCTGATCAACCAGGGCAAGATCTCCTCGATCCAGGACCTCCTGCCGCTGCTGGAGAAGGTCATCCAGGCCGGCGCCTCCAAGCCGCTGCTGATCATCGCCGAGGACGTCGAGGGCGAGGCGCTCTCCACCCTCGTCGTCAACAAGATCCGCGGCACCTTCAACGCGGTGGCCGTCAAGGCCCCCGGCTTCGGCGACCGCCGCAAGGCGATGCTCCAGGACATGGCCACCCTCACCGGTGCCACCGTCATCGCCGAGGAGGTCGGCCTCAAGCTCGACCAGGCCGGTCTGGACGTACTCGGTTCCGCGCGCCGCGTGACCATCTCCAAGGACGACACCACCATCGTCGACGGTGGCGGCAGCTCCGAAGAGGTCGTCGGCCGCGTCAACCAGATCAAGGCCGAGATCGAGTCGACCGACTCGGACTGGGACCGCGAGAAGCTGCAGGAGCGCCTGGCGAAGCTCGCCGGTGGCGTCTGCGTCATCAAGGTCGGCGCCGCCACCGAGGTGGAGCTCAAGGAGAAGAAGCACCGTCTCGAGGACGCCATCTCGGCGACCCGCGCCGCGGTCGAGGAGGGCATCGTCTCCGGCGGTGGCTCCGCGCTCGTCCACGCCGTGAAGGTCCTCGAGGGCAACCTCGGCCTGTCGGGCGACGAGGCCACCGGTGTCGCGGTCGTGCGCCGCGCCGCCGTCGAGCCGCTGCGCTGGATCGCCGAGAACGCCGGTCTCGAGGGTTACGTCATCACGGCGAAGGTCGCCGAGCTCGACAAGGGCCAGGGCTTCAACGCCGCCACCGGCGAGTACGGCGACCTGGTCAAGGCCGGCGTCATCGACCCGGTGAAGGTCACCCGTTCCGCGCTGGAGAACGCCGCCTCGATCGCCTCCCTGCTGCTCACGACCGAGACCCTGGTCGTCGAGAAGCCGGCGGACGACGAGGGCGACGCCGGTCACGGTCACGGCCACAGCCACTGATCGCACGCACCACGCGCACCACGCCGAGAAGGCCCCGTCCCGCAGTCGCGGGACGGGGCCTTCCCCGTGGTGGGGGCTCAGGTCCCGTAGGGGAGGCCGGATCCGCCCATCTGCTGCTGCAGGGCCGCGGTGTTGTAGTGCCACCAGCCCTCGACGATCTCTCCGTCCAGGCACCGGAAGGTGGTGCTCCCGGACATCTCGTAGGTCTTCCCGGTCGGTGCGACTCCCATGAACGGGCCCTTGTGGGTGCCGCGCCAGCTCCACACCGTGGTGACCATGTCGCCCTCGGCCAGCTGGGCCATCGGCTGGAAGGCCATGTCGAAGGCCGCGCGCCACGTCTCCATGTCCGACCGCATGGCGTCGCGTCCGATGACGGTGGACTCCGCCTTGCTGGAGTCGTGGTCGATGTAGTTCGTGGCGAAGCACTCGTCGAGGACGCTCATGTTCCCGGCCATGGCCGCTTCCGTGAACACCCGGTCGGCGAGCTGCTTGTTGAGGTGCTCGTCGCGGACCACGTCGAGGTTCATGAACTTCGGCATGCCCTCGCAGAGAGCCACCATCTCCTGGAACATCCGGTCCGTCTCGGGGAGCCCGGAGTTCTTCATGGCCTCCTCGTACGAGGCGAACTCCACCATGTCCACGTAGTGGTTCCGGGCTTCGCGGTCCTGGCCGATCATCGTGTGCGTGGCCGTGCGCCTGCCGCTGCTCTGCTCCGCCCATCGGTCGATGAGCGCGTTCATCTCGTCGAACCGCCTGGTCTCATAATCGATCACTTGTACGAATGTCATCGCGTCGCCTCCCGTGCTGGATGGGACAGGTCCAGTTTAGGGAGATTTCGCCCGATCAGCCGCTCGTGGAAGGCGCCACCCGGGTAGCCTCCGCGGTTACTGGGGGCCGTACTTGCGGCCCGTGCGCGAGGACACGCCGCCCAGCAGCCCGCGCGGCGTCAGCTTCACCACGCCCATCAGCGCCTTGTACCGCGGGTCGGGGATCGACACCGTCTTCCCGCGCGCCAGGTCCGCCAGGGCCGAGGCCACCAGCTTGTCGGCGTCCAGCCACATCCAGCCGGGGATGTTGTCCGTACCCATCCCGGCCCGCTCGTGGAACTCCGTCCGTACGAAGCCCGGGCACAGCGCCATCAGCCGCACCCCGGACCCGCCCAGGTCCCGCGCCGCGCCCTGGGTGAACTGCACGACCCAGGCCTTGCTCGCCCCGTACGTACCGCGGGGCAGGAAGGCGGCCACCGAGGCGACGTTGATCACGCCGCCGCGGCCGCGCGAGCGCATCGACGCGGTCGCCGCCGAGGTCAGCCGCAGGACCGCCTCGATGTGCACCTTCAGCATGGTCAGCTCATCGGCCATGGAGACTTCCAGGTACCGGCCCTTGTTGCCGAAGCCCGCGTTGTTGACCAGCAGGTCCACCGGGTGGGTGCGGTCGTCCAGGCGCCGCTCGACCGCCGCGATGCCCTCCTCCGTGGAGAGGTCGGCTGCCAGTACCTCCGCCTCGATGCCGTGCCGGTCGTGCAGTTCGGTGGCCTGTTCGCCGAGCCGCTTGGTGTCCCGTGCCACGAGCACCAGATTGTGCCCCTGGGCGGCCAGCCGCCGGGCGAAAGCGGCGCCGATGCCCGCCGTGGATCCCGTAATCAACGCAGTCGTCATAGGCGCAACCTAGCTTCCCCCGATGACGGCGCTACTTCGCCCCGGCCCCCGCCCCGTACTTCTCCACGTACAGGTGAACCCGCTCGTGGGCCTCCGGCTCCATCGCCGCCCCCGCCGCCAGGGTGAGCGGCAGCAGGGCCCGCTCGGTGGTGAAGGCGCGGAACCAGAGCTGCACCGTCACCTCGTGGTCCGGCCGGTGGATGACCTCGATCGGGTCACCGGGGGAGACCGAACCCTCCTCGATCACCCGGAGGTACGCACCCGGCCGGGCCTCCTGCGTGAACCGCTTGACCCAGCCGGCCTCGCCCAGGGCCCCCTGGAAGGTCCGGCACGGGATACGGGCCGAGGCCACTTCGAGGACGAGGTCCGCGCCGACCCGCCAGCGGTCGCCGAGGCGCGCGGTGTTCAGGTCGATGCCGGAGGTCGTGAAGTTCTCGCCGAAGACCCCGCCGGGCAGCTCGCGGCCCAGCGTGCGCTCCCACAGGTCGAGGTCCTCGCGGGCGTACGCGTAGACGGCCTGGTGGTCGCCCCCGTGGTGGCGCCGGTCGCAGACGGCGTCGCCCGCCAGGCCGCTGCCGAGGCCGGTGGCCTTCGGGCCCGGGGCGACGATGCGGACCGGTCCGGGGACGGGGCGCTTGCCGATGCCCGTCACCCCGCCCTCCGCGTCGGAGTAGTCGACGGCCGTGGCGCGGCCCAGGTTCACGGAGATCAGATGCATGGAGCCCATGGGACCACGTTAATCGGGCCGCCCCAAAGCGTCACCGGGATATTCGCTCATCAGTCAAAGCAGGGCTTATGCTCGAAGGGTGATCGAGGCACGTCATCTCCGGGTTCTGCGCGCTGTCGCCGGGACCGGGTCCTTCTCCGCCGCAGCCCGCGAGCTCGGCTGCACCCAGCCCGCCGTCTCCCAGCAGATGAAGGCGCTGGAGCAGTCGGCCGGCACTCCGCTGCTCATCCGCACCGGCCGCGAGATGCGGCTGACCCAGGCCGGTGAGGCCCTGGTGCGCCATGCCGCGGGAATCCTGGCCGGGCTGACCGCGGCCGAGGAGGAGGTCGCGGCCATCGCGGGGCTGCGCGCGGGCCGGGTCCGGCTCGTGTCCTTCCCCAGCGGCAGCTCCACGCTGGTGCCGACCGCGCTCGCGGCGATGCGCGCCGAGCATCCAGGGACCCGTATCTCGCTGGTCGAGGCCGAACCGCCGCGTTCGGTGGAGATGCTGCGCGAGGGGGACTGCGACCTGGCGCTGGCCTTCCGCTACGGCGGGTCCGCCCATTCCGCGGCGGAGTGGGACGACCTCGTGGTGCGGCCGCTGCTGACGGACCGGCTCGTCGGGCTGGTTCCGCAGGGGCACCGGCTGGCCGGTGCGGAGCGCGTGGACATGGCGGAGCTGGCGGACGAGCCCTGGATCGCGGGCTGTCCGCGCTGCCGCCGCCATCTGGTGGAGGTGTGCGAGGTCGCGGGCTTCACCCCGCGCATCGACTTCGCCACCGACGACTACCCGGCGGTGGTCGGCCTGGTCGGCGCCGGGCTGGGCGTGGCGGTGCTGCCGGAGCTCGCGGTGGAGTCCGTACGGGCCAAGGGTGTGAGCATGGTGGCGGTGGAGCCGGCCGTCGAGCGGGAGGTCGTGGCGCTGACCCTGCCCGACCTGGCCCGGGTGCCGGCCGTGGCCGCGACCCTGGCCGAGCTGGAGCGTGCGGCCGCGCGCTGACCCGCCGCCCCCGGCGGCGGCCGGGGGCGCACGCATCGGACGGCCGCGCGGGCCGAACTCGGACGGCCGGGTACGGCCGAACGCGTGAAACGCGGGCCGGGCGGCGACACGCCCGGTGGTGCCGATGATGCGAGGAAACGTTCCTTCTGACGTTTCGTCGTGCGCTCAGTTCGGAGCGATAGGTCCGATCGCACTCGACGCGGGGATCAGGCGATGCCGGGCGCGGCCCATGAGTTCCTCGCGTTCGTCCTCGGTGAGGCCGCCCCACACCCCGTAGGGCTCTCGGACGGCGAGTGCGTGCGCGGCGCATTCCGAACGCACCGGGCATCTCATGCAGACCTCTTTAGCCGAGGCCTCGCGCGCGCTCCTGGCCGCGCCCCGCTCGCCTTCCGGGTGGAAGAAGAGGGAGCTGTCGACCCCGCGGCAGGCAGCGAGGAGCTGCCAGTCCCAGAGGTCGGCGTTCGGTCCGGGGAGGCGGGAGAAATCTGCCATTGGTAGTCCCTCTTGGTGCCGGTACTGAGGCGGATACGGTCCATGTCTCCACACCTACTGTCGGAGTAGATGTAAATATGACTCATTGGGAATCTAGCCTCAGACACGTGCCAAACGGAAGGAAAGCCGCCAAATAGGTCATAGCTCCAGATGGAGGACAAGCGACTCGCGCCTCCCGGGTCGTGATCGCTTCCTCACGTAGAGTGCTGAAGGTGTCCGTCCGACCCGTAACTCTTTCGAGTGACCATCGTTGAGAGTGCGAAGGCGGTTGAACCAATAAGTTCTCGGACAGGTGTCCGGGAGCATCGACCGCACAGGTGACGATACGTACCAGCCTGGAGGCTCAAGGTGACGCGCATCAGCAGCTGCGGAGGGCGGTCATGACATCCGTCCTCGTCTGCGACGACTCCCCGCTTGCCCGAGAGGCGCTCCGTCGCGCGGTTGCCACCGTGCCCGGCGTCGAGCGTGTGACGACGGCTGCCAACGGCGAGGAAGTCCTCCGCCGCTGGGGCGCCGACCGCTCCGACCTGATTCTGATGGATGTACGGATGCCCGGGCTGGGCGGTGTGGAGACGGTCCGTCGGCTGCTCTCGGCCGACCCCGGCGCCCGCATCATCATGCTGACGGTCGCCGAGGACCTGGACGGCGTGGCCCTCGCGGTCGCCGCCGGCGCCCGTGGGTACCTGCACAAGGACGCCTCGCGCGCCGAACTGCGGGCCACGGTCACCCAGGCCCTCGCCGACCCGACCTGGCGACTGGCCCCGCGCCGGCTCCGCTCGGCCGAGATGGGCGCCGCGCCCACGCTCACCGCGCGCGAGATCCAGGTCCTGGAGGGCATGAGCCACGGCCGGTCCAACGCGGAGATCGGGCGCGAGCTCTTCCTCTCCGAGGACACGGTCAAGACGCACGCCCGCCGGCTGTTCAAGAAGCTCGGTGCCTCGGACCGGGCGCACGCCGTGGCCCTCGGATTCCGCTGGGGTCTGGTCCGCTGACCCCACGGCCCGGGCCGTCCGGGCCGGGCCGCCGCAGGCCGTGGATCCGCGGGAGCGGTCCCGTCCGCCATGCGCGGACGGGGCGCCGCGCCCCCCTCGTGATCTCCTGTTGTCGGGGGCATCCCTGTCCCCGCCGTACCCGGTGCGCACCCGGGGGTTGGCGGGGCACAATCCGGGGGACGTCTCGCTTCGTGCGCGATGCCGCATCCTTGAGGGTGTGGAGTCTCTCGGGGACTATTCGGCCGAGCGGGAGGGGAGGGCGCAGACGATGGGTTCCGGCGCACCTGCTCATAACGCTTCGATGCACAACAAGGGCCACGGTGCCGCGGATGCTTCGGCGCCAAGGCACCATGGATTGATGCGTGACGACGAGGCCCAGGGGTCACCCGCGGCCACAGGCCCGACCGGCGCCGCCAAAGGCGGCAGTTCCGGGGGCGTCAGCGCGCTCGTACGCCGGGCGGTGGAGGGCGACGAGCAGGCCACGCACGACCTGCTCGCCTTCGTGCACCCCCTCGCGATCCGCTACTGCCGTACGCGGCTGTCGCGGTTGCCCGGTGACGCTCGTCACTTCGTGGAGGACCTTGCACAGGAGGTCTGCGTCGCCGTCCTGATGGCGCTGCCGCGCTACCGGGACACCGGAAGGCCTTTCGAGGCCTTCGTCTTCGCGATCGCGGCACACAAGGTGGCCGACCTGCAGCGGGCCGCCATGCGGCATCCGGGCAGCACGGCGGTGCCCTCCGACGAGATGCCGGAGCGGCCCGACGACTCGCTGGGCCCGGAGGAGCGTGCGCTGCTCAGCAGCGACGCGGCCTGGGCCAAGAAGCTGCTGGCCAACCTTCCGGAGAACCAGCGCGAGCTCCTCGTGCTGCGGGTCGCCGTCGGGCTGACCGCGGAGGAGACCGGGCAGATGCTCGGGATGTCCCCCGGGGCGGTGCGCGTGGCCCAGCACCGGGCGCTGAGCCGACTGCGGGCGCTCGCCGAGCAGTAGGGCGGCCGGGCGGACCGCGAGGTCCACGTACGCCCGTGTGCGCCCCTGTGCGGGCATCCCGCGCCGGTCGCGGTCGGTGGATCGCAGCCGCCGCGGGCGCTCGCAGTCGTAGGAAACGACGAAACTTCTGCTTGACCTTGGTCGTGGAATGAGACGCGTCGGGATCCCGTTAGCATGGACATCCGCGCCGAGCAAGACCATTGGGAAGGTGTCATGACCGACAGCGGTTCGACCGGAGTACCCGACAAATTCGCCACGCTCGGACTGACCTACGACGACGTGCTGCTGCTGCCGGGCGCGTCGGACATGTCGCCTGACGCGATCGACACCTCCTCCCTCATCTCGCGGAACGTCCGTGTGAACGTCCCGCTGCTGTCCGCCGCCATGGACAAGGTCACCGAGGCCCGCATGGCCATCGCGATGGCCCGCCAGGGCGGCGTCGGCGTGCTGCACCGCAACCTCTCCATCGCCGACCAGGCCAACCAGGTCGACCTGGTCAAGCGCTCCGAGTCCGGCATGGTCACCGACCCGATCACGGTGCACCCGGACGCGACGCTGCGCGAGGCCGACGAGCTCTGCGCGAAGTTCCGCATCTCCGGCGTCCCGGTCACCGACCCCGCCGGCAAGCTGCTCGGCATCGTCACCAACCGAGACATGGCCTTCGAGTCGGACCGCACCCGCCAGGTGCGCGAGGTCATGACCCCGATGCCGCTGGTCACCGGCAAGGTCGGCATCTCCGGCGTGGACGCCATGGAGCTGCTGCGCCGCCACAAGATCGAGAAGCTTCCGCTGGTCGACGAGGCGGGCATCCTCAAGGGCCTCATCACGGTCAAGGACTTCGTCAAGGCCGAGAAGTACCCGAACGCCGCCAAGGACAAGGGCGGCCGGCTGCTCGTCGGCGCGGCCGTCGGTGTCGCCGGCGACGCGTACGAGCGCGCCCAGGCCCTGATCGAGGCGGGCGCGGACTTCATCGTCGTCGACACCGCCCACGGTCACTCCCGCCTGGTCGGCGACATGGTCGCCAAGATCAAGTCGAACGCCGGCGTCGATGTCATCGGCGGCAACGTCGCCACGCGCGACGGCGCCCAGGCGCTGATCGACGCCGGCTGCGACGGCATCAAGGTCGGCGTCGGCCCCGGCTCCATCTGCACCACCCGCGTCGTCGCCGGCATCGGCGTCCCGCAGGTCACCGCGATCTACGAGGCCTCGCTCGCCGCCAAGGCGGCCGGCGTCCCGGTCATCGGCGACGGCGGCCTCCAGTACTCCGGCGACATCGCGAAGGCCCTGGTCGCGGGCGCCGACACGGTGATGCTCGGCTCGCTGCTCGCGGGCTGCGAGGAGTCCCCGGGCGAGCTGCTCTTCATCAACGGCAAGCAGTTCAAGTCCTACCGGGGCATGGGCTCGCTCGGCGCGATGCAGTCCCGCGGCGACCAGCGCTCCTTCTCCAAGGACCGCTACTTCCAGGAGGGCGTGGGCGGCGACGACAAGCTCATCCCCGAGGGCATCGAGGGCCAGGTCCCCTACCGCGGTCCGCTTTCCGCGGTCGTGCACCAGCTCGTCGGCGGCCTGCGTCAGTCGATGTTCTACGTCGGCGGACGCACGGTTCCCGAGCTGCAGGACCGCGGCCGGTTCGTCCGGATCACCTCGGCGGGCCTCAAGGAGAGCCACCCGCACGACATCCAGATGACCGTCGAAGCGCCGAACTACTCCCGCAAGGGGTAGCGGCCGGAGTCAGAGCCGGCGCACGGGGCGGGTCCGGAGCAACCGGGCCCGCTCCTCGCCGTTGCGGGGGCCGCGCCCCCGAGGCTGCGCGCCTCGAACGCCGGCGGGGCCGCGACGGTGTCCGTACGGCGGTCACCGGAACGCATGCCCCCGGCGTTCGGGGATACTGGACGGGCAGACCCAGAGGAAAGGCCACCACACGTGACTGAGATCGAGATCGGGCGCGGCAAGCGCGGCCGCAGGGCGTACGCGTTCGACGACATCGCCATCGTCCCGAGCCGGCGTACCCGGGACCCGAAGGAGGTCTCGATCGCCTGGCAGATCGACGCGTACCGCTTCGAGCTCCCCTTCCTGGCCGCCCCCATGGACTCGGTCGTCTCCCCGCAGACCGCGATCCGCATCGGCGAGCTCGGCGGCCTCGGCGTGCTGAACCTCGAAGGCCTGTGGACCCGGTACGAGGACCCGCAGCCGCTGCTCGACGAGATCACGGAGCTGGACGAGGAGTCCGCGACCCGTCGTCTCCAGGAGATCTACTCCGCGCCGATCCAGGCGGACCTGATCCGTCAGCGCATCAAGGAGGTGCGCGACTCCGGCGTCGTCACCGCCGCGGCGCTCTCCCCGCAGCGCACGGCCGAGTTCTCCAAGGCCGTCGTCGACGCGGGCGTGGACATCTTCGTGATCCGCGGCACCACCGTGTCGGCCGAGCACGTGTCGGGCGCCGCCGAACCGCTGAACCTCAAGCAGTTCATCTACGAGCTCGACGTTCCGGTCATCGTCGGCGGCTGCGCCACCTACACGGCGGCCCTGCACCTGATGCGCACCGGCGCGGCCGGCGTCCTCGTCGGCTTCGGCGGCGGCGCCGCGCACACCACGCGCAACGTGCTGGGCATCCAGGTCCCGATGGCCACCGCCGTCGCGGACGTGGCCGCTGCCCGCCGCGACTACATGGACGAGTCCGGCGGCCGCTACGTGCACGTCATCGCCGACGGCGGCGTGGGCTGGTCGGGCGACATCCCCAAGGCCGTCGCCTGCGGCGCGGACGCCGTGATGATGGGCTCCCCGCTGGCCCGTGCCACCGACGCGCCCGGCAAGGGCAACCACTGGGGCATGGAGGCCGTCCACGAGGACGTGCCGCGCGGCAAGAAGGTCGACCTCGGCACCGTGGGCACCACCGAGGAGATCCTCACCGGTCCCTCGCACACCCCGGACGGCTCGATGAACATCTTCGGCGCCCTGCGCCGCTCGATGGCCACCACCGGCTACAGCGAGCTCAAGGAGTTCCAGCGGGTCGAGGTCACGATCGCGGACTCGCAGCACAGCCGCTGACCGATCAGCCAGTACGCCGGAGGGCCGGCACCCCGAGTGGGGTGCCGGCCCTCCGGCGTGTGCGAACCGCGATGGGACGTCAGTCGCCCATCTTCTTGGCCGCGCTGAAGGCAGCGGCGCCACCGATGGCGAGGAAGACGTAGGACATGAAGTCCATGCCCTCCTTCCAGAGGTCGGCCAGGCCGCCGAAGCCGACCTCGCTGAAGACCTCGCCCACGCCGACCTTGCCGTAGTCCGCCAGGACGAGCGCGATGAAGAAGAGCTGGCCGAGGTAGACGGCGCCGAGCGAGAGCAGGGCGGCGACGGCGGGGAGGATCGGGTTACGGCCGCCGATCTTGCCCGCGGCGAGGCCGACGAGGAGGCCGACACCGATCGCGGCGTAGCCGATCTCGCGGTCGATGGCGTTCATGATCCCGCCGTACGCACCCGCCGCGACCAGGGCCGCGACGACGGCGGCGACGACACCTAGGCCGAGGTTGCCGGTGCGGGCCGGGGCCGGGGCGGGAGCCGCGGTGAAGGAATCGGGCGCGGGCGGCGTGACGTTCTGGCTCATTCGGGAAATCCCCCCAGGGATGCGCACGCACAACTGTCCAGGGGGACGTATGTGCGAGATAAGTGACGCCGCAGGCTAGCAGCAGCGTCGGACATCCGTGGGTGGGTTTTCCCCGGGGTCAGAGCCGGTGGGCCGCGCCCACCGGGCTGGCGCCGCGGGTATCCAGCAGCAACTGGGCCTTCACGGCGAGTCCTTGCAGGTCATAGGTGCGGTGGTGCTGGAGCAGGATGGTCAGGTCCGCGTTCGCGGCGGCCTCGTACAACGATTCGGCACGGGGGACCGGCCGGTCCCTGACCCGCCACCCCGTGATGTACGGGTCGTGGTAGCTGATCAGCGCCCCGAGGTCGATGAGGCGGCTGGCGATCTCGCGGGCCGGGGAACCCTCCTGATCGGCCAGGTCGGGCTTGTACGTGACGCCGAGGAGCAGGACGCGGGCCCCGCGGGCGGATTTGCCGTGCTCGTTCAGCAGGGTGGCCGAGCGCTGGATGACGTACTGCGGCATCCGGTTGTTGATCTCCTGCGCCAGACCGATCATGCGCAGGGGGTGGCCCGGGGTGCGGGTGGTGTGGGGGAGGTAGTTGGGGTCGAGGGGGACGCCGTGGCCGCCGACCCCGGGACCGGGGCGGAAGGCCTGGAATCCGTACGGCTTGGTCTCGGCGCAGCGGATGACGTCCCACAGGTCGACGCCGAGGTCGTGGCAGAGCACCGCCATCTCGTTCATGAGGGCGATGTTGACGTGGCGGTAGTTCGTCTCGAGGAGCTGCACGGTCTCGGCCTCGCGCAGGCCGCGGGCGCGGACCACCTTCTCGGTGAGGCGGGCGTAGAAGGCGTGCGCGGACTCCGTGCAGGCGGGGGTCAGGCCGCCGATCACCTTGGGGGTGTTGGAGATGCCGTGGGTGCGGTTGCCCGGGTCGAGGCGGCTGGGGGAGTAGGCCAGATGGAAGTCCCGGCCGGCCCGCAGTCCGGACCCGGCCTCGAGGATCGGGCGGAGGTAGTCCTCGGTGACGCCCGGGTGGGCGGCGGATTCGAGGATCACGGTGGTGTGGGGGCGCAGCCGGGCGGCGAGCGCGCGGCCGGCCTCGCCGACGGCGGAGAGGTCCAGCGCGCGGTCGGCGCCGAGCTGGGTGGGGGCGCAGATGACGGCCGTGCGGACCCGGCCGAGCTCGGCCGGGTTGGTGGTGACCCGGAAGCCGGCCGCCGACATGCGGCGGATCTCGGCGGCGGTGAGGGTGGAGTCCGTGATCGGACCGCTGTCGTAGCCGACCGTCTCGATTCCGGCGGCGACGGCCGCCTGGGCGAGTGGGAGGCCGAGATGGCCGAGTCCGATGACGGCGAGATCTGCGGGCATGGGGGTGCCGTCCCTTCCCTGACATGAGGGGGCTGCGGCGCAAGTCCTCCGGGGGCACAGGGGAAGCTGGCGCAATGTCAGACTAGGCGTATATATGAAAGATATGTCGCATTCTGAGGTGGACGCCGCCGTTGTGTTGTCCACAGGCGGTGGCTGATGTGGGTGCGGGCGGTCAGAATCATGGAACGGGGGCATGTGAGCGGGATCTCATGAGCACCAGTGGGATCTCATCCGCACCAACGGGAGGCAGCCGTGAGGACAGCGACACTGGGGCCGACGCAGCGGGCCGAGGCTCTCGGCGGCATGGCCGAGCGGGAACTGGACGTGCTGGTCGTGGGCGCGGGCGTGGTGGGCGCCGGCACCGCGCTCGACGCCGTGACGCGCGGCCTGTCGACCGGCCTGGTGGAGGCCCGGGACTGGGCCTCGGGTACCTCCAGCCGCTCCAGCAAGCTGATCCACGGCGGCCTGCGGTACCTGGAAATGCTCGACTTCGCCCTCGTGCGCGAGGCCCTGAAGGAGCGCGGCCTGCTGCTGGAGCGTCTCGCCCCGCACCTGGTGAAGCCCGTGCCCTTCCTCTACCCGCTGCAGCACAAGGGCTGGGAGCGGCTGTACGCGGGCTCGGGCGTCGCGCTGTACGACGCGATGTCGGTCTCCAGCGGGCACGGGCGCGGCCTGCCCGTGCACCGGCACCTGTCGCGCAAGCGCGCGCTGCGGGTGGCGCCGGCGCTGCGCAAGGACGCGCTGGTGGGTGCCCTGCAGTACTACGACGCCCAGATGGACGACGCCCGGTACGTCACCACGCTGGTGCGGACGGCCGCGGCGTACGGGGCGCACTGCGCCAATCGGGCGAGGGTCGTCGGCTTCCTGCGTGAGGGCGAACGGGTGGTCGGCGCGCGGGTGCGTGATGTGGAAGGGGGGCGGGGGGCGACCGGGGAATACGAGATCCGCGCCAAGCAGGTGGTGAATGCGACGGGGGTGTGGACGGACGACACCCAGGCGCTGATCGGCGAGCGCGGCCAGTTCCACGTACGGGCCTCGAAGGGCATCCATCTGGTCGTACCGAAGGACCGGATCCATTCGAGCACCGGGCTGATCCTGCGGACCGAGAAGTCGGTGCTGTTCGTCATTCCGTGGGGCCGGCACTGGATCGTGGGGACCACGGACACCGACTGGGACCTGGACAAGGCGCACCCGGCGGCGTCGAGCGCGGACATCGACTACCTGCTGGAGCACGTGAACTCGGTGCTGGCGGTGCCGCTCACCCGGGACGACGTCCAAGGTGTGTACGCGGGCCTGCGGCCCCTGCTGGCCGGGGAGTCCGACGCGACGAGCAAGCTGTCCCGCGAGCACACGGTGGCGCACCCGGTGCCGGGGCTGGTGGTGGTTGCCGGGGGCAAGTACACGACGTACCGGGTCATGGCGAAGGACGCGGTCGACGAGGCCGTGCACGGGCTGGACCAGCGGGTGGCGGAATGCGTGACGGAGGACGTGCCGCTGGTGGGGGCGGAGGGGTACCGGGCGCTGTGGAACGGACGGGCCAGGATCGCGGCCCGGACGGGTCTTCATGTGGTGCGGGTGGAGCACCTGTTGAACCGCTTCGGCTCGCTGACGGAGGAACTGCTGGACCTGATGGCCGCCGACCCGGGGCTGCGGGAGCCGCTGTCCGGGGCGGACGACTACCTGCGGGCGGAGATCGTGTACGCGGCCTCGCACGAGGGGGCGCGGCACCTGGACGACGTGCTGACGCGGCGGACGCGGATCTCGATCGAGACCTTCGACCGGGGGACGCGGTCGGCGCGGGAATGCGCGGAGTTGATGGCGCCGGTGCTGGGGTGGGACAAGCAGCAGATCGAGAAGGAAGTGGAGCACTACGAGAAGCGGGTCCAGGCGGAACGGGAGTCGCAGCGCCAGCCCGATGACCAGACGGCGGACGCGGCGCGGCTGGGGGCGCCCGACATCGTTCCGTTGTAACTCCGGGATGCGGAGGGGGGAACCGCAGACCCGGGGCGCCCGTCCGTTGCGGAGTGAGGAACAATGAGGGTTCTGCCGGGGCGGGTTATCGCGAGCCCCGGCCGCCGGGTCGCTCAGCCGCTGGGGCAGGCGGAGCAGCGGCACGATCGCAGAGGGGACGCATGTCGAAGCCGGAGCACACCGAGTCGCCTGCGGCGAAGCCTGACAGTGCAAAGTCTTCGGCTGGCCGCGTGCCTTCCGGGACGGGGCCGGTGGCTGACGCTGCGGATGCGCCTGCGGTGAAGCCTGAGGGTGCTGAGCCTGCCGATGCGCCTGTGGCGAAGCCTGAGGGTGCCGAGCCTGCCGATGCGCCTGCGGCTGCGAAGTCCGGGTTGAGCAGGGCTGCCGATGCGCCTGTGGTGGAGCCTGCCGAGGCCGAGCCGGTGGCTGACGCTGCGCCTGCCGATGCGCCTGCGGCGAAGCCTGAGGGTGCGAAGTCTGCCGGGTCGCCGACGGCTGACGCCGCGGCTTCGGATGCGCCTGCGGCGGCGCCCGCTGACGCTGAGCCGGTGGTTGCGAAGCCAATGCTGAGCAAGGCTGCCGGGACGGCTGCGGCGAAGTCCGGCAGTGAGGAGCCTGCGGTCGGGAATGCCGGGTTGGGCAAGGCGGGCGGGGGGAACCCTGTCGTCGAGAAGGCGGATGCCATGGCCGCCGCCGTCAAGGCCGCCGCCGCGAAGGCCGCCGCGGACGGGCAGCACGAGGGGCGCTTGCTGGCCGGCCGGTACCGGCTGGGAGCCGTGCTCGGCAAGGGCGGGATGGGTACCGTCTGGCGGGCTCAGGACGAGACCCTCGGCCGGACCGTCGCCGTCAAGGAGCTCCGCTTCAGCAGCGGGGTCGACGACGACGAGAAGCGACGCCTCATCACCCGTACCCTCCGCGAGGCCAAGGCCATTGCCCGGATCCGCAGTGGCGGCGCCGTCACCGTCTACGACGTCGTCGACGAGGACGGCCGGCCGTGGATCGTCATGGAGCTCATCGAGGGCCCCTCGCTCGCCGAGTTCATACGCGACAACGGCCCCCTCACCCCGCACCGCGCCGCCGAAGTCGGCCTCGCGGTGCTCGACGTACTGCGCGCCGCGCACGGTCAGGGCATCCTGCACCGCGACGTGAAGCCGTCCAACGTGCTCATCGCCGGCAGCGGCCGTGTCGTCCTCACCGACTTCGGCATCGCCCAGGTCGAGGGCGACCCCTCCGTCACCTCCACCGGCATGCTCGTCGGCGCCCCCTCCTACATCTCCCCCGAGCGCGCCCGCGGCCACAAGCCCGGCCCGCCCGCCGACATGTGGTCGCTCGGCGGTCTGCTGTACGCCTCCGTCGAGGGAGTACCCCCGTACGACAAGGGGTCCGCGCTCGCCACCCTCACCGCGGTGATGACCGAGCCGGTGGACCCGCCGAAGAACGCGGGCCCGCTGACCGAGGTCATCTACGGCCTGCTCGCCAAGGACCCGGCCCACCGGCTCGACGACACCCGTGCCCGGGCGATGCTCAACGCCGTCCTCGCGGCGCCGGAGCCCGTGCCCGCGCCCGTAGTGGTCGCGGCGGCGGAGGAGACCCGGCAGATCTCGCTGGCCGACGCCAAGGAGGCGGCGGACAAGGCGGCCGCCGAGAAGGCGGCGAAGGCCGCCGAGAAGGCGGCGAAGAAGGAGCGCGAGCGGCGCGACCGCGAGCAGCGCGAGCGCGCCCGCGCCGCGCTGAAGGCGGCCCGCAAGGCGGCCACGGCAGCGGCCGCCGCCACGGCGGTCTCCGCCGCGGAGCCGCCGAAGTCCAAGCCGTCGCCCGTCAAGGCTCCGCTCACGGACGTCATGCAGCGCCGCACCATCGTGCTCGCGGCGGCGGCCGTGGTCGTGGTGCTGGCGGTGGTCGGCTCGCTCATCGCCTACGCCTTCAGCGGCGACGGCAAGAAGGGCAAGGACGAGAGCAAGGGCGGGGGCAAGCCCACTCCGGGGGCCTCGGCCCCGAAGGACCCGGGCGCCGGCGGGACCGGGGACACCTCCCCGAAGCCCTCGGGGAACACCGGCGAGACGGGCGGCAGCGCCAACGGCAGCGCGGGAGCGGGTACCGGCACCGGCGGCCAGCCGGGCCAGGGCCAGCAGACCCCGGGCGCGAGCCAGGGCCAGGGCGCCACGTCCGGCGGCGCGGGCGGCGCCCTCCCGGCCGGATTCTTCCTGGAGCGGAATTTCGCGTTCCACTTCACCATGGCGATGCCCGAGGGCTTCAAGCAGACGGCCACAGCGGGTGAGAACTCCGGCGGCATATACAGCCGTGACGGTGGATTCCCGCGGATCCAGGTCGACTACACCGACAAGCCGGGCGACGACGCGCGCCTCGCCTGGGCCAAGGCGGCCCCCGCGGTGGCGGGCAGCAGCACGAGCTACCGGCAGATCCGCATCGACGCGGTGGACTACCGCGGCTACCCCACCGTCGCCGACTGGGAGTTCGAGCGGGAGCAGAAGGGGATCAAGGTCCGGGTGCTCAACCGCGGTTTCAAGATGGACGCGACGCACGGCTACGCCATCATGATCAGCTGCGCCGCCGACCAGTGGGACGGCGCCGAGTGCACCCAGTTGCGCAACGTCGCCTTCGAGACGTTCCAGCCGCTCGGCTGACCTCGGGACGCGGGCGGCCCCGGCGACGTATCGTGTCGGAGGGGCCATGGGGACCCACCGCACTCGGGGGAGGCGATGTGGAGGAGTACGCGGGCCGGATCCTGGCCGGCCGCTACCGCTTGCCCCTGCCGCCGTCCGACGAGTACGAACTGATCGAGACGCGCGCCTTCGACACGCGCAGCGGGCAGGAAGTCCTGGTACGGCAGGTGCCGTTGCCGGAGGTCGTGGACGCGGAGCTGCTGGACGGGCACCGGGCCGTCCCGTCTGCGGCGCGCCGCTCTCCCGCGGATCTGCCGGCCGTGCGTCGCGCCATCGAGGCGGCGCAGGCGGCGGCTTCGATCCCTGACCATCCCCGGCTGGACCAGGTCTTCGACGTGTTCGCCGAGGGCGAGTCGCTGTGGATAGTGAGCGAACTGGTCCCGGCCAGGCCGCTGGCCGCGCTGATAGCCGATGAACCGCTGAGCCCCTACCGGGCGGCCGAGGTGGCATCGGACGTGCTGACCGCGCTGCGGGTGCTGCACGCGCACGGCTGGACGCACCGGAACATCACCGTCCGGACGGTGTTGGTGTGCGAGGACGGGCGGGTCGTGCTGACCGGCCTGGCGGCCGGCGCCGCGGAGGAGGCCCTGTGCGGGTACGACCCCGTGCCGAGCACCGAGGACACCGGCGGCGCGGGTACGGGTACGGGTGTGGTGGGCTGGGGCACCGCCCCGGTTTCCGGTCCGGTTTCCGGTCCGGGACCGGCCCCGGTTCCGCCCCTCGCGCCGATCCCGACGCCGGCCCAGGTGCCGGTCGTGATCGCGGACCCGACGACTCCCGCCGACCCGGTGGACCTGCGTACGGAGCCCCCCGCCGCGTACGCGCCGCTCGTGGCCCCCGGGTACGACACCGGGCCGCGCTACAGCGACCACATCACCCCCGGACGCCCGCAGGAGCGCCCCGACCTCCAGGCCGCCGCACGCGCCGGGGCCATCGCCGCCTACCGGGCCGGGTCACGGGCCGCCGCCGCCCGGGTCATCGAGGAGCGCAGGGCCGGGACCGGCGCCGAGATCGAGGCCGGTTCGCCGCCGGAGCGCAGGCCCGAGGGGTCGACCCTCCCGCAGGGGTACTCGTATCCGTACGGCGGTCCGGCGGCAGGCGCCGCCGCGCCCTGGCACGGCGCCACCCCGCGACGGGCGGAACTCCCCCCAGCCGCACCGGAACCGGAACCAGAACCAGAACCAGAACCGGAATCAGAACCGGAGCCCGAACTCTTACCGCAACCAGCATGGGAGCCTCAACCAGCGCCAGAACCGGAACGATATCCGGAACGACTCCCGGAGACCTGGCCGGAACCCCGGCAGGAGCCCTGGCCGGAACGTCGGCCGGAGCCGGCGCCCGAAGCCCAGCCCGAGCGCCCTGCCCTGCCCGCCCAACTCGCCCTGCCGCAGGGCTACCGGCAGGCCGAGACCCCGGTCCCGGTCCCGGCCACGCCCGACCCGTCGCAGCCGAGCGGCTGGTCCGGGCCGCGCACCGGCCTGGACGCCGAGCGCGCCCGGCAGACCCGCATGGCCGTCGTCGGGGCCGTCACCGAGCGGTGGGCCCCCGAGCAGGCCGGTCCCGTGCACGGGCACTGGCAGCTCGCGCCCCCCGTCGGGCCCGCCACCGACCTCTGGGCGCTCGGCGCGCTGCTCTACCGCGCGGTGCAGGGCCACGCCCCGTACCCGGAGGACAGCGTCGCCGAGCTGGTCGACATGGTCTGCGCGGAGCCGCCCGCCTTCGCGGAGGAGTGCGGGGCGCTGCGCCCGATCGTGGAGTCGCTGCTGCGCCAGGACCCCACCGAGCGGCCGGACTTCGAGGAGCTGCGCGGCTGGCTGCGGTCGCTCGTGCGGTCCGCGCCCGAGCCGGACGCCGTTTTCGGGGTGCTTCCGATGCCGGAACCGGACCCGGCGCGGCTGCCCGTCGTACGCCGTCGTGGCGAGGTCCACGGGCGGCACCGCAACCCGGCGGCCCCCCGCAAGCCGCGCGCCCTCGGCCGGACCCTGCTGGTCGGGATCCTGGTCCTCCTCGCCGGCGGGGTGGCGTACGCGCTGCTGTTCATGCCGCGGGCCGCGGATCCGGAGGCGGCGGGTGACGCCCGGGGCAGCACCGGGCAGGCACCGGCGAAGCCCAGTCCCTCCCAGGTGCCTTCCGGCACGCCCGAGTCCAAGCCCGCGCCGCAGACGACCGGCCCCGCCGAATCACCGGCCGCCCCCGCCCCGGCTCCGGCCGGTTACACCACCCAGCAGGACCCGGAGCACTTCGAGATCGCCGTGCCCGAGGGCTGGGAGCGCCGCGGAATCAATGAGTCCGGTCAGGTGCGGTACACCGACGGGCCGTTCGTGCTGACCGTCGTGCCCGGCCGCGACAAGGTGCAGGGCAATCCGGATCCGGCGGCGTACCAGAAGGACAAGGAGCCGGAGCTGACCCCGTACCGGACGTCCACCTGGTCGACCGTCGGGGACGTGAAGACCACGAAGGTGGGTCAACAACTGCGCGCCACGGGCCGGTACACGTGGATCGACGGGACCGGTCGCAACGTGTTCGCCCGCAACTTCGTGGTCGCGCTGGGCGGGAGTTATCACGTCGTCCTCGTCACCGGTCCGGAGGACGAACAGACCAAGGTCACCGAAGTCTTCGAAAAGGCCACGGCGAGTTACAAGGCGGGCGGTTGAGCGGATACTGACGACAAATCAGTACGGCGATTGCGTCACAGTGCCGTCTTTCGGCGCCCGGGCGGTTCCGGCAGCCCCTCCGGGATCCGTAATCTGGCCTGAAGTGCAGAGAGCGGCGGGATTTCGTGGAACAGCAGACAGGTGGGGGCGATGTGCTGGCGGGCCGGTACCGGCTCGTCGAGCCGATCGGCCGAGGCGGCATGGGCAAGGTGTGGCGCGCGCATGACGAGCTGCTCCACAGGACCGTCGCCGTCAAGGAACTGACGGCGGGTCTGTACGTCGCCCAGGCCGACCGGGACGTCATGCACGCCCGGACCCAGAAGGAGGCCCGGGCCGCGGCCCGGATCCAGCATCCGGCGGTCGTCACCGTCCACGACGTGCTGGAGCACGACGACCGGCCGTGGATCGTCATGGAGTACATCGACGGACCCTCCCTGGCGGAGGCGGCCAAGGCGGCGGGCCGGATCGAGCCCCGCGAGGCGGCCCGCATCGGGCTGCACGTGCTGGGCGCGCTGCGCGCCGCGCACGCGGTCGGCGTGCTGCACCGGGACGTGAAGCCGGGCAACGTGCTGCTCGCCAAGGACGGCCGGGTCCTCCTCACGGACTTCGGGATCGCCGCGATCGAGGGCGACTCGTCCATCACGCGCACCGGCGAGATCGTCGGCTCCATCGACTACCTGGCCCCCGAACGGGTCACCGGCGGGTCCCCCGACCCGTCCTCGGACCTGTGGTCGCTGGGCGCCACCCTCTACACGGCGGTGGAGGCGCGCTCCCCGTTCCGCCGCACCTCGCCCATCTCCAGCCTGCAGGCCGTGGTCAATGACGAGCCGCCGGCGCTGCGCCAGGCCGGGGCGCTCGGACCGATCATCACGGCACTGCTGCGCAAGGACCCGGCGCAGCGCCCCTCGGCGGCGGAGGCCGAGCGGATGCTGATGGAGGCGATGGAGGGCCGGGAGCCGAAGGCGGCCCAGGCGTACGTGCCCACGCGCGCGGTGACCTCGCAGGAGCTCGCCCCGGCGCAGGAGTCGGCCGAGGAGCCGGTGCAGTCGGCGGACAACGCGCAGACGGCCTTGCTGCCGGAGCCCCCCGCGCCCCCGGCGACCGGGGCCACCGCGGTCACCGTGGCCGATCCGGCCCGGGGCTGGCGGGTGAGGGCCGTGGTCGTGGCCCTGGTGGCGGCGCTGCTCGGCGGCGGCGGTGTGTTCGGGGTGCTCAAGTACACCGGGGACTCGGGCAACGACGGCGGCGCGGACAAGGCGGCGAGCTCGGCGGGCGGTCAGTCGGGCGGTCAGTCGGGCGGTCCGGCGGGCGGTGCGTCGGGCGGTCCGTCGGGTGACGATGCGAAGTCCCAGGCCGAGGCCGCTCCGCCGGTGGGCTGGAAAAAGGTCACCGACCCCACCGGCTTCTCCCTCTTCGTCCCGGACGGCTGGACGCGGCAGATGGACGGCAACCAGATCGACTACACCCCCGACAACGGGAAGCACTTCATCCGGATCGCCGCCGACTCCACGCCGGACTACGAGAACCCGTACGTGCACCTGCTCGACCTGGAGAAGCAGGTGGCGAAGCGGACGGACTACAAGCGGCAGCGGCTGAACCAGAACACCTTCCGGGACAGCACCCGGGCCGCGCTGTGGGACTTCACCTGGATGGAGAAGGGCACGCAGGCCGGACCGCGCCGGGCCATCGAGCAGATGTACGTCGCCCCGGACGGCACCGAGTACGCGATCTACATGTCGGGCCCCGTCAGCGACTGGAGCACGACCCGCCAGCAGTTCGACATCGTGCTCAGCGGCTGGGAGCCGCCCGCCGCCAAGCCCTGAGCGGCCCCGGTCCCGTCATCCTGCCAGCGATCACTGGCGGAAATGGCAAAATCCGGTTACCGGCGGGTACCCAAAGGCTGTCCGGCGCAATACGCTCACCGGCATGACCGACTCGCAGGCCCCCGCCGCCCCCCTCCGGACCGCACCGGAGCCCACCAACCCGGTCGCCCCGGCCCCGGCCGGTGCCCGCACCGCCGCCGACGTGGTGACCCCCGACCTGGTCGCCCGGCTGACCCGCGGAGTGATCGGATCCGGCCGCACCGCCAATCACACCCCCTTCACCGGGGACCGGCTGGCGGAGCTCCCCGAGGCCACCCCCGAGGACGTGGCCGAGGCCTTCGACCGGGCCCGCGCGGCCCAGTCCGCCTGGGCGGCGGTGCCCGTACGCCGGCGGGCGGCGGTCCTGCTGCGTTTCCACGACCTGGTCCTCGCCCGGCAGGCCGAGGTCCTCGACCTGATCCAGCTGGAGACCGGCAAGGCCCGCCTGCACGCCCACGAGGAGGTCCAGGCGGTCGCCGTCTCGGCCCGCCACTACGGCCGCAAGGCCCCCGCGTACCTGCGCCCCAAGGGCCACACGGGCGCCATCCCCACCCTCACCAAGGTCACCGAGCTGCGCCAGCCGCGCGGGGTCGTCGGTCAGATCGCCCCCTGGAACTACCCCCTCGAACTGTCGGTCGGCGACGCGCTGCCCGCCTTCGTCTCCGGCAACGCGCTCGTCATGAAGCCCGACACCGAGACCGCCCTGACCGCCCTGTGGGCCCGCGACCTGCTGATCGAGGCCGGACTGCCCGCCGACGTCTTCCAGATCGTCCTCGGGGAAGGCCCCGTCGTCGGCCCCGAGGTGGTCCGGCACGCGGACTACGTCTCCTTCACCGGCTCCACCCGGACCGGCCGCGAGGTCGCCCGCGGCGCGGCCGACCGCCTCGTCGGGGTCTCCCTCGAACTCGGCGGCAAGAACGCCATGCTCGTGCTGCACGACGCCGACATCGAGAAGGCCGCCGCCGGCGCCGTCCGCGCCTGCTTCTCCTCCGCCGGGCAGCTGTGCATCTCCATCGAGCGGCTCTACGTCCACGCCTCGATCGCCGACGCCTTCGTCGAGCGGTTCGCCGCCCGTACCAGGGCCATGCGGCTCGGCGCCTCCCTCGCGTACGGCGCGGACATGGGCTCGCTGGTCGGCGACCGCCAGCTGGAGACCGTCCAGCGGCACGTGGACGAGGCCGTGGCCAAGGGCGCCACCCTCGTGGCCGGCGGCGTGGCCCGCCCCGACATCGGCCCGCTCTTCTACGAGCCCACCATCCTCGACGGCGTCGAGGCACCCATGGCGGTGTGCGGCGAGGAGACCTTCGGCCCGGTCGTCTCGATCTACCGCTTCACCGACGAGGACGCGGCGATCACCGAGGCCAACGCCACCGCCTACGGCCTGAACTCCAGCGTCTGGACCAAGGACTCCCGCCGCGGCCACGCCGTCGCCGCCCGCCTGCGCACCGGCACCGTCAACATCAACGAGGGCTACGCCCCCGCCTACGGCAGCGCCCAGGCACCCATGGGCGGCATGAAGGACTCCGGCCTCGGCCGCCGCCACGGCTCCGAGGGCATCCTGAAGTACACCGAGGCCCAGACCGTCGCCCACCAGCGGCTGCTGCCGATGGCGCCCTCGCTCGGCATGGACGACGAGAAGTACGCGGCGTTCATGACCCGCAGCCTCAAGGTCATGAAGGCCCTCCGCTTCCGTTGATCTCCGATTCCGTTAAGGGGCAGCACCGTGTCTGAGTCGTACGACTACGACGTCATCGTCATCGGATCGGGCTTCGGCGGGTCGGTCTCGGCGCTGCGTCTGACCGAGAAGGGCTACCGGGTCGGCGTCCTGGAGGCAGGACGCCGCTTCACCCGCGAGAGCCTGCCGAAGAACAGCTGGGACCTGCGCAACTACCTGTGGGCCCCGGCCCTCGGGCTGTACGGGATCCAGCGGATCCACCTGCTCGGCAACGTGATGGTGCTCGCGGGCGCCGGCGTGGGCGGCGGCTCGCTCAACTACGCCAACACCCTGTACGTGCCGCCCGCCGCCTTCTTCGAGGACCGCCAGTGGGCCTCGATCACCGACTGGCGCGAGGAGCTCGCCCCGTACTACGAGCAGGCCAAGCGGATGCTCGGGGTACGCCTCAACCCGACCATGACCCCCTCCGACGTCCACCTCAAGGCGGCCGCCGAGAAGATGGGCGTCGCGGACTCCTTCCACATGGCCCCCGTCGGAGTCTTCTTCGGGGACGGCGACGACGCCGCCGGGCAGCGCAAGGTCCGGCCCGGCGAGGAGGTCCCCGACCCGTACTTCGGCGGCGCCGGCCCCGCCCGCAGGGCCTGCACCGAATGCGGCGAGTGCATGACCGGCTGCCGGCACGGCGCGAAGAACACCCTGAACGAGAACTACCTGCACCTCGCCGAACGCGCCGGCGCGGTCATCCACCCGATGACCACCGTCACGGCGCTCTCCGACCACCCCGAGGGCGGCTACCGCGTCCGTACCGTCCCCACCGACGGCCGTCGGCGGGGTCGCGCCAAGGTGCTGCGCACCCGGTACGTCATCGTCGCGGCGGGCACCTACGGCACCCAGACCCTGCTGCACACGATGAAGGACCGCGGTGAGCTCCCGCGCCTCTCGCAGCGGCTCGGGGAGCTGACCCGGACCAACTCCGAGGGCCTGGTCGGCGCGCAGACCGACGACCGCCGCTACCGCAGGCGCCACGGCGACGGTTCCGGCACGGCGCAGCGGGCCGACTTCACCCGCGGCGTGGCGATCACCTCCTCCGTGCACCCCAACGCCGACACCCACATCGAGCCCGTCCGCTACGGCCGGGGCTCCAACGCCATGGGGTTCATGACCGTCCTCCAGGTCCCGCACAGCAAGCACCGGGTCCGCGCCTGGCTGGGCCGGACCGCACGGCACCCGCTGCAGCTGGCGCGCTCGCTCTCCAACCGGCGCTGGTCGGAGCGGACGATCATCGGCCTGGTCATGCAGTCGCTCGACAACTCGCTGACCACCTACCGCAAGCCCGGCGGGATCGGGAAGGGCCTGCTCACGGCCCGGCAGGGGCACGGCGCCCCGAACCCGGTGCAGATCGCGGAGGCCACGCAGGCCGCGACCCTGCTGGCCGAGGAGATCAACGGCTTCCCGGGCAGCAACATCGGCGAGCTGATGGGGACCCCGCTGACCGCGCACTTCCTGGGCGGCTGCCCGATCGGAGCCTCGCCCGAGGAGGGCGTCGTGGACCCGTACCACCGGCTCTACGGGCACCCGGGCATCTCGGTGGTGGACGGTTCGGCCGTGTCCGCGAACCTCGGAGTGAACCCGTCGCTGACGATCACGGCTCAGGCGGAACGGGCGATGTCGTACTGGCCGAACATGGGCGAGCGGGACCCGCGGCCCGAGCAGGGGACGGCGTACGTCCGCCTGGACGCGGTGGAACCGGTCCGTCCGGCGGTCCCCAAGGAGGCCTTCGGCGCGCTGCGGCTGCCGTTCCTCGCCGTCCCGGAGATTCCGCCGCGTCAGTCCTGAACGATCCGGAACCGACGCTGTGACAGCGGTGGGTACCGCGCTCCCCCTCCGAGCGCGGTACCCACCGCGGTACATATGTGACAGATGTTCAGCCTTGATGGTTGTACCGGAATCCCTCGAGGCCGGCTGTGGTGTCGATCACACAGTGAAGTGTGCAACTGCGATTGATGTTCGACAGTCAACGGCTGCATGAGAAAGCGCATCTCTTTGCTGGCTGCCGGTGGCCTGGTGGCCCTCGGTCTGGCCACCACCCCCGCACACGCCGCGGACCCCGTCTTCACCCTGGCCGGACCGGCCGGGATCGGCCTGCGCCCGCACCCCGGGCAGAGCGGCGAGCCGCAGAAGACCTCGCTGGCGTTCCGGATCGTCAACGACTCCGCCGAGACGTTCGACCGCCAGAGCACCTTCACGATCGACCTGGCTCCGCTCAAGGGCATCGCCGACGTGACGCTCGCCAAGGAGCAGCAGGGCGCGAACTGCACGCTCGCGGCCGCGACCGTGACGTGCCGGCGCTGGGCCCTGTGGAGCGGCGAGACCACCGTCGTGGACCTGGACGTCAGCGCCGCCAAGGACGGCAAGGTCGGCCAGAGCGCGGATCTGACTGTGACCGGCCGGGCGGAGGGCGCCACCTTCCAGACCGCCACCACCAAGGTCCGCGTCGGCGGCCCCGACCTGGTGCTGGACCGGGCCGCTCTGAAGGCGGAGCTGAAGCCGGGCGACAAGCAGAACCTGCCGATCGTCTTCGCCAACGAGGGCACCGACCCCGTCGACGGCGTCGTCCTCGAAGTGCGCACCACGCACGGCATCAACCTGCTCGAGCAGTACGACAACTGCTCGTACTCCGAGGACACCGGCGCGGGCCAGCCCTGGAACACGGGCTGGAGCACGGTGCAGTGCCTGCTGGAGGGCGAGTACGAGCCGGGCGCCGTCTACGGCGTCGACGGCCCGCTCACCCTCAAGGCCGCCCCGCACGCCTTCATCGACGGACTGACCTACGCGGTGTACGCCGCTGGCGACCAGCCGAAGTCGGCCAACAAGCGCACGCCCGCCGGCGGCAAGAAGCTCGCCGCAGGGAAGCAGGCCGGCAAGGCCTCGGCGCAGTCCGCCCCGCGGACCGGCGACCTCGACCCCTGGGACAACATCCGGGAGTTCGACCTCGCGACGAAGAACACCGCCGACCTGGTCGCCACGGGCGCGTCCCTCAAGGGCAAGGCCGGCGAGACGGTCCGGGCCGACTTCGGCTTCCGCAACAACGGCCCCGCGTGGGTCGCGTACCTGCGCTCCGGTGAGGACGTCGCCCGGACGGACATCGTGATCCCGGCGGGCGCGAAGGTCACCCGGGTCCCGGCCGGCTGCCAGGGCGTCAACGCGGACGGCAGTCACCGCGAGCAGGCCCTCGGGGCGCCGCGCTACTTCTGCTCCACCGGTCACGTGGTGGGGGAGACGCAGACGTTCTCCTACCCGTTCGAGCTGAAGATCGAGACGGTCGTGGCCGACGCCAAGGGCTCCGTCACGGTCGGCCAGTGGACGCCGGAAGGCACCACGGGCCACCGCTGGGACCCGACGCCGGCCAACAACAAGGCGGCCTTCGTGATCAACGCGAAGGACGGCGGCCCGGCGCCGACCCCGACCACCTCGGCCGGCCCGACCCCGACCCCGACCGCCTCCGCGACGGCCACGGCGACCGCGTCGGCGAGCGCCTCGGCCACCGGTACCGGTACCGGCACCACGGCGAACGGCGGCCTCGCCTCCACCGGCAGTTCCGCCGCGGCGATCGCGCTCGGCGGCGCGGTCGCGGTGGCCGCGGGCGGCGGGCTGTTCCTGGCGTTCCGCCGCAAGGCGGGCGGGCACGCCTAACGGCGCGACCCCGCACAACGGCGCGACAGCGCAGAACGGCCGGCCCGGGGCGTCCCCAGGGCCGGCCGTCCTTTACGGGGTGACCGGGCTGCTGTCCCCTGCCGTCCGGTCACGCGAAGGAGCGAGGTCCCACGACGCACGCTCCACGGGGCGTGCGTCTCATCGCTCCGGCGGAGCCACGCGTGGTGTTGCGGTTCCGCGGCTGGCTGACGCGGACATCCTCACCAACGAAGGGGCCCTGGGCCGGTCACGGTCCGGACGAGTGACGAACAGCCGTCACACGCGGCCCCGGCACAGCTCCAGCAGGGTCATCGCGAGGGCGGTGCCGGGCTTTCCGAGGGCGTCGCTCCAGTGGGAGAGCACCTCCATCTCGCGCGACAGGTGCACCCGGCGCCCGCCGGACGTGATCCGGGCGTCCTGGATGACCGTCGAGACGGCCATCCGCTCCTGGATCAGGCCGATGATCCGGTCGTCGAGGGCGTCGATCCGCGTACGGGAGTCGGCGATCAGCTGCTCGGGGGTGGTGGTGACGCTCATGGTGTTCTCTCCTGTGGTTCGTGCCGGCAGGAGCGGGAACGCGAAAGCGCCCCGGTCCTGTCGGACCGGGGCGCTTCGGGAAGTCAGTGGCTCAAGCGAGCATCACGAGGACCCATGGCGACCGGACCGACCGGTGCCATAGGTAAAGAGGAAGCTCAGCTGCTTGCGCATGGGACGGATTATTACCCTCTGCGGGCCTTGGGAGCCAACCGGATTCGGATGGTGAGACGAAGAGGGCCCTACGGCCCCCGTTAGAATCGACAAAACAGCCACCTCTTCCGCCGGAAGGCCGCCCCGTGCCAGAAGCACCCTCCGCCGCCCACGACAGCGCCCCGGACATGGTTCTCGTCGTCGACTTCGGCGCCCAGTACGCCCAGCTCATCGCCCGCCGCGTCCGCGAGGCACGGGTCTACAGCGAGATCGTGCCGAGCTCGATGCCCGTCGACGAGATGCTGGCCAAGAACCCCAAGGCGATCATCCTCTCCGGCGGTCCGTCCTCCGTGTACGAAGAGGGCGCCCCGCGGATCGACCGGGCCCTCTTCGAGGCCGGCATCCCCGTCTTCGGCATGTGCTACGGCTTCCAGCTGATGGCGGTCACCCTCGGTGGCCAGGTCGACAACACCGGCGCCCGCGAGTACGGCCGCACCCCGCTCGCCGTCTCCAAGACCGGCTCCACCCTCTTCGAGGGCACCCCCGCGAACCAGTCGGTGTGGATGTCCCACGGCGACGCCTGCTCCGCCGCCCCCGAGGGCTTCAGCGTCACCGCGTCGACCAACGTCGTCCCGGTCGCGGCCTTCGAGAACGACGAGAAGAAGCTGTACGGCGTGCAGTACCACCCCGAGGTGATGCACTCCACGCACGGCCAGCAGATCCTGGAGCACTTCCTCTACCGCGGCGCCGGCCTCGCCCCCAGCTGGACCACCGGCAACATCGTCGAGGAGCAGATCGCGGCCATCCGCGAGCAGGTCGGCGACAAGCGCGCCATCTGCGGCCTCTCCGGCGGCGTGGACTCCGCCGTCGCCGCGGCCCTCGTGCAGAAGGCCATCGGCTCGCAGCTGACCTGCGTCTACGTCGACCACGGTCTGATGCGCAAGGGCGAGACGGAGCAGGTCGAGAAGGACTTCGTCGCCGCGACCGGCGTGCAGCTGAAGGTCGTCGACGCGCAGGAGCGCTTCCTGACCGCGCTGGCCGGCGTCTCCGACCCGGAGACCAAGCGCAAGATCATCGGCCGCGAGTTCATCCGCGTCTTCGAGCAGGCCCAGCTGGAGATCCTCCAGGAGGACGGACCCGCGGTCGCCTTCCTCGTGCAGGGCACCCTGTACCCGGACGTCGTCGAGTCCGGCGGCGGCACCGGCACCGCCAACATCAAGTCCCACCACAACGTGGGCGGGCTCCCCGACGACATCGAGTTCGAGCTCGTCGAGCCGCTGCGCCAGCTGTTCAAGGACGAGGTCCGGATGGTGGGCCAGGAGCTCGGCCTGCCCGACGAGATCGTCCAGCGCCAGCCCTTCCCGGGCCCCGGCCTGGGCATCCGCATCGTCGGCGAGGTCACCAAGGAGCGTCTGGACCTGCTCCGCGAGGCCGACGCCATCGCCCGCCACGAGCTCACCGCGGCCGGCCTGGACCGCGAGATCTGGCAGTGCCCGGTCGTCCTGCTCGCGGACGTCCGCAGCGTCGGCGTCCAGGGCGACGGCCGCACCTACGGCCACCCGATCGTGCTGCGCCCCGTCTCCTCGGAGGACGCGATGACCGCGGACTGGACGCGCATGCCGTACGAGGTGCTCGCGCGGATCTCGACCCGCATCACCAACGAGGTGCCGGACGTGAACCGCGTGGTCCTCGACTGCACGAGCAAGCCCCCGGGCACCATCGAGTGGGAGTAGTCCCACCCGGATCTCCGTGAAGCCGCCGCCCTTACCTCCGGGCGGCGGCTTCGCCGTTTCTCTGGCCAGTTGGCAGGGGCCCGGGTACCTTGCGCGGCGAACCGAGCCGTCCGAGGGAGCGCCCATGCCGGATCAGCCCGTACCCGTGCCCGTGGAGCGGCTGGGCTTCGAGATGCCGCCCGTGCACGACACCGTCGAAGCGGCCCGCACCCACCGCAAGGAGCGGCTCGCCGAGGCGCTGCGGCTGCTGGGGCGGCTCGGCTACGGGGACGGGGTGGCGGGGCAGGTCACGGCACGGGACCCGGAGTTCGAGGACTGCTACTGGGTGAACCCCTTCGGCCGGGCCTTCACCGCGCTGACCGCGGACGACCTGCTGCTGGTCGACGGGGACGGGCGGGTGGTCCGGGGCGGGCGCCGGGTCAACCAGCTCGCCTTCGCCGTGCACGCGGCCGTCCACCGCCGGCGCCCCGAGACGGTCGCCGTGGTCCGCGCGCAGGGCCCGTACGGCCGTGCCCTCGCGGCCCTGGGCGAGCTGCTGGCCCCGATCACCGAGGAGGCCTGTGCCTTCTACGAGGACCACGCGCTGCTCGACGAGTACTCCGGGGCCGACGAGCCGGAGCGGACCGCACTCGCGCTGGGCCCGTACAAGGCACTGATCCTGCGCAACCGCGGACTGCTGACGGTGGGGGACTCGGTGGACGCCGCCGTCTGGTGGTTCATCGAGGCGGAGCGGGCCGCGCAGGTGCAGCTGATCGCCCGGGCCGCCGGGAAGCCGGTGCCCGTCGACCACCGCGCCGCGGCCCTGACGCGCGAGCGGTTCGGGTCCGATCTGGCCGCCTGGGTGAGCTACCAGCCCCTCAGGGAACAGGTGGCGTCAACATCATGAACCGTTAATCACCTGCTCTGACATCGTGCGCAATCCGGAGCACTGCCGCAGTGGTGCACAATTCGCTGGCATTGCACCGTAGTTCAGAGAGGCGGCACATCGTGGCTGTCCAAGAGATGTCCCGAAGTACCCACACCACCGCCTGCGCCTGCGACGAGTGCGCTCGCGCCGGCCACCGGCGTGCGGTCGCCGCGTTCCTGGAGAAGCGCGACGAGTTCGCCACCGGCCAGGGCGTGCCCGCCGCCGTGGCCCACTCGCTCGGCGCCTCCCGGCAGTGGGTCTCCGACGAGCTGACCCTGTCCGCCCGGACCGTCGCCGACCGCGGCCGGGAGGCCGGGAGCTCCTGGCTGTACCTGTTCTCGCGGCGGGCCGTCCTCGCCGTCTGGATCGCCGCCGGGGTCCTGCTGCTGGTCCAGGTCGCCGCCGCGCTCGGCACCGGCTGGACCACGGCGCGCACCGCCGGGCTGCTGGCGGCCCTGGTCCTGGCCGGGCTGCTCACCGTCGCGGCCCGCGCCCAGTCGGTGCGCGGCGGGCTGCTGGCCCCGCTGGTCGGCGAGGACAACCGGCTGTCCACCTCCAAGACGGTGCCCAGCGCCTGGGTGGTGCTGGCGGCCTTCGCCACGCTGCTGCCGGCGCTGCGCCTGGCCACGTCGGCGCCCGGCCCCGAGCGGCAGGCGCTGTACGCGGGCCTGGCGCTGGACCGGGCGCTGCCGCTGCTGGCGGTGGTCTCGCTGACCTCCGGCGTGGCGGTGCTGGTCCGCCGGGTGGTGTCGGTACGGATCATGGGCCAGCGGTTGCAGAAACTGCCGGCCGACCGGCCCCGCGGGGTCGATCTGCTGACGGACGACGCGGGCCGCGGGAGCTTCCCTGACGCCCAGTACGTGCTCGTCTCGACGGTCGTGCTCGGCTACGCCGCGGCCTCGCTGGCGCGCTTCCCGGACCGGCTGCCGCAGCTGCCCTGGGCGCTGGCCCTGCTGGTGGCCCTGTCGGCGGTGGTGTACCTGGCCGCGAAGTACGCGGAGGGCAGTCGGCCGCTGGTGCTGTCGGTGGTGCGCAGACGGGAGCCCGGGGATCTGGACGCGGCCGTCCGCCCCGGGGACGACATCGAGATCCGGGGCGTGGGCTTCGTACCGCCGGGGGCGCAGACGCCGGAGATGCTGGCCCGTCTGGTCGTACGGGTCGGGGCGGTCCATGTGCACGTGCCGCTGGTCCCGGTGGCGGGCGGATTCACCAATCCTTCCGACGCCGTGCTGACGGTGCCGGTCCCGGCGGAGGTGGAGCCGGGGCGCGTAGAGATCCAGGTGGTCACGGCCGCGGGGGTGGAATCCAACCGCTGCACGATCGATGTTGCCGAGTGATCGGGGTACACATGTCCCGTGAACCGAACCGATGTTCTTGAAACCTACGCCCCTGGCGACGCGGTGGGCCTGCGCGAGCTGGCCTCCCGGCACGCGCTGCTGCCCCTGCGGCTCTTCCTCGGCGTGACCTTCGTGTACGCGGGGATCGACAAACTGACCGACTCCGCGTTCCTCTCCGCCTCCGGCGACGGCTCCATCGGCGACCTGATGCGCGGGGTCCGCGACACCTCCGCGATCCCGGGCCTCGTGGACCTGTCGCTGAACTCGCCGGTCGGCTTCGCCGTGGCCCTCGCGATCGGGGAGATCCTGGTCGGCCTCGGGGCCCTCGTCGGCCTGCTGACCCGTATCGCGGCCGTCGGCGGAGCGCTCATCGCGCTCAGCCTGTGGCTCACGGTGTCGTGGGCGGTGACCCCCTACTACTACGGCAACGACCTGATCTACCTGCTGGCGTGGACCCCGCTGATCCTGGCCGGGGCGCCCTACCTGTCGCTGGACTCGGTGATCCGGTCGCGCCGGTCGCGGCGTACGGCGTAGGTCACCAGCCCCACGAGCGCGGCCAGCGAGAGCCCGCCCAGGGTCATCGGGATGACCGCGAACCAGGGCAGATCCGCCCGGCCGGTGCTGTCGAGCAGGTAGAACACGCCCGCGACCATCAGGACCAGCCCCGCGATCAGCCGTCCCGGCTGGAACTCATGACGCCGCACGGGCCACCTCCACCTGTCCGATACCCGCAGTGAGGTGCAGGTCGATCGTTCCGCCGGCCTCCGTGCCGACGGCCGGCACCAGGGTCTCCGTACGGTTCTGCCGTCCGACTTGCTCGATCCGGTCCGCGCGGTCCCCGGGCATCTGCACGTCACCCGCACGCCGGATGGTGACATCGGCCTGCGCGGTGACCTCCCGCGGCAGGACCACCTTGAGCCGGCCCGCTTCGATGGAGGCCTCGACGGCCACGGTGGTCCCCTTGGGCACGTCCAGCCCGCTCAGGTCCAGCGTGGCGAGCCCGGTGCCCGCCTCGTACACGGGCCGTACGTCGGCCACCGCGGCCGGCCGCCACTCGACCTGCCGCCAGTCGGTGCCGACCTCGCGGGGCAGCACGGCCGCGCCCGCCAGCAGGCCCGAGGTGAACACGGCCAGCACGATCGTGCCGAAGCCGGTGCGCCCCAGCAGGGAGCTGACCGCGAGCCCCAGACCGAAGACGACCAGCGCGGCGGCGAGCCCCATCTGCAGTGCCTGGCCGAGCGGATTGCCCTCCCAGGTGGCGGCGGTCCCCGCGATCCCGGCCAGCAGAGCCAGTACGAAGACCCGGCCCCCGATGCCGCCGCGCGGGCGGACCGGGGCGACGGGCGCCTTCGCTGCCGACTCCGGGGTGCGGCCGGTCACCACCGGGTCGGCGGTGTCGTCGGGCCCCCACAGGTATCCCGTCCCGCCGACCGGGCCGGTCGTACCGTCCTTGACCAGCGGATCCCGCCACCAGGACGGGCCGCCGGGGGTGGGCGGCGCCTTCGTCTCCGGCGGAGCGGGCGAGTGCGCGGCGCGGTGGGCGCTGCCGCCCGGATCGGGCGTCTGCGCCTCGGGCTGGTAGGTGTGCCGCTGCCGCTGAGACCAGTACGAGGCTCCGCCCAGTGCCAGGATGACCAGGACGGAGAAGGCCGCCAGCCCGCCGTTGTCCAGCATCGACAGGAACAGCGCGCAGCCCACCAGCGCGGCGAACACGGCCGCCAGCGTCGCGCCCTCGACCCGGCCGGTCAGTAGCTTCTTCGCCTCGCTGTCCTCCTCGCCCTCCTGGGGGAGCAGCAGCCACGCGAAGCCGTAGAAGATCAGACCGACGCCGCCGGTGACCGCGAGGACACCGAGGACGATGCGGAAGACCACCGGGTCCAGGTCGAAGTACCGGCCGAGGCCGCCGCACACGCCCGCGAGGAGCTTGTCGCGCTTGCTGCGGCGCAGCGGCGGCCTGGAATCCGCCCGAGGGGCCCCGGGCTCGGCCGGCGGGGCGTCGTGTACTTCGGTCATGGGTCCATGGTGACGGGCCGCGGAAGCGGTGGGCATCGGGCCCTACCCTGGTGCAACCCTGATATCCCCCCGGTACAAGTGGGGGCATGCCCTGATGACCGGCCCCCACCGGGCGTGTGACCCTTGGTGACATGCCCGTAGCCGCCGCTCCCCGTACCCCGCACGCACCGGACGCCGACGAGGTCCCGCAGCGCAAGCTCTACCGCAGCGCCGACGGCCGGATGCTCGGCGGTGTCGCACGCGGTCTGGCCGGGCACCTCGGGCTGCCCGTGGGCTGGGTCCGCCTCGCGTTCCTCCTGCTGTTCATGTGGGGGGACGGGCTGGGCGTGCTGCTGTACGCCGCGTTCTGGGTCTTCGTACCGCTCGGCGTCGGCGGCCGGACCGGGCACCGCTCCTTCTTCGAGACCCTCCCCGACGGCAGCCGCCGGCTGCGCAAACCCGACCGCGGGCAGATCACCGCGCTGATCGCCCTGTTCATCGGCGCGGGCATCTTCATCTCCAAGGTCCAGCTGGGCGGCGCCTCCGGCCGGTACGTGTGGCCCACGCTGCTGGTCGGGGCCGGGGTGGTGCTCGTATGGCGGCAGGCCGACAACGCCCGCCGCGCGCACTGGTCCACGGCCGTCGGGCGGCACGGGCGCCTCCTGCAGGCCGCCCGGGCACTCGCGGGGGTCGCCCTGGTCGGGGTGGGCCTGACCGTCTTCATCGTCGTACGGGGCTCCGCGGCGCAGCTCGGCAACGTCCTCACCGCGACGCTCGCCGTCCTCGTCGGCGTGGCCCTGCTCGCCGGACCCTGGCTGATCCGGATGACCCAGGACCTCTCCGAGGAACGCCTGATGCGCATCCGCGCCCAGGAGCGCGCCGAGGTCGCGGCCCACGTGCACGACTCGGTGCTGCACACCCTCACCCTGATTCAGCGCAACGCCGAGGACGTCTCCGAGGTACGCCGCCTCGCGCGGGCGCAGGAACGCGAACTGCGCAACTGGCTCTACCGGCCCGAGGGCACCGGCAAGGACGAGGCGGAGGAGCCGGCCACCCTCGCGGAGGCCGTGAAGAAGACCGCGGCCGACGTCGAGGACCACCACGGAGTCCCGATCGAGGTCGTGGTCGTCGGCGACTGCCCGCTCGACGAGCGGCTGGCGGCGCAGATCCAGGCAGCGCGCGAGGCGATGGTCAACGCCGCCAAGTACGGTGGCGAGGGCGGGCCGGTGCAGGTGTACGCGGAGGTGGAGGGGCAGATGGTGTTCGTGTCCGTCCGGGACCGGGGGCCGGGATTCGACATCGACGCGGTACCGAGCGACCGCATGGGCGTACGAGAATCGATCATCGGCCGGATGCAGCGCAACGGCGGGACCGCACGGCTGCGGTCCGCGCCCGACGGCGGCACGGAAGTCGAGCTGGAGATGGAGAGGGCGGCGAACGCAGGATGACCGAGTCCGCAGAGAACGCAGGCGTGGGGGAGACCAGGAGCGTCCGGGTGGTGCTCGTCGACGACCACAGGATGTTCCGTACGGGAGTACAGGCCGAGATCGGCGAGACCGAACGCACGGGCGTCGAGGTCGTCGGCGAGGCCGCGGACGTCGACCAGGCCGTCACCGTCATCACCGCGACCCGGCCCGAGGTGGTCCTGCTCGACGTGCACCTGCCGGGCGGCGGCGGCGTCGAGGTGCTGCGGCGCTGCGCCCCGCTGATGGCGGCGGCCGTGAACCCGGTGCGGTTCCTGGCGCTGTCGGTGTCGGACGCGGCCGAGGACGTCATCGGAGTCATCCGGGGCGGTGCGCGCGGGTACGTCACCAAGACCATCACCGGGACCGACCTGGTGGACTCGGTCTTCCGCGTGCAGGACGGGGACGCGGTGTTCTCGCCGCGCCTCGCGGGCTTCGTGCTCGACGCGTTCGCCTCGACGGACGCGCCGCCGGTGGACGAGGACCTGGACCGGCTCACCCAGCGCGAGCGCGAGGTGCTGCGGCTGATCGCGCGCGGGTACGCGTACAAGGAGATCGCCAAACAGCTGTTCATCTCGGTGAAGACGGTCGAGTCGCACGTCTCGGCGGTCCTGCGCAAGCTCCAGCTGTCCAACCGGCACGAGCTGACCCGCTGGGCGACGGCCCGCCGACTGGTGTGAGGTTCCGCTGCCCGGTGTGACCTACCGCCTCCGACCTGTGGTGTGACCGACGCCGCAGGTGGAGGGGGCAACCGGGAGCGCTCACGCCGCCCTCTACGGTGGCGTGATGAGCTTGACGGGGACACCCTTCTTCGTGGCGGTGATCGCCCTGACCGCGATCGCCGTCATCCTTCCGCTGGCCGTGTGGAGCAAGGTGCGCGGCCCTGCCGTCGTACGCACCGCCCTGCGCGCGCTGATGGTGGTGTTCGCCCAGGTCACAGCCGTCGCCGTGGTGTTCACCGCGGTCAACCGGGCCGAGCACTTCTACGCCTCCTGGGGCGATCTGCTCGGCACCGGCAAGTACGTCACGGCCGCGCCCGACCTCGGCCCGGACGGGCTCGGCGGCCAGAAGGTCGCGGAGGCGCCGAAGGTGCGCCAGCAGTTCCAGCCGGTGGAGGGGCTCGGGGGCCGGGTCCAGAAGACCGAGCTCGACGGCAAGATCTCCGGGGTCAGGGGCGATGTCATGGTGTGGCTGCCGCCGCAGTACGACGACCCGGCCTACAAGGACAAGAAGTTCCCGGTGGTGGAGCTGATCCCGGGCATACCGGGGACGGGGAAGTCCTGGTTCCAGGGGCTCAAGGCGCACGAGGTGCTCGAGCCGCTGATGAAGAGCGGCAAGGTGCACCCGTTCATCCTGGTCTCGCCGCGCGCCATGCTGGTCGGCAACGGCGACACCGGCTGCGCCAACATCCCCGGCAAGGTCAACGCGGACAGCTGGTTCAGCGTCGACGTCCGCAAGATGGTCGTCGACAACTTCCGCGCCTCGGACGAGGCCCGCACCTGGGGCGTGGCCGGGTACTCGGCCGGCGCCTACTGTGCGGCCAAGCTGGCCATGGCCCACCCCGACCGCTACAGCGCGGCCGTCTCGCTCTCCGGCTACAACGACCCCGGCCAGGAGCCCTCCTCGCTGGTCGCCAAGGATCCCGAACTGCGCCGCACGCACAACCTGAAGTACATGCTGCAGACCGCGCCGACCCCGCCTCCGGTGGCGCTGTGGTTCTCGGGGGCCGAGCACGACGGCTATCTGTCCGGCACCGACCTCAAGGCGATCGCGAAGGCCCCGACCGTGGTGCACGCGGAGAAGGTCGTCGGCGGGCACAACCTCGAATCGTGGTCCAAGCAGCTGCCGCAGACCTTCGGCTGGCTGACCAACGTGGTCAAGAAGCCGTAGGGGTCACGCGGCCGGTGGGGCACGCGGCCGTACGGGTCACGCGGGGCGGGAGGCGCCGGCCCAGGGCATCGAGTCGATCGGTGCCAGCCGGACCGTAGAGCCGGGGCGCGGGGCGTGGACCATCTGGCCGTTGCCGATGTACAGGCCGACGTGGGTGACCCCGGAGTAGAAGAAGACCAGGTCGCCGGGGGCCAGCTGGTCGCGGGAGACGCGGCGGCCGGCGTTGATCTGGGTGTAGGTGGTGCGGGGCAGCGAGACCCCGGCCGAGCGCCAGGCCGCCTGGGTCAGGCCGGAGCAGTCGAAGGACCCGGGGCCGGTCGCGCCCCAGACGTACGGCTTCCCGATCGCCGTGTACGCGAAGGCGACGGCGCGGGCCGCGCGCGAGCCGTCGGACGGGGGCGGGGGCGTGCTGCCCCCGGGTGCGGCGGGCGCGGCGGGTGCGGAGGCCGGTCCGCCGGACGACTGGGCCTCGTAGGCGGCCCGCTCCTCGGCGGTGAGCCGGGCCAGCAGGTTCTTGGCGGCGGTCAGCTTCTCCTCGATGACGGCCTTGTGCCCGGAGATCTCGTCCTGCCGGGAGCGGAGGTCGGCGAGCCGTCCGGCGGCCTTCTCCCGCAGCTTGCCGACCTCGTCGAGCCGGCGCCGCACGGTGGTGATCCCGGCGGCGTTGCGGTCGCCGGCGCGGGCGATGAAGGAGGCCTGGGAGAGGTACTCCTGCGGGTCGGACGCCAGCGCCAGTCGCACGGTGGTGCCCAGGGACCCGCTGCGGTACTGGGAGGCGGCGAGCGTTCCGAGCGCGCTGCGGGCGGTGTTGAGCTGGTCGGTCTTGCGGGCGGTCTCCTCGCGCAGTCCGGTCAGCGCGCGTTCGGCCTCGTCGGCCTGTTCCTTCGCCCCGTTGTACTGCTCGGTCGCCGCCTCGGCCTCCTCGTAGAGCCGGTCCACCTCCGACTTGACCTGGGCGGGGGTGGGCCGGGGGTCGGCCTGGGAGGTGCCTTCGAAGGCAGTGGCGGTGGCAGCGCCCGCGAGGGCGAGGGTGGCGGCGGCCCGTGCCGGGCCGCCGGTGAGCGGGCGCTGCCTGGGCTTTCGATGACTGGCCACGAGGGCCTCACGTCCTTCCTCCGTCGGTGCTTGGAGGAGGACGCTAGACCCGGAGGTAACGGGCGGATGACGGGATGATCGCAAGTGTCCCGATATGACCGGAGCTGGCTACCCGGGACCGGAACAGATCGCTCCGGTGAGGGTCGGTGTCAGAGAACGGCGATGAAGATGTTGATCACGGTCAGCCCGCCGACCGTGCCGAACAGTGCCTTGTCCACGTGCTCGTCGTCGCGCTTGACGTGGACGAGGCACGCGGAATTCCACCGGTCGCGGGAGCATCGGGGAGGCCTGCGAACCGCCCGGAGAGCTCCGTACGAGATCTGCGTACAGTGAGGGCATGCCTGCCGCAGCCGAGCCGATCCACCCCGCCGCCGACCGCATCGAACTGGTCGACGTCCTTGCCGCGCTCGGACATCCCGTCCGCCTGGAGATCGTCCGCAGACTCGCCTCCGGCAGGCAGGCCTTCTGCGGCGAGGTCGTACCGGACCTGCCCAGGTCGAGCGTCACGCACCACCTCAGGACGCTGCGCGAGAGCGGCGTGATCAGCCGGCGCCCGCAGGGCCGCAAGCTCTACCTCGCACTGCGCCGCGAGGAGCTGGAACGCAGCTTCCCCGGCCTGCTGGCGATCGTGCTGGGCGATCCCTCCCCGGCAGGGGAATTTCCCGCGGCGGAACCGGCTGTCGGTCCCGCACCCTAGACTCGGATGGCGATGAGCAGCCTCTTTGACGACAGTTTCCTGGCGGACCTCACCCCCTCCGAGGAGGTCCCGCCGCCGCCCGAGGACCACACCGCCCCGGAAGCGGGCGCGGAAGACCTCTTCGGGGGGCGGTTCGACGTACCCATGAGCGGGGACGCGTACTACCGGGACGGCGCCCCCAGGCCCGTCATCGACCCGGCGGCGCTCCTCGACGGCCTGAACACCGAGCAGGCCGCGGCCGTGGTGCACGCGGGATCCCCGCTGCTCATCGTGGCCGGCGCCGGCTCCGGCAAGACCCGGGTGCTGACCCACCGCATCGGCCATCTGCTGGCCGCGCGGGGCGTCCACCCCGGCCAGATCCTGGCGATCACCTTCACCAACAAGGCCGCCGGCGAGATGAAGGAGCGCGTCGAGGGCCTGGTCGGTCCGCGCGCCAACGCCATGTGGGTCTCCACCTTCCACAGCGCGTGCGTGCGCATCCTGCGCCGCGAGTCCAAGCGGCTCGGCTTCACCTCCTCGTTCTCGATCTACGACGCGTCCGACTCGAAGCGCCTGATGGCGCTCGTCTGCCGCGACCTGGACCTGGACCCGAAGAAGTTCCCGCCGAAGGCCTTCAACGCCAAGATCTCGAACCTGAAGAACGAGCTGATAGACGAGGAAGCCTTCGCCGATCAGGCCGCCGACGGGTTCGAGAAGACCCTGGCCCAGGCGTACGCGATGTACCAGGGCCGGCTGCGCGAGGCCAACGCGCTGGACTTCGACGACATCATCATGACCACGGTCCACCTGCTCCAGGCCTTCCCGGACGTCGCCGAGCACTACCGGCGCCGCTTCCGGCACGTCCTCGTCGACGAGTACCAGGACACCAACCACGCCCAGTACACGCTGGTGCGCGAGCTGGTGGGCACCGGCTACCCGGACCTGCCCCCGGCCGAGCTGTGCGTGGTGGGTGACGCCGACCAGTCGATCTACGCCTTCCGCGGCGCGACCATCCGCAACATCCTCCAGTTCGAGGAGGACTACAAGGACGCGACGACGATCCTGCTGGAGCAGAACTACCGCTCCACGCAGACGATCCTCTCCGCGGCCAACGCGGTCATCGAGCGCAACGAGAACCGCCGCGCGAAGAACCTGTGGACCCAGGCCGGTACCGGCGCCGTCATCACCGGCTATGTCGCGGACACCGAGCACGACGAGGCGCAGTTCGTCGCCGACGAGATCGACCGGCTGACGGACGCGGGCGACGCCAAGGCGGGCGACGTCGCGATCTTCTACCGGACCAACGCGCAGTCGCGTGTGTTCGAGGAGATCTTCATCCGGGTCGGACTGCCCTACAAGGTCGTCGGCGGCGTGCGCTTCTACGAGCGCAAGGAGGTCCGCGACGTCCTCGCGTACCTGCGCGTCCTGGCGAACCCCGAGGACAACGTCCCGCTGCGGCGCATCCTGAACGTGCCCAAGCGCGGCATCGGCGAGCGCGCCGAGGCGATGATCGACGCCCTCGGGATGCGCGAGAAGATCACCTTCCCGCAGGCGCTGCGGCGCGTGGACGAGGCCTTCGGCATGGCCGCGCGCTCCACCAACGCGGTGAAGCGCTTCAACGTGCTGATGGAGGAGCTCCGTACGATCGCCGACTCGGGCGCGGGCCCGGCGGTGGTTCTGGAGGCGGTGCTGGAGCGTACGGGCTACCTCGCCGAGCTCCAGGCGTCGACCGACCCGCAGGACGAGACGCGGATCGAGAACCTGCAGGAGCTCGCGGCGGTGGCGCTGGAGTTCGAGCAGGCGCGGGAGGCCGCGGCGGCAGAGGCCGCCGAGACGGGAGCCCCGGCTCCCGGGTCCGGCACCCTGGCCGAGTTCCTGGAGCAGGTCGCGCTCGTCGCCGACTCCGACCAGATCCCGGACGAGGACACCGAGGGCACGGGCGTCATCACGCTGATGACCCTGCACACCGCCAAGGGCCTCGAATTCCCGGTGGTGTTCGTCACCGGCATGGAGGACGGGGTGTTCCCGCACATGCGGGCGTTGGGCCAGACCAAGGAGCTGGAGGAGGAGCGCCGCCTCGCGTACGTCGGCATCACCCGGGCGCGCGAGCGACTGTACCTGACCCGCTCCAGCATGCGCAGCGCGTGGGGCACGCCCTCGTACAACCCGCCCTCGCGCTTCCTGGAGGAGATTCCGGCGGAGTACCTCCAGTGGAAGCGGACGGGCGCCACGCAGAAGCCGGCCGGTCCGATGCGGAGTTCGGGGTACGGGCCTTCGTCGTCCGGCGGGTCCTCGTCGTCCGGTTCGGCCAGGACCACGTTCGGCACCTCGCCGGAGGCGTTCCTGTCCTCGTCGCGTACGAGGTCGGGCCCGTCCGGATTCGCGACGCGGCGGGCCGCCGACAAGCCGGTCATCGCGCTGGTGGTCGGGGACCGTGTCACGCACGACCAGTTCGGGCTGGGCACCGTCATGGAGGTCAGGGGAGCGGGCGCGGACGCGCAGGCCACCATCGACTTCGGGGACGACAAGCCCAAGCGCCTGCTGCTGCGTTACGCGCCGGTGCAGAAGCTGTAGGGCGGGGGAGTACGGCGGGCGGCCGCGCGGCCTGCGGGCCGCGCGGCGGTTACGTCGGGTCCAGGCCCTTGCTGCGGAGCCACGCCAGGGGGTCGATCGCGGAGCCGCCGCCGGGCCGGACCTCGAAGTGCAGGTGCGGGCCGGTGGAGTTGCCCGAGTTGCCCGAGTAGGCGATCACCTCGCCCGCCTTGACCTTGCCGCCGCGGATCTTGGTGGAGCTGAGGTGGCAGTACCAGGTCTCGGTGCCGTCGGGCGCGGTCACTATGGCCATGTTCCCGTAGGCGCTGTTGTACTGGGTGCGCACGGTGCCGTCGGTGGCCGCCATGACCGGGGTTCCGTAGGAGACCGGGAAGTCGATGCCGGTGTGCACCGACATCCACATGCCGCCGGCCTGGCCGAAGTTGGCGCTGAGGCCGTGCTGCCCGACGGGGATGGCGAACTTGGGGCGGGCGGCCTCCTTGGCCGCGACCTCCTCCGCCTTCTTCTTCTTTTCCTCTTCCTGGCGCTCGCGCAGGTCGATGCGCTCCTGCGTGCGGCTCGCGCGGTCCGCGAAGTCGCCCGCGTCGGCGCTGAGCGCGACCAGTTGGGTGTCGAGCTTGGTGTTCGCCGCGACCGGCTTCACCGAGGCCGGGTCGGGCGCGGCCATCGTGGTGGTGTCCTCGGCGGGCCGGTCCGTACCGGTGAGGCCGCCGACGGAGGCTGCCGCGACGCCCGCGACGCCCATCACGCAGGCGGAGGGCACGGCCACGGTCAGCAAGGCGGAACGCTTCGCCGGGCTGCGGCGACGGCTGCTCGCGCCGCCGCCCGTCTTGGCGGCGGTCCGGCGCGCGGTGCGGGGAGCCGAGGTCACGGGCATGGCCTGGGTGGGGAGGTCGTGGACCTCGTGCGGCGCGTGCGCCTCGGGCAGTTCGGTCGACTCCTCGAACCCGTGCGACTCGTGGGCGGCCGGCTGGTGTGCGGCCTGCTCGTGGGCGTGGGCCGACTCGTCGGAGAGCACCTCGAAGACGGCGGTCTCGCTGTAGGCGGCGGTCCCGGCCGCGGTCCCGTAGTCGTAGCCGACGGAGGTCGCCTCGTACGTGTACTCCTGCGCGTACTCCTGCTGCGCCGGTGCGGGCGCGGGCTGGTACTCGTAGGCGTAGGCGTTTTCGTGGTGGGTCTGAGTCTGGGGCTGGGCCTGGGTGTCGGCGACGGTGTTCCAGGCGGTGGCGTCGTAGGCGCCGGTCTCGGCGGCGGTGGTGCCGTAGCCCGGCATCGCCCAGTGGCCGGTCTGCTCGCCGGAGGTGTCGTAGCCGAAGGAGGGCTGCTGGTACTCGGCATAGCCGGAGTAGTCCGTGCTCGGCGTGGTCCACGCGCTCGCGTCCCAGGTCCCGGTGGTGTCCTCGGGGGCGGCCTGGGGCGGGATCGTGGACAGGTAAGGGTCCTGCGAGGTCCACGCCGTGGTGTCGTACGCGCCGGTCTCATAGGAGCCGTAGGCAGCGTAGTTGACCCCCTGGCCCTGCGTTTCGTAGGAAACGTAGGCCGAGTCACCAGCGAAAGCGGTGGTGGAAAGGCCGTCATACCCGTTATCCGGGTACTGGCCCGACGAAGGGTGGTCGTTCACCAACTTCTCTTTCGCCTCGGCAGTGGGGCCTGGGTGGCCGGGAACTCGAAGTTCACCGGAGGAGAGCAGTGGCGTGACTGTACCCGTCGGTTACTCGCAACGACAATCTTCGCCGGGTCCCCAGATCTCCGGAACCGGGCATTCGGCCGTCTTTCGGTCGCCGAAAGACGCACCCTTGGCCTTGAGTTCGAAATCCGTTCGACTGCCGGTCGTGTGGTGGCTAGGCGACGGACGCGGCTTCCGGGCCCGTGACGGCGACCGGGCCGGGCCCGTCGAGAGCCCGTCGGACCGCCGCGATGACGGCGGGATGGGCCGGCAGTGCGAGATGTCCGATACCGGTGACCTGCACGTTCTCCACACACAGATCCGGATGTTCGATCCGCGCCGTGCCGACCGGAGTCATCAGCGTGTCGAACTCGCTCCAGAACGCCACGCATCGCGTGGCGCAGCCGGGGGCGGGCGCGGCCAGCTCGGCCAGCACCTCGGAATCCGGGCGCATCTGCCGCACGAGCGGGTGCGCGTCCATGAAGGGGGCGACCCGCGTGCCGGAATGCGGTGTACCGAGAGTGACGAGGGTGCGGACGCGGGCATCGCCGCCCAGCCGCTGCACGTAGTACCGGCCGACCAGCCCGCCCAGGCTGTGCCCGACCAGGTCCACCCGATCCTGCCCGGTGCGCTCGCACAGCTCCTCGACACGCCGGGCGAGCCCGCGGGCGGTCACGCGCAGGTCAAGGGTGAAGGGCGAATAGTTGTACGCCTCCACATGCCGGCCTCCCGCCCCCAGGGCGCGGCGCAGCAGGACGAAGACGGACCGGTTGTCGGTGAAACCGTGGAGAAGGAGGACGGGCGGCCGTGTCGCGGGCGGGCGGGCGGTGACCTTCTCCTGGCACACTCCGGTGGGATACAGCAGGAGGTGCCCGCCGAGCACCATCACCTCGAGCGCGCCGGCCCGCAGCGCGGCGCCGGACAAGGGTATGGACATGGGTATGGACAGCCCCATCGACGGCCTCCCCTGAGCCTTTACGGGACCACGGCCGTCGCGCCACCGTGCCGTGCGGCTGTCGGCACGGTGGCGCAATGCCGTCCCACGTGTGATTTCCCCCTCGTGGTTGACCGCGAAACGGCGGCGTGCGCGATGCTGTACTTAACGTTCGTTCACTCGGGAGGCAGTGCGATGGGTGTGACCGGTCCGATCCGTGTGGTGGTGGCCAAGCCGGGTCTCGACGGCCACGACCGCGGGGCCAAGGTGATCGCGCGGGCGCTGCGGGACGCGGGCATGGAGGTCATCTACACCGGCCTCCACCAGACCCCCGAGCAGATCGTGGACACCGCGATCCAGGAGGACGCCGACGCGATCGGCCTCTCGATCCTCTCCGGCGCCCACAACACGCTCTTCGCGCGCGTGCTGGAACTCCTCAAGGAGCGTGACGCGGAGGACATCAAGGTCTTCGGCGGCGGCATCATCCCGGAGGACGACATCGCGCCGCTGAAGGAGAAGGGCGTGGCCGAGATCTTCACCCCGGGCGCCACGACGACCGCCATCGTGGACTGGGTCCGCGCCCACGTCCGTCAGTAGCGGGACCCTGTCCGGACCCCGGCCCGCTCAGGCCGGGGCCAGTTCCGCGAGCATCGCCGCGCGCAGGCGAAGGGTCGAGACGAGCCGCTGGAACGCCTCGGCCCAGTAGGCGGCTGCCCCGGGAGTCGCGTCCGGCAGGTCCTGCGCGGCCGCGGTCAGAGCCTCCATCCGGTCCGCCTCCGCGGGGTCGAGACAGCGCTCCGCCAGGCCCATCACCCCGCTGAAGCTCCACGGGTAGCTGCCCGCGTCCCGGGCCGTGTCCAGCGCGTCCACGACCGCCCGGCCCAGCGCCCCCGCCCATGGCACCACGCACACCCCGAGCAGTTGGAAGGCCTCCGACAGCCCGTGGGCCCGTATGAACTCCGCGACCCACTGCGCCCGTTCCGCGTCCGGCAGGGTCTCCAGCAGCTTGGCCCGCTCCGCGAGCGAGGCCGTGCCCGGACCCGCCGCGGGCGGTGCGGAAGCCGGGCCGAGCAGGGCCCGCGACCACGGGGCGTCGCGCTGGCGCACCGCCGCCCGGCACCATGCCGCGTGCAGCTCCTCCGTCCAGCCGTCGCCCGCGGCCACCGGCAGCGCCACGATCTCCGCCGGACCGAGCCCCCCGAACCGCTGCCGCCAGCACGACAGCGGCGCCGCCTCCACCAATTGCCCGAGCCACCAGGCCCGCTCCCCGCGCCCGGCGGGCGGCCGCTTGACCACCCCGTCGCGGAGCATTCCCGCATCGCATTCGGCCGGCGGGGTCACTCCCTCCGGGCCGACGCAGGCCAGCGCGCGCCCCGCCATCCGCCCCGCCAGCGCCGAAGCCGGCAGTGCCGACAGCAACTCGGCGGCCGTGGCACGGACATTGCGGCTGCGGTCGCCCAGCGCGGCCTCCAGGAAGGGCTCGTCCTCCTGCGACAGCCCCACCCTCAGGGAGTCGAGGAACATCAGCCGGTCCTCGGCCCGTTCGGCGGCCCAGGTGCTCGACAGCAGCCGCGGGGCGGCCGCCGCCTCGTGGGCCCGTACCGCTCCGAGCAGGGCGACCCGCTCCGCGAACAGTCCCTCCTGCCACAGTCGTTCCACCCCCGCCCGGTCCGTCACGTCCGGCAGTTGTGCGCCGCCGCCCGCTCCGCCGCGCAGGGCGAAGCGCCAGTCCGGATTCATCCGCGCCAGCCACAGCCCCCGCGTCCCGGCCAGGGCCAGGGCCTGCGGGCGCAGGTCCGTACGCGCCCGGGCCGCGTCCAGCAGTGCCGGTACGAGCGCGTTCGGCGAGCGGTAGCCGTGCCGTGCGGCCGCGGCCAGCCACTGCGGGAGCAGCTCGGTCAGATCCGGGGCGGTCCCGCGCCGCCCGCCGCCGTTGACCGCGCCGCCGCGGCCGGCCAGCAGTTGGGCGAGCCTGCGGCCCGCCGCCTGCGGTGGTGCCGGCCGGGGGTCCCGGGGTGCGGGCTCCGGGCGCGGGCTCGCCTCGGCGGGCCGCAGCCCGGCCCGGCGCCGTACGGCGTGTACGGCCGCCGCGTCCAGCAGCGCTTCCGGCGAGCCCGCCGGGCCCCCGCCCCGGCGCCGGTCGGTGCCCAGCAGCGCGGCGGCGACCAGCTCCTCCCACTCCCCGTACCCCTCGTCACCCTTGTCCATCGGGCCCCTCCCTCATCGCTCGTCGTGCCTGGCGTGCCGTGCTCCGGTCCCGTCCCCTCCACGGGACCGGAGCGGTCGATGTCCCCGTCCGTCTGCGCTCAGCTGGCGTGGTTGTCGTTCATACAAGCCCCCCGGCTCTTCGTTGTTCCGTGTGCGGCGCCCCCCGGCGCCGCCCATCTCCTCGCCGTCCCCGAGTGACGGCACAGGACCCCCCAGGCCCCCTGCGGTGTGGTGTGTGTTCCTGTGCCTGATCAGGCCAGGGCGACGGGCTCGGTCGAGTCCGGCGGCCAGGCCGTCAGCGGGGTGAAGCCGCGGTGGCCGCATTCGCCGAACACCGTCACCGGGCCCCCGCCCGACAACGCCGCCAGCTGCCACAGACCCCCGCGTGAGCGGCTGCCGCCCCCCGGGAGGGGCACCGGCAGGGCGGAGGCTCCCTCCGCGTCCGCCAGCTGCCAGCCGAGCTCTCCCGGTATCGGGATCACCGGACCGAGCACCACCGGCCAGGACTCCAGCCACGGGTCCTCCCGCAGCGCCGTCCCGTACGCCTCCAGCGCGGCCTCCGTGCTCACCGCCACCGGAACCTCCGTGCACGGCGCGGCCGCCGCGAACCTCTCACCGAGGTCCGCCCGCAGCCCCGCAGACCCGGGCCGGAAGTGCATCTCCGCCTCCAGCACCAGCCCCACCGGCAGCGCCAGACCCGGCGGCCGCCCGGGCGGTCCGAAGTCCAGCACCAGCGCGGGCCGCCCGCCCGCCAGCCCGCGCAGCCATATCCGGCGGGTGGTGAGCCGGCCGTCCGGCGACACCGTGTCGTACTGGGCGAGCACCAGCCAGCGGTCCCGTACGGCCTCCCCCTCCCCGGAGGCCGGCAGTCCCACGCGGCTGCGCACGGTCGCCGCGAGCTCTTCCGGCAGCCCGGCCACTCCCCACCACGCCCGGTCGAGCAGGTGCAGCAGCGCCGCCTCCTCCAGCATCCGGGCGGGCCAGCCGGGGCCGCAACTGGGTATCGTCCCCAACTCCCTTACCCGCCCCGCCAGTCCGGGCGCCTGCGCGTCGACCATGCGGGCCGCCGTCTCCTCCCATCCCGCGTATCCCGCCTGCTCCTGGCCCGCGAGCCCGCCGCGCAGCAGGTCGGCCAGCCGCTGCTCCAGCTCGGTGACGCCCGCGCCGACGCGCGCCGCCCGCCGCTCGGCGCGGCGCCGGGCCCCCTCCTCGTCGGCCGGCGCGGTCCTCGGGCCGGCCGGCTGCGCGGCCTTGGCCGCCCGGTCCGCGAGCCACTGCGCGGCCCACTCCGGCGCCTCGCCAGGCTCGCCGACCCCCTCCGCCGACCAGAGCAGCAGTAGTCCGAGCGCGTGCTTGCAGGGGAACTTCCGGCTCGGGCAGGAGCACTTGTAAGCCGGGCCCGTCAGGTCCACGACCGTGCGGTACGGATGGCTCCCGCTGCCCTTGCACAATCCCCAGGCAGAACCGGAAGCGGAACCTCCGATCTGCAACCACGGCCCTGCACCGCCGAGTCTGCTCCCCGCCTTGCGTGAAGCATCGTCAGGAGCCAGATTCAGTACCTGTTCCGCTGTCCAGCGGTCCCCCGGATCAGTCATGGGAACCACCGTAGAGACCCCCACTGACAATCGCTCTGACCTGCAACAACGCCATCAGCAGGGCCCGTTGTCAGTGGCGTGGTGCACCTTGGATGCAGCAGTCGGAAGCGGCTGCCGAGCATTGGAGGGGGACCATGACCATGCCCGAGAACGAGCAGCGAGCAGAAGCACTGCGGCCGCACGCCGAAGACGCCTTCGCGCACGAACTGAAAGCCCTGGCAGCCGCCGACGACCGGCCTCGCCCGACCCGCTGGAAGCTCTCCCCGTGGGCCGTCGCCACCTACCTGCTCGGCGGCACGCTCGACGACGGGACGGTGATCACACCCAAGTACGTGGGACCGCGCCGCATCGTCGAAGTCGCCGTCACCACCCTGGCCACCGACCGCGCCCTGCTCCTGTTGGGCGTCCCCGGCACCGCCAAGACCTGGGTGTCCGAACACCTCGCCGCCGCCGTCAGCGGAGACTCCACACTCCTCGTCCAGGGCACCGCAGGCACCCCCGAGGAGGCCATCCGCTACGGCTGGAACTACGCCCGGCTCCTCGCCCACGGCCCCAGCCGCGAGGCGCTCGTCCCCAGCCCCGTCATGCGGGCCATGGCCGACGGCATGACCGCCCGCGTCGAAGAGCTCACCCGCATCCCCGCCGACGTCCAGGACACCCTCATCACCGTCCTGTCCGAGAAGACCCTGCCCATACCGGAACTCGGCGAAGAGGTGCAGGCCGTGCGCGGCTTCAACCTCATCGCCACCGCCAACGACCGCGACCGCGGGGTCAATGAGCTCTCCAGTGCGCTGCGCCGGCGCTTCAACACCGTGGTGCTGCCGCTGCCCGCCACCGCCGACGCGGAGGTCGACATCGTCGCCCGCCGCGTCGACCAGATGGGCCGCGCCCTCGACCTGCCGGCCGCGCCCGAGGGCCTGGAGGAGCTCCGCCGGGTCGTCACCGTCTTCCGGGAGCTGCGCGCCGGGGTCACCGACGACGGCCGGACCAAGGTGAAGTCGCCCAGCGGCACCCTGTCCACCGCCGAGGCCATCTCCGTCGTCACCGGCGGCCTGGCGCTGGCCGCCCACTTCGGGGACGGCGTGCTGCGCCCCTCCGACGTGGCCGCCGGCATCCTCGGCGCCGTGGTCCGCGACCCGGCGGCCGACAAGGTGGTCTGGCAGGAGTACCTGGAGGCCGTGGTCCGTGAGCGCGACGGCTGGAAGGACTTCTACCGGGCCTGCCGGGAGGTGACCGTATGAGCCCGAGCCCGAACGGCCCGCTGCTCCTGGGCGTACGGCACCACGGGCCCGGCTCGGCCCGCGCCGTCCGGGCTGCCCTGGACGCGGCCCGGCCCGCGGCGGTGCTGATCGAGGGGCCGCCCGAGGGGGACGCGCTGCTGCCGCTCGCCGCCGACCCGGGGATGCGGCCGCCCGTCGCACTCCTCGCGCACGCGGCGGACGATCCGGGCCGCGCCGCGTTCTGGCCGCTGGCCGGGTTCTCGCCCGAATGGACCGCCATCCGCTGGGCCCAGGACCACGACGTCCCGGTCCGGTTCATCGACCTCCCCGCGGCGCACTCGCTCGCTGCCGAAGGGAACGGGCCGGAGGGGGACGGGCCCGGCGCCGTCCGGCTGGACCCCCTCGCCGTACTGGCCGGGACCGCCGGGTACGACGACCCCGAGCGGTGGTGGGAGGACGTGGTCGAGCACCGCGGCGCCCGGGGCGCGGGCGGGGACGTGCTCGGTGCCTTCGAGGCGCTCGGGGAGGCCATGGGAGCCCTGCGTGAGGCGTACGGCGACGGCGGCCACCACCGCGACCTGGTGCGCGAGGCCTACATGCGCCAGCGGATGCGGGCCGCCCGCCGGGAGTTCGGCGACGCCTACGCCGTGGTGTGCGGGGCCTGGCACGTCCCGGCGCTGCGGGCCAGGACCACCGTGGCCGCCGACAAGGCCCTGCTGAGCGGCCTGCCCAAGGTCAAGGTGGAGACCACCTGGGTGCCCTGGACGCACCGCAGGCTCGCCCGGGCCGGCGGGTACGGCGCGGGCATCACCTCGCCCGGCTGGTACGACCACCTCTTCACCGCCCGCGACCGGCCCGTCGAGCGGTGGCTGACCAAGGTCGCCGTACTGCTGCGCGAGGAGGACCGGCAGGTCTCCCCGGCGCACGTCATCGAGGCGGTCCGGCTGGCCGAGACCCTCGCCGCGATGCGCGGAAGGCCGCTGCCCGGCCTGACGGAGACCCTGGAAGCGGTCCGGGCGGTGATGTGCGACGGCTCCGACATACCGCTCGCACTGATCGAGGACCGCCTCGTCGTCGGCGACGTGCTCGGCGAGGTCCCGGACGGGGCGCCCGTCGTACCCCTCCAGCGGGACCTGACACGGCAGCAGCGCACGCTGCGGCTCAAGGCCGAGGCCCAGGACCGCGAGCTGGAACTGGACCTGCGCAAGGACACCGATACGGCGAAGTCCCTGTTGCTGCACCGCCTGCGGCTGCTCGGCATCGGCTGGGGGACCCCGGTCGCCTCCCGGTCCGGCACCGGAACCTTCCGGGAGACCTGGCGGCTCTGCTGGGAGCCGGAGCTGTCGGTGCGGATCGCCGAGGCCGGCATATGGGGGACCACCGTCCTCGGGGCGGCCACCGCCAAGGCCGAGGCCGACGCCGCCGGGGCCGGGGAGCTCGGCGAGGTCACGGCGCTGGCCGAGCAGTGCCTGCTGGCCGGCCTCGCGCAGGCGCTGCCCTGCGTACTGCGGGCCCTCGCGGACCGGGCCGCGCTGGACACCGACGTGGCGAAGCTCGCCAAGGCGCTGCCGGCACTGGCCCGTTCGCTGCGGTACGGGGACGTGCGCGGCACCGACGCGACGGCGCTCGGCGCCGTGGCGGCCGGGCTCGCCGAGCGGATCTGCGTGGCCCTGCCGTCGGCCTGCACCGCGGGACTGGACGCCGACGCGGCGGCGGAGATGCGCGGCCACGTGGACGGGGTGCACGGAGCCGTCGGCCTGCTGGCGGACACGGACGAGGGGCTGCGGGAGCGCTGGTCCGCGGTGCTCGCGGTGCTGGCCGACCGGGACACCGTGCCCGGCCTGATCCGCGGCCGGGCGACCCGGCTGCTCCTCGACGACGGACGGCAGCCGGCCGAGGAGACGGCCCGGCTGATGGGGCTCGCCCTGTCCCCGGCTTCCTCCCCGGCCGACGCGGCGGGCTGGATCGAGGGCTTCGCGGGCGGGAGTTCGGGCGGCGGCACGCTGCTGGTCCACGACGACCGGCTGCTGGGCCTGATCGACACCTGGCTGGTGGGGGTGCCGGAGCGCGCGTTCACCGATGTACTGCCGCTGCTGCGGCGGACGTTCGGGGCGTACGAGCCGGGGGTGAAGCGGACCCTGGGTGAGCTGGTCCGCCGTGGTCCGGGCGGCACCGCTGCCGCGACCTCGGGGTCCGCGGCCCCCGAGGGCTTCGCCCCGGAGCTGGACCCGATCCGGGCGGACGCGGTGGTGGGGCTGGTGCGGATGCTGCTCGCCGGGTGAGGTGCGGCGCCGTTGAGGGGGCGCCGCCCCCGGACCGCCGCGCCTCGAACGCCGGCGGGGCTGAAAGTGGACACGACGAGTGCAGGGGGACGGACGGATGAGCAGTACGGACACGAGCGCCGCCGGAGGCGAGCGGTTGCGGCGGTGGCGGATGGTGCTCGGCGGGGGTGAGGCCGACGGTACCGGCTGCGCGCTGACCGGGCGGGACGCGGCGATGGACGCCGCGCTCGGCGCGCTGTACGGCGGGGGCGGCGAGGCGGGCTCGCGCCGGACGGCGGGGGCGCGGTCGGCCGGGCTCGGCGGCTCCGCGCCGAATGTGGCCCGCTGGCTCGGGGACATCCGTACGTACTTCCCCAGCTCCGTGGTCCAGGTCATGCAGCGCGACGCGATCGAGCGGCTCGGTCTGGCCGCGCTGCTGCTGGAGCCGGAGATGCTGGAGGCCGTCGAACCCGACGTGCACCTGGTCGGCACCCTGCTCTCGCTGAACAAGGCGATGCCGGACACGACGAAGGAGACGGCGCGGGCCGTGGTCCGCAAGGTGGTGGAGCAGCTGGAGAAACGGCTCGCGACCCGCACCCGGGCCACCCTCACCGGCGCGCTCGACCGCTCCGCCCGGATCAGCCGTCCCCGCCACCACGACATCGACTGGAACCGCACCATCCGGGCCAACCTCAAGAACTACCTGCCCGAATACCGCACCGTCGTGCCCGAGCGGCTGATCGGGTACGGCCGTGCGGCCCAATCGGTGAAGAAGGAGGTGATCCTCTGCATCGACCAGTCGGGTTCCATGGCGGCCTCGGTCGTCTACGCCTCCGTCTTCGGCGCGGTCCTCGCCTCCATGCGCTCGATCGCCACCCGTCTGGTCGTCTTCGACACCGCGGTCGTCGACCTGACCGACCAGCTCGACGACCCGGTCGACGTCCTCTTCGGCACCCAACTGGGCGGTGGCACCGACATCAACCGCGCCCTCGCCTACTGCCAGTCGAAGATCACCCGGCCCGCGGACACCGTCGTCGTCCTGATCAGTGATCTCTACGAGGGCGGTATCCGCAACGAGATGCTGAAGCGGGTCGCCGCGATGAAGGGGTCGGGGGTCGAGTTCGTGACCCTGCTGGCCCTGTCCGACGAGGGCGCCCCGGCCTATGACCACGAGCACGCCGCAGCCCTTGCGGCGCTCGGCGCGCCGGCCTTCGCCTGCACGCCCGACCTGTTCCCGGAGGTGATGGCCGCGGCGCTGGAGAAGCGCCCCCTGCCGACTCCCTGACGGCCGCGTCCTGTTCGTTCCTGTGAATCGGTGAATCACACGAACTTCCAGTTCAACCGTGAGGCGATCTGTGACAGGTATCACCGCTCAGGTGTGATCTGCGATTTAGGGTCCCACGTCCCTCGGGGATAACCTGCGGGACGGACATGCCGCGTCCACGGTCACCGTGTACGCCTTCCTTGTGACAGCGCCGTCACGTTGCCCTCCGCGGCACGCCCACGCAGATAGCAGAAAACCGCGAATCACTGCGAATCTTTGAAGACAAGGGACGGACGCGCGTGGACCTGTTCGAGTACCAGGCGAGGGACCTCTTCGCCAAGCACGGTGTACCGGTGCTGGCCGGTGAAGTCATCGACACGCCTGAGGCGGCTCGCGAGGCCACCGAGCGGCTGGGCGGCAAGTCGGTCGTCAAGGCGCAGGTGAAGGTCGGCGGCCGCGGCAAGGCCGGTGGCGTGAAGCTCGCCGCCACCCCGGACGAGGCCGTCGCCCGGGCGACGGACATCCTCGGCATGGACATCAAGGGCCACACGGTCCACAAGGTGATGATCGCCGAGACGGCCCCCGAGATCCTCGAGGAGTACTACGTCTCGTACCTCCTCGACCGGACCAACCGCACCTTCCTCGCCATGGCGTCCGTCGCGGGCGGCATGGACATCGAGCAGGTCGCCGAGGAGACCCCGGAGAAGCTCGCCAAGGTCCCGGTGAACGCCAACGAGGGCGTGACCATCGAGAAGGCCCGCGAGATCGTCGCCCTGGCGCAGTTCCCGGCCGAGGTCGCCGAGCAGGTCGCCGAGGTCCTCGTGACCCTGTGGGCGACCTTCATCGCCGAGGACGCGCTCCTCGTCGAGGTCAACCCGCTCGCGAAGGTCGCCAATGGCGACGTCATCGCGCTCGACGGCAAGGTCTCGCTCGACGAGAACGCCGAGTTCCGCCAGCCGGGTCACGAGGAGTTCGTGGACCACGCGGCCGCGAACCCGCTCGAGGCCGCCGCGAAGGCGAAGAACCTCAACTACGTCAAGCTCGACGGTGAGGTCGGCATCATCGGCAACGGCGCGGGTCTCGTCATGAGCACCCTCGACGTCGTCGCCTACGCCGGCGAGAACCACGGTGGCGTCAAGCCCGCCAACTTCCTGGACATCGGCGGTGGCGCCTCCGCCGCCGTCATGGCCAACGGTCTCGAGATCATCCTCGGCGACCCGGACGTCAAGTCCGTCTTCGTCAACGTCTTCGGCGGCATCACCGCCTGCGACGAGGTCGCCAACGGCATCGTCCAGGCGCTGCAGCTGCTCGCGGACAAGGGCGAGGCGGTCACCAAGCCGCTCGTCGTCCGTCTCGACGGCAACAACGCCGAGCTGGGTCGCAAGATCCTCTCGGACGCCAACCACCCGCTGGTCCAGCGCGTGGACACCATGGACGGCGCGGCCGACAAGGCCGCCGAGCTCGCGGCTGCGAAGTAAGGGCAGAGGTCACAGACTCACATGGCTATCTTCCTCAACAAGGACAGCAAGGTCATCGTCCAGGGCATGACCGGTGCCACGGGCATGAAGCACACCAAGCTGATGCTGGCTGACGGCACCGACATCGTCGGCGGCGTGAACCCGCGCAAGGCCGGCACCACCGTCGACTTCGACGGCCGCGAGGTCCCGGTCTTCGGCTCCGTCGAAGAGGCGATGAAGGCGACGGGCGCCAACGTCTCCGTCCTCTTCGTCCCGCCGGCCTTCGCCAAGGCCGCCGTCGTCGAGGCCATCGACGCCGAGATCCCGCTGGCCGTCATCATCACCGAGGGCATCGCGGTGCACGACTCCGCCGCCTTCTGGGCGTACGCGAAGGCCAAGGGCAACAAGACCCGGATCATCGGCCCGAACTGCCCGGGTCTGATCACCCCCGGCCAGTCCAACGCCGGCATCATCCCGGGCGACATCACCAAGCCCGGCAAGATCGGTCTCGTGTCCAAGTCCGGCACGCTGACCTACCAGATGATGTACGAGCTGCGCGACATCGGCTTCTCCTCCGCCGTCGGCATCGGTGGCGACCCGGTCATCGGCACCACGCACATCGACGCCCTGGAGGCCTTCGAGGCCGACCCGGACACCGAGCTGATCGTCATGATCGGCGAGATCGGCGGCGACGCCGAGGAGCGTGCGGCGGACTTCATCGCGAAGCACGTCACCAAGCCGGTCGTCGGCTACGTCGCGGGCTTCACCGCCCCCGAGGGCAAGACCATGGGCCACGCAGGCGCCATCGTCTCCGGCTCCTCCGGCACCGCGCAGGCCAAGAAGGAGGCCCTCGAGGCCGCCGGTGTGAAGGTCGGCAAGACCCCGACCGAGACCGCGAAGCTGGCGCGCGAGATCCTGGCCGCCAAGTAAGCGAGACTCTGTACGGGCGTGGGGCCCCCCCCCCCGGGGGGGGGGGCCCCCCCCCCCCCCCCCCACAGCCCGGGGGCCGGGCCCCCCCGCGGGCCCCCCCGGGGGGGGGCCCGCGGGGGCCCCCACGTAGCGGGGGGGGGGGGGGGGGGCGGCCCCCCCCCCGGGGGGGGGGGGCCCCACGCCCGTACTCATTCGATCTTCGGGGCGATCCTCGCCGGTCCGGCCTCCGGGTCGGCGAGCAGCTTGTCGTGGAGCTGTTTGCCGCGCTCGGTGAGCTGCTGGGGGCCGGCGAGCGGGGGCACGCCGGAGACGCTCTCGCCGGGTGCCGGCGGGGGCTCGTAGTGGGTGGGCGCGGTCATCAGCGTGTAGGAGGTCGAGACGGCGATCATCGCCGTCAGGCTGAGGGTCGCGCGGGTCCACATCCGGGTGCGCCGTTCGCCGCCGCCGCGGACGGCCGCGGCCGGGCGCGGGTCGAGGGCGACGGCCGGCCGCAGGGCGGTGAACCGGTCGCGCAGCAGCGCGGACTGCTTCTCGGACGGTACCTCGGCCAGTTCGGGGATCAGCTCGGTGAGGTCGGCGTGCGCGTGCACGAGACGGTTCCCGGCGGTGGGGGTGGTGGCCTCGGTCTCGGCGGCGGTGTCGGGCAGGTCGAGGCCGACGCCGTCGTAGAGCAGGACGGTACGGCGGTGGACGGGCGGCAGCGAGAGCAGCGCGTCGAGCAGGATCCGGTCCGCGGGCTCGGCGGGGGGCTTGTCGGGGTGGCGGTGGGCGCGCCGGAACCGGTGCCAGGGGGAGAGCGCGTACTCGTACACGATCGCCCGCACCCAGCCCACCGGGTCCGGATCGGTGGCCACCTCGGGCCACTGGGCCCAGGCCTGGGTGAAAGCTTTCTCCACCGCTTCCAGGGCCAGGGCCCCGCGGCCGGTGAGCAGGTAGGCCTGCCGGGCGAGGTCGCGTGCAGCACAGGCGTAGAGGGCGTCGAAGGCCTCGGCCGGGCCCCGCACCGGGACCACCGCGGGAAGCTCGACGGGCTCGGCGACGGGCTCGGCGACGGGCTGGGCGAGGGGTTCGACGAGGGGTTCGACGGCGGGCGGCTCGACGCCCGTCGCCACGGGCCCGCCCGGCGCGTTCGGGGCGGGTGGGTCCGCGGCGGGGTCCTCCGCCGCCCGGGCGGACTTCGCCTCCGCGGGCTCCCCGGTGGGTACGACGGCCTCCGGCGGGGCCGCGAGGCCGGCCAGGAACCGTGTGTACGCCTCGCGCTTGCGCCCGCGCGGGGCCGTTCGGCCCGACTCCCAGGAGCGGACGGTCGCCGCGGCGACGCCCACCGCCGCGGCGACCTCATCGTGCGTCAGTTCCGCCGCCTCGCGCAGTCTGCGGCGCTCCTTGGGCGCGGGCAGGCGCAGCTCCGAGTCCTCTGGGGAGGTCGTCTCGACGCTTCCTGTCATGCCACACTCCCCGCGAACCGGCAGCCCTGGGCAATAAAGTACATAAACGTATATTGAGCGACACCACGGGCATTCGCCTGTTACCCGCCCATAGCGCGTGTCGTTGGCACCATGGCGGGGTGACCCAAGTGACCGAACGCGGGACCCCGTTGTCAGCGGCCCCGCGAGCCGGCGTGCGACGCCGTTCCCCGGCCGCCGCCGCATGCGTCGTGGGCGGCGCCGTGGCGGCCGGACTCGGGCTCGGCTTCCTCGCCGTGCTCGTGATCGTGCTGTGGATCAGCTCCCCCTACCCCGACAGTGGCCCGGGCGGGGCCCTGCACCTCGCCGCCGGGCTCTGGCTGCTCGCCCACGGGACGGAGCTGGTGCGGTACGACACCCTGTCCGGCATTCCCGCGCCCGTCGGCATCACGCCCCTGCTCCTCGTCGCGCTGCCCGTGCTGCTCATCCGGCGGGCCGCGCGGCTGGGGAGCGCCGCCGAGGAGGAGGACGAGGAGGTGCTGCCCGCCGGAGCCGTGTTCTCGGCCGTGCTCTGCGGATATCTCGCCGTCGGGGCCGTCGCCACGGTGTACGCCGCGGGCGGCCCCATGCCCGCCGACCCCATCAGCGCGGCCTGGCACATTCCGCTGGTCGCCGTGCTCGCCGCCGCCGGCGGGGTGTGGGGCGCCCGCGGGCGTCCGCTCGGGCCGCTGCCGTCCTGGCTGTCAGGGGGCGTACGGAGGGCTGTCGTGCGCCCCCGATACGCGCTGGCGCTCCGGGCGGGCGCGGGCGGGGCCCTGGTGCTCCTGGGCGGTGGCGCGCTCATCGTCGGCGCCTCGCTCGCGTGGCACGGTGCGGAGGTCCAGGCCTCCTTCCTGTCGCTGACCGGCGTGTGGTCGGGCCGCTTCGCGGTCCTGCTGCTCGCGCTCACGCTGATCCCGAACGCCATGGTCTGGGGCGCGGCCTACGCCCTCGGGCCCGGCTTCTCCCTCGGCGCCGACGTGACGGCCGGCCCGCTCGGCTTCCCGGGCGCGCCCGGGCTGCCCCGCTTCCCGCTGCTGGCCGCGCTCCCGTCCGCGGGGCCCGGGACCCCGCTGACCTGGACGGTCGCCGCGGTGCCGGTGGTCGCCGGGCTGGCGGTGGGCTGGTTCGCGGTACGCCGGGCGCGCGAGGTCTCGTACGGGGAGACCGCGCTGACGGCCGCCCTGGGCTCGGTGGTGTGCGGCCTGGCGATGGCCGGGCTCGCGGCGGCCTCGGCGGGGCCGCTGGGCTCACGGAGGCTGGCCGAGTTCGGGCCGGTCTGGTGGGCCACCGGGGTGGCGGCCTTCGCCTGGACGGCGGCGCTGGCCGTGCCGGTCGCGGTGGCGGTGCATGCGTGGCGGAACCGCCCGGCGATGGGGTTCGGAGCACTGGACGGCGATGACGCGGTGGATGACCGGTGGCACGACAGCGGGGTGCGCGAGGTTCGGTGGGCGGCGATGAAGAAGGCGGCGGGGGCGCTGATTCCCGAGATCGGGGTGTCGGCGTCGGTGGCGGCGCCGGCGCCTCCGGCGGTTCCTGAGGTTCCTGAGGTTCCTGCCGGTCCTGTGGTCGTGCGCGAGGTGCGGGTGCGGGCGCGGCGGGCCGTGACGGTGGTGGCCGGGCTGGATCTGGATCCGGGGCTGCTCGCGGGGAAGGCGGCGGAGCCGGTGGTGGTGGCAGAGGCGGTGTCAGCACCGTTGGCTCCGCCGGTGGTTGGTGCGCGGGTGCTGGCGCGGCGGAAGCCGACGCCGCCGGAGTAGGCCGTTAGGGTGCGGCGCCGCTGCTGGGGCGCCGCCCCGGGCCCCGCGCCTCAAACGCCGGCGGGGCTGGAGAGGGTGGCTCTGGGTGTGGGTCTACTGGCGGACCTTCAGGACGTCGCCCACCAGGTTGTCCGGGAGGAGGGTGTTGCACTGGAGTTCCGCCGACTTGGTGAGGGCGTCGTCGCGGCAGACGTAGAAGTCCTTGTACGTGAGCTGCAGGGCGTACGAGCTCATCGCCAGCAGGATCGCCAGTGAGGCCGTGACCAGGCCGCTCACCGCCGCCGTGCGCTGGGGGCGGGCCGCCGCTCCCAGGGCGTCCAGGCCGGCCGGTGCGGCGGCGGGGGCGCCGTCCGCGGCCGCCGCGGCGGGCTTGCCGCGCAGCGCGCTGATGCCCCAGTAGAGGGCGAGCGCCCCGAGCAGCAGTCCGACCGACGGGATGCCGAAGATCCCGAAGAAGAAGCCCCACATGCCGGCCAGCAGCGCGTAGCGGGCGCGGCGCTGGATCGGGTCCGTCGGGTCCCAGCGCGCCGGACCCCGTTGACCGTCCGAGTCCTTCGGGCTCTCGCCGTTCCCGCCGCCGTCGCCACCGGCGCGCGGCTGCCACGGCTGGTCGGGCCGGCCTTCCGGCGGAGCCGCGAAGGGGTTGTCGTCGGTGGGGGAGTCGGGCTGACGGCGGTCCGGCATCGGGTGTGTTTCTTCCCCTGTGTCATGGACGTCCGCGGACGTCGTGGCGAGGTGGGCCCAGTTTGCGGCTTGTACGCCAGACGCTACCGCCCGGCCGTCCCCCCGTCCCTCGGGGGCTGCCCGGTGTACCGGTATCGTTGCAGGCGGTCGGTGGCTTCGTACGGTTGCCCATATAGCGGTACCCCGAAGTTTTGTATGACCACACAAGACGAACACCGCAATCCCGTGAGAAAGGGCCTCCCATGGCCGCCTCCCGCCTGGTCGTGCTGGTTTCCGGTTCCGGCACCAACCTCCAGGCTCTCCTCGATGCCATCGACGCCCACCCCGGCGGATCCGAGGGCTTCGGCGCCGAAGTCGTCGCCGTGGGGGCCGACCGAGAGAACATCGCCGGCCTGGAGCGGGCGGAGAAGGCCGGGATTGCGACCTTCGTCTGCCCGGTCAAGGGCTACGGGAGCCGTGCGGAGTGGGATGTCGCCCTCACCGAGGCGACCGACGCGTACGCGCCGGACCTCGTCGTGTCCGCGGGATTCATGAAGATCGTGGGCAAGGTGTTCATCGACCGCTTCGGCGGCCGGTTCATCAACACCCACCCCGCCCTCCTCCCGGCCTTCCCGGGCGCGCACGGCGTACGGGACGCCCTCGCCTACGGGGCGAAGGTCGCCGGCTGCACGGTCCACTTCGTGGACTCCGGCGTGGACACCGGTCCGATCATCGCCCAGGGTGTGGTCGAGATCCGGGACGAGGACGACGAAGCCGCTCTCCATGAGCGCATCAAGGAAGTCGAGCGCCAGCTGCTCGTCGATGTCGTGGGGCGTCTGGCCCGGCACGGCTACCGCATTGAGGGACGAAAGGTAACAATCCAGTGACCGCCGTAGAGAGCAACGACCCGACCACGACCCAGCGGCCGATCAGGCGTGCGCTCGTCAGTGTCTACGACAAAACCGGACTGGAAGAGCTGGCCCGCGGGCTGCACGAGGCGGGCGTCTCGCTCGTCTCCACCGGCTCCACCGCTTCGAGGATCGCCGCCGCCGGGGTGCCCGTCACCAAGGTGGAGGAGCTGACCGGCTTCCCCGAGTGCCTGGACGGCCGGGTCAAGACCCTGCACCCGCGCGTGCACGCCGGCATCCTCGCCGACCTGCGCCTGGAGGACCACCGCAACCAGCTCGCCGAGCTGGGCGTCGAGCCCTTCGACCTGGTGATCGTCAACCTCTACCCCTTCCTGGCGACCGTCCAGTCGGGTGCCACCCCCGACGAGTGCGTGGAGCAGATCGACATCGGCGGCCCGTCGATGGTCCGCGCCGCCGCCAAGAACCACCCCTCCGTGGCGGTGGTCACCAGCCCGGCCCGCTATGCCGACGTCATCGCGGCGGCCCAGGGCGGCGGCTTCGACCTGACCGCCCGCAAGCGGCTCGCGGCCGAGGCCTTCCAGCACACCGCCGCCTACGACGTGGCCGTGGCCTCCTGGTTCACGAACGCGTACGCCCCGGAAGCACCCGAGGACGACGCCGCGGCGCTGCCCGAGTTCCTGGCCGGCGCCTGGGAGCGCAAGTCGACCCTGCGCTACGGCGAGAACCCGCACCAGGCCGCCGCCCTCTACACGGACGGACAGCCGGGCGGACTCGCCAACGCCGAGCAGCTGCACGGCAAGGAGATGTCCTTCAACAACTACGTGGACACCGAGGCCGCGCGCCGCGCCGCCTACGACCACGAAGAGCCCTGCGTCGCGATCATCAAGCACGCCAACCCGTGCGGCATCGCGGTCGACGCGGACGTCGCCGCCGCCCACCGCAAGGCGCACGCCTGCGACCCGCTGTCGGCCTTCGGCGGCGTCATCGCCGTCAACCGACCGGTGACCGTCGAGCTCGCCGAGCAGGTCGCGGAGATCTTCACCGAGGTGATCGCCGCCCCCGCCTACGAGGACGGCGCGGTCGAGGTCCTGGCCAGGAAGAAGAACATCCGCGTCCTGAAGGTGGACGGCACCCCGCACCAGCCGGGCGACCTCAAGCCCATCAGCGGCGGTGCGCTGCTCCAGCAGAGCGACCTGTTCCAGGCCGAGGGCGACGACCCCGCCAACTGGACCCTGGCCACCGGCGACGCCCTGTCGCCGGCGGAGCTCGCCGAGCTGGCCTTCGCGTGGAAGGCCTGCCGGGCCGTCAAGTCCAACGCGATCCTGCTCGCCAAGGACGGCGCCTCGGTCGGCGTCGGCATGGGCCAGGTCAACCGAGTGGACTCGGCGAAGCTCGCCGTTGAGCGGGCCGGCGCCGAGCGCGCGCAGGGCTCGTACGCCGCGTCCGACGCTTTCTTCCCCTTCCCGGACGGGCTGGAGATCCTGACCGCCGCGGGCATCAAGGCCGTGGTCCAGCCGGGCGGTTCGGTCCGTGACGAGCAGGTCGTCGAGGCCGCGGAGAAGGCCGGTGTGACCATGTACTTCACCGGGACCCGGCACTTCTTCCACTGAGCCGGCCGGCAGGCCCCGACCTACGGCGAAGGCCGCGACCCGCACTGCGGGTCGCGGCCTTCGCCGGTTCTGCGGACGAGCGGGGTCAGTAGCCCGGGCGCTTGAAGTAGTCGCCGGCCTTGGCGAGGCCGATGACGATCGTGAGGCCGAGGGCGAGGGAGACCAGGGCGGGCAGCACCGTGACGGCGACCGGCGCGGCCGAGCTCTCGGAGGAACCCGCCGCCGCCAGGTTGACGAGCACGCTCATGCCGGCGAAGAAGGTCTGGATCGAGCCGTAGACGATGCCGGAGACGCGGACCCCGTTGCGGCCCTTGCCCATCTTGACGGCCGTCAGGAACGGCCACAGAGCCAGGCCGATCAGGAAGAGGCCGCCGATGACGAAGCCGACGCTGACGGCGGTCCCCACGTCCTGCGCCGAGGAGCTGGAGGACCCCGAGAAGGCGGAGGCGAAGACGGCGCCGCCGATGATGATGAGCACACCGAACAGCGCCTGCAGGCTGCCGAGGATGAAGAGGATGACGCGGGCCGCCTTGGCGCCGCCCGGCATCTCCATGTGCGCTCCGGGGTAACCGCCCGGACCGCCGGGGTATCCGCCCGGGTAACCGCCGGGACCGCCCGGGTACGCCTGCGGGGCCTGCTGCGGGTAGGCGTAGCCGCCCTGCGGCGGGATGCTCTGGGGGGCCTGCTGGGGGTAGCCGTAGCCGGGCTGGCCCTGCGGGGCCTGGGGCGGCTGCTGTCCGTACGGATTGTGCGGTTCGCCGAAGCTCATGGTGGGGTGTTCCTCCGTGGAAGTGCAGGGACGCACGGCACGAGCGCGGAGGAATCCTGCACGGTGCGGTCCCGCCCCCCGGCACTGCCCGCGGCACTCAGTCGTTTCATCGTCGTCCGCCCGGCCGTTACTTGTCCAGCCGGTTGCGCTACAGGCGGTGACTTGTTGTGCAAGTGCAATGAACGCTGTGCCGCTGCGAGCGCCTTGACTGGAACCGGGGCCGCCTCATCCGGGAGGATGGGGTCATGACCGCCCAGATTCTCGATGGCAAGGCCACCGCCGCCGCGATCAAGTCCGAACTGACCGCCCGTGTGGCGGCCCTGAAGGCCCGGGGCATCACCCCCGGCCTCGGCACCCTGCTGGTCGGTGACGATCCGGGCAGCCGCTGGTACGTCAACGGCAAGCACAAGGACTGTGCCGAGGTCGGCATCGCCTCCATCCAGCGCGAACTGCCCGAGACAGCCTCCCAGGAGGACATCGAGGCAGTCGTGCGGGAGCTCAACGCCAACCCGGAGTGCACCGGCTACATCGTCCAACTCCCACTTCCCAAGGGCATCGACACCAACCGGGTCCTGGAGCTGATGGATCCGCTGAAGGACGCCGACGGCCTGCACCCCATGTCGCTGGGCCGACTGGTCCTGGGCGAGCCGGGCCCGCTGCCCTGCACCCCGTACGGGATCGTCGAACTGCTGCGCCACCACGGCGTCGGGATCAACGGCGCGCACGTCGTCGTCCTCGGCCGCGGGATCACCGTCGGGCGCTCCATCGGCCTGCTGCTGACCCGCAAGTCCGAGAACGCCACCGTGACGCTCTGCCACACCGGTACCCGCGACCTCTCCGGGCTGCTGCGCCAGGCGGACATCATCGTCGCGGCGGCCGGTGTGCCGCACCTGGTCAAGCCGGAGGACGTACGGCCCGGCGCGGCCGTGCTCGACGTGGGCGTCAGCCGCGACGGGGACGGGAAGATCGTCGGCGATGTGCACCCCGGCGTCGCCGAGGTGGCCGCGTGGATCTCGCCGAACCCCGGCGGGGTCGGCCCGATGACCCGGGCCCAGCTGCTCGTCAATGTCGTCGAGGCGGCGGAACGGAACACCAGTGCAGGCTGAATCGGACGCGGAGAACCCTGCGGGCGGCGGCGCGGCCCGGGCGAACGGCACCCCCGTCGCTCCGGTCGCCGCCGGCACGCCGGTCGTACCCGCCGCGCAGGCCGGTCCCGCCGCGCAGGCCGGGCCCGGAGCCCAGGCCGGTCCCGCCGCCTCCGGGGCCGAGGCGGCCAGGTCCCGCCGCTTCCCCTCCATCACCCAGAGCACGGCCCGTCCCGAGGGCAGCGGCCGGGCCGTTCCCGGCGCGGTGTCCACGCCGGCCCGTCAGTGGCCGATGCTCAGCGTGCTCGCGGCCACCGCGGTCGGGCTGCTGGCCACGGCGCTCGGGCACCCGAGGGTCGGCTGCCTGATCATCGGCGTGGCCCTGATCGCGGCCGCGGTGATGCGGCGCCTGCTGCCCTCGGTGGGGATGCTCGCCGTCCGCTCCCGCTTCACGGACATGGTCACGTACGGGCTGCTGGGCGTGGCGATCACCCTGCTCGCGCTGGTGATGGCGGCGCCCAAGGCGTGGCTGGAGATCCCGTTCCTGGAGACCGCGGTCCGCTTCACCGTGCGCTAGCCGCCCGGCGAAGGGCGTGACTGCGGTGAGCGCCGCCGGGGCGGCCGCGACGGCCGGCCGGGCGTCGGTGCCCGCCCGCACCAGGGCGTCCGGCGTTCGCCCGCGCACGCCTCGTACACGCTGGTCACCGGCATCCTGGCCCGCGAGTCGCTGCTCACCCGCGCGGCGAACGCCTGCGCCAAGTCGATCGAGGGGCACCGCACGGGGCGGATCTTCCTGATCGAATGGCTGTCCGGGGGCCGTCCGCGCCTTCGAACGCCGGGGTCCGTGTGCCGTGCACCACAGGGACCCGGGGATTAGCCCGCTCCCGGGTCGGATAGCCTGACGGCGGATGTCTCTTCACGTCAAGATTTACTGGGGAGCGGCGTCCTCCAGCACATGGGGCAGGGACGCCCCACCGCCAGCTGTCTAACGGAGAAGGCCATGACCCGCACTCCCGTGAATGTCACCGTCACCGGCGCCGCCGGCCAGATCGGCTACGCGCTGCTCTTCCGCATCGCTTCCGGTCACCTGCTCGGCGCGGACGTGCCGGTCAAGCTCCGACTTCTGGAGATCCCCCAGGGCATGAAGGCCGCTGAGGGCACCGCCATGGAGCTCGACGACTGCGCCTTCCCGCTGCTCGCCGGCATCGACATCTTCGACGACCCGAACCAGGGCTTCGACGGTGCGAACGTCGCGCTGCTCGTGGGCGCCCGCCCGCGTACCAAGGGCATGGAGCGCGGCGACCTGCTCGCCGCCAACGGCGGCATCTTCAAGCCGCAGGGCCAGGCCATCAACGCGCACGCCGCGGACGACATCAAGGTCCTGGTCGTGGGCAACCCGGCCAACACCAACGCGCTCATCGCGCAGGCCGCCGCCCCGGACGTACCGGCCGAGCGCTTCACCGCGATGACCCGCCTGGACCACAACCGCGCGATCTCGCAGCTGGCCGCCAAGACCGGTGCCGCCGTCTCCGACATCAAGCGCCTGACCATCTGGGGCAACCACTCGGCGACCCAGTACCCGGACATCTTCCACGCGGAGATCGCCGGCAAGAACGCCGCCGAGGTCGTGGCCGACGAGCTGTGGCTGGGCGACACCTTCATCCCGACCGTCGCCAAGCGCGGCGCCGCGATCATCGAGGCCCGTGGCGCGTCCTCGGCCGCCTCGGCCGCCAACGCCGCCATCGACCACGTCCACACGTGGGTCAACGGCACCGCCGAGGGCGACTGGACCTCGATGGGTATCCCCTCGGACGGCTCCTACGGCGTCCCGGCCGGTCTGATCTCCTCCTTCCCCGTCACCTGCAAGGACGGCAAGTACGAGATCGTCCAGGGCCTGGACATCAACGAGTTTTCCCGCACCCGCATCGACGCCTCCGTCCAGGAGCTGGCGGAGGAGCGCGACGCGGTCCGCGAGCTCGGCCTGATCTGATCCGGTCGAACCGATCGGGTCGAACCGACCCGGTCCGCTCTTCCTGAAGGCCCCGGCGCATTGCGCCGGGGCCTTTTTGGCGCGATCACCCCTGTCATGTTCCTGATCATCGCCTTATGGTTTCCCTCCGCACACCGAAAGGGGGATTCGGTGACAGGCACCGCGGACGACAGAACTCCTGTGCACCCTTCGCTCAGCGAAGCCGGCCGGCTGCTGTGCGCCGGCAGCTATCTCGACGCCACGTACCGCGACCGGGTGATCCAGGAGCTCCATGTCCACGAGGAGCGCTTCGTGGCGCCCTCCTACGGCTTCGATGCCGCCCGCGTCCTCGCCCACGCACTCCAGGCCCGCCGCGCCGAAGTGGCCTGGGCCTGCGCCGTCCTGGCCACGTGGGGCCTCGGACTCCTGCTGGTCCAGCCGCTCCTGCTCTTCCTGCTCATCCCGGCCGCCTTCCTGAGCGGCGCCGGACGGATCCGGCGCCGCCGGGCGAAGACGGAGCGCGGCAGCCGCTTCCTCGAACTCCTCCTGCGCGGATGCGGCTACGTGCTGCTCATCGGCGTCGGGCTGGGCGTGCTGCACGGGGCGCTGGACGGAGGGACGGACGTCGGAGGGGCCGGCGACTCGCTCACGGTCTACGAGTACCTGCTGCGGGGGATCGAGCGGGAGCCGTTCGCCGTCGTCTTCGAGCTGCCCCGACTCGGCTACGTGATCGCGGGCGGGTACGCCTGGCCGGCCGTGATCGTCTTCGCCCTGCTGACCCTCGTCGTCGGCCTCCAGCGGGGCCACTTCGCCCGCGTCATCAGCACCTCGCTCAGCCGGACGCAGTACGCCGACCCGAACGCCGACCCCGCCTCCGGCCGGCGCTTCGTCAGGGCCCGCGACCGGATCCGGCGGACCCAGCACAGCCGGCTGGTCATCTACAACGTCGACGACCCGTTCTGCGGCGCGGGCGCCGCGTACCGCCCCTGGCACCTTTCCGTCGAACTGCGCCCCCGCACCGAGGGCGTCCCGCCCGAACCGCTGGACAACGAGCGGATCGTGGGCCGGATCCGGCCGCGGCTGGAGGCCCTGCGCGTGCCGTCGCCGCACGGCTCGCCCGAGGCGGAGCGGGCCGTACTGGACCGGCTGCGGGAACTGGTCGTCGACGAGTGCGTGTTCCTGCCGGCCTCCGGGCTGCCGGCGGCGTTCGAGCCGGACCTCTCGGACGGCGCGTTCGACGCGCACCGGGCCGGAGCCGTGGAGGAGGGCGGGGAGCGCCGCCGTCACTTCCTGCGGGTACGGGTCGGAGGCTGGGACGAGAACCTCGTCATCACCGTCTTCGTACGCGTCCACACGCAGGGCGGGATGCTGATGCTGGAGGTGGCACCGCACGTACTGCTGCCCGTCCGGCCCGAGTTCCAGGAGGCCGACGACGTGGCCCGGCGCCACCTGCGGAACAACCCCTTCGCCAAGGCGGTCTGGGCGCTCCAGCACGCCCCGCGCTCGCTCACCAAGGCGCTCACCACCCTGTCGGGGGGCAGCCGCGGCCCGTGGCAGATCGCCACGGAGGGCCACGCCGGCGCGCTCCCGGCCGGCCCGGCCGCGTCCGTACGCGAGCTCGCGGCGCAGGAGGACGCCTCCCTGTTCCAGCTGATGGACCTGGACCGGTACCTGAAGACCATCCAGGACCGGATCGTCGGCGGCGTGACCCTCGCCCTGCACGAAGCGGGCTGGCACACGGAGGAGTTCGCGCAGCGCGCGGTCACGGTCGCGGAGGGTGGGGTCTTCATCCAGTCCGTGAGCCACAGCGCGTTCAGCGTGGGCGGAAGCGGGCACAGCAACCGGACGAGCCACCACACCAGCCACCACGACCCGCAGGGGGAGCAGCAGTGACGCATGACGGGGGAGCCGAAGCCGCAGCCGGGTCGGGAGCCGGCACCGGTGAGGTGCGGATCAACAGCGTCAACAACACCGCCTTCAGCATCGGCGGCACGCACATCACCAACACCAGCGTCCACCACGACGGTACGGGGGCGGGCGCCCCGGGCGCGGAGGAACTGCTGGAGGCCGTACGGGAGCTGCGCGCCGCCCTCGCCCGCATGCCGCGCGGCGCCGACCGGGCGGCGCTGGACGCCGAACTGGACGAGGCCGCGGGCGAACTGGAGGAGACCGGGGAGATCCGGCCCGGCCTGCCCGCCCGGCTGCGGGGCGCGCTCCGGCGGTGGGCCCCGCTGGTGGAGTCGGTGAACGCGGCCGCCGCCCTCGGCGGGCTGCTCGCCACACTGGGGAGCTGACCGGTGGCCACGGGCGGCGGCGCGCACTGGAACCCGCAGTCGCAGCGCTGGGAGTGGGCGGACCAGCCGCCACCGCCGCCACCGATGCCACCGGGCGGGGGCGGACGCGGCCCCGGACCGGATCCGGACCCGGTGCGGAACTGGAGGGTCCCGCTGCTGGTGGCCCTCGGGGCCGCGGTGGTGGGCGGTTGTGCCATGGCGGGGTGGCTCCTGCTGGGCGACGGGGAGCCGAAGGCGCCCGTAGCGGCCCCGTCGGCCTCGGGTACCCCGGGTCCTTCGCCCAGTACCGGTCCTGCCGACGCGGCGCCCGGTGCCCCGTCCTCGGCGTCCGCCTCCGCGTCGCCCACGGCCGCGCCGCCGTACACGGTGGTCCGTGACGACGGCGGTTTCTCGGTCGCCGTCCCGACGGGCTGGGAGCGCAGCCGCGACGAGAACGGCAGCGGCTCCTTCTACCGGCGGCCCGGGGACCGCAGTGCGCTGGTCCAGATCTTCCGCGTCACCGAGCCGGACAGCGTCGGCGCCTGCGAGCTGCTGCGGATCTCCTCGCAGACCCTCGGTGCCAATCCGGGGTACCGGGAGGTGTCCGTCGACCCGGCGCCCGGGGAGTCCTGCGAGCTGGTCTACGAGTACGACAGCCAGGAGTCGCAGGGCCGGCGCCGCGGGATCGAACGGATCGCCGTCGCCCCGGACGGCCGGCGGTGGGCGCTGCTGGCGGCGGGTCCGGCCGCCGACGGCACGGCGGTACGCGCGAACCTGACGGCGGCCGTGGAGTCGTTCCGTCCGGAGTGACCGGCCGGAGTGCCCGATCGGGCCTACTTGTACATGCCCGGGGTGTAGTGGCCCGGGACCATGCGCGTGGTGACACCGATGCGGTTCCAGACGTTGATCGTCGCGATGACGGCGATCAGCTGGGCCAGCTCGCGCTCCTCGAACTGCTTCGCTGCCTTCTCGTAGACCTCGTCGGGCACGAAGCCGTCGTTAAGGACAGTGACGGCCTCGGTGAACTCGATCGCGGCGAGTTCCTTCTCGGTGTAGAAGTGCCGCGACTCCTCCCACGCACCCAGCTGAATGATGCGCTCAACGCTCTCACCTGCGGCGATCGCATCCTTGGTGTGCATGTCGAGGCAGAAGGCGCAGTGGTTGAGCTGGGAGGCGCGGATCTTGACGAGCTCGACCAGGGAGGGGTCCAGGCCCTTCTTGGACGCGATCTCCAGGGCCAGCACGGCCTTGTAGACCTCGGGGGCGAGCTTCGCCATGTGCATGCGCGGGGTGTGCTCGGGGGCGTGTTCGTGTGCGGTCGTCATGTGATCCACCCTAGAAGCAGAGCGGCCCACGGATATGGTCCATATCCATGACGGAATCGTGGGCCACTTTCGGCGCCGACCTGCACCTGGACCTCACCGCCGGACGCGGTCTGCGGGCCGGTCTCACCGAGGCCCTGCGCGAGGCCGCGCGCAGCGGGCGGCTGGCCGCCGGAACCCGGCTGCCGTCCTCGCGCACCCTCGCCGCCGACCTCGGCATCGCCCGGAACACGGTCGCCGAGGCGTACGCGGAGCTCGTCGCCGAAGGCTGGCTGACCGCCCGCCAGGGCTCCGGCACCCGCGTCGCCGAACGGGCCAGGCCGCGTCGGCCCGCGGCGGCCGCCCGCGCACGGCGCCCCGTGCGCACGGGGCCCGCGCGCACGGGGCCCGCGTACAGCCTGGTGCCCGGCTCCCCGGACCTGGGCGGCTTCCCGCGCGCGGCCTGGCTCTCGGCGGCCCGGCGGGCCCTGACCGACGCGCCGAACGAGGCCTTCGGCTACGCGGCCGACCCGCGCGGCCGCATCGAGCTGCGGCGGGCGCTGGCCGGCTACCTGGCGCGGGCGCGCGGGGTCCACGCCGATCCCGAACGCATCGTGCTGTGCGCGGGCTTCCTGCACGGGCTGACCGTGCTGGCGGGCGTGCTGCGGGCGCGGCGGGTGCGGGAGGTGGCGGTGGAGGGGTACGGCCTGGACGTCCACCGGGACCTGCTGGTGCGGGCGGGGCTGCGGACGCGCCCGCTGGGCCTGGACGGGGAGGGAGCCCGGACGGGTGAGCTGACGTCGGCGGCGGGCGCGGTGCTGCTCACCCCGGCCCACCAGTTCCCGACGGGCGTGGCCCTGACCCCGGCCCGGCGGGCGGCCGCGGTCGACTGGGCCCGGACCACGGGCGGGCTGATCCTGGAGGACGACTACGACGGGGAGTTCCGCTACGACCGCCAGCCGGTCGGGGCGCTGCAGGGCCTCGACCCGGACCGGGTGGTGTACCTGGGCACAGCCGGCAAGTCCCTGGCCCCCGGGCTGCGGATGGGCTGGATGGTGGTCCCGCCGGGGCTGCTGGAGGAGGTGCTCGCCGCCAAACGGCCCACGGACTGGGCGTGCGGGGTGCTGGACCAGCTGACGCTGGCGGCGTTCATCACCTCCGGGGCGTACGACCGGCACGTGCGCGGGATGCGGCTGCGGTACCGGAGGCGGCGGGACGAGCTGGTGGCGGCGGTGGGGGACCGGGTGGGGGTGTCGGGGATCGCGGCGGGGCTCCACGCGGTGCTGGACCTGCCCGGGGGGACGGAGCGGTCGGTCCTGCAGTCGGCGGCGTGGCAGGACCTGGCCCTGCACGGGCTGGAGCGGTTTCGCCACCCGGAGGCAGTGGCGCTCCCCGGGCGGGACGCGGTGGTCGTGGGCTACGGGACGCCGTCGGACAGCGCGTGGTCGCCGACGCTGGCTGCCCTGGCGGCGGCCCTGCCGTGACCTGCGGCGCCGTTGCGGGGGCGCTGCCCCCGAGCCCCCGCGCCCCAAACGCCGGCGGGGCCGAAAGGCCGCGCTGGAATCGTGCCTCAGGTGTCGGCGGGGTGGGGTTCGTCCGGGGTCGGGGGTTCGCCGAAGCGGGCCAGGGCGAGGGAGCCGGCCACCGCTACCGCGAAGCCCGTCATTGCCAGCCAGGCCAGGCCCTCGCGGGTGGTGTCGCCGAGCCAGGCCACGCCCACCACCGCCGGGCCGATCGTCTCGCCGAGGACCAGGCCCGCCGTCGCCACCGTCACCGAGCCGCGCGCCAGCGCCGAGGTGAGGAGGAGGAAGGCCGCGCCGCCGCCCAGCAGGAGGGCGTACAGGGCGGGGTTGCGCAGGTCCCAGGGGGAGTCGATGAGCCGTACCGAGACCTCCACCACCGCGAAGCCCGTCCCCGCCGCGAGGCCGAGGACCAGTGCCCGCGGTCCGTCCGGCAGTCGCCCCGCGACCACGCCGACCAGCAGCACCAGCCCCGCCACCGCGAGCAGCCCCAGCTTCAGCGCGAGCGTTCCGGTCCCCGTGCCCTCCTCACCGGCGGCCAGCGCCAGCATCAGCAGGCCCGCGCACACCACCGCCACCGCGCCCCACTCGGTCCGCGACAGCCGCACCCGCAGCAGCCGCGCCGCCACCACCGCCGTCACCGCCAGGCTGGCCGCCAGCGCCGCCCCCACCGCGTAGATCGGGATGTGCCGCAGCGCGATGATCTGGAGCACGAAACCGACTCCGTCCAGGCCGAGACCCGCCAGGTACCGCCACTGCCGCACGGCCCGCAGGAACAGCGCCGTGTCCACGCCGGACCCCGTACCGGGCTCCGTCGACCGCGCCGCGACCGCCTGCAGAACCGACGCCGTACCGAAGCAGACCGCCGCACCGAGCGCGCAAATCATCCCAATGAGCACGAACTGACTCTAGGTCACGGATCTCACAACGGCCGGATTCCATCGGCCGGGGCCTCCGCTCTAGTCTGTCGGGAGCACGCGAGGCCACAGGGGGAGCAGCAGACATGGACAGCAGCAGCACCAACCAGCGCCGAATGCGCTCCGGCGCGGTCGCCCTCGGCGGCATGGGCCTGCTCGCGGCCACCCTCGTGGCCTGCGGAAGCAGCGACGAACCGGACAAGCGCTGCGCCTCCCGCTCCACGTTGCAGCACCTGAACAACAAGGAGTGCAAGAGCGGCGGCACCGGCACGTACTACTACGGCGGCCACGTCGCCGCCGGCAAGGTCTCCGGCGGCAGCTTCGACAAGTCCGCCGTCACCCGCGGCGGCATCGGCGGCCACAAGAGCTCCGGCTCCAGCGGCGGCTGACCGAGACCATGCAGCGGCACACCATCGAGCCCCGTCCCGGCTGGCAGAAGACCGTCGAGGAGCAGGGCCTGATCTATCCCCTCACCCGCTACCCCGACGACTCCCTGCGCCCTTACTGGGACGAGAGCGCGTACTACTCCTTCACGCTCCCCGAGGTCGAGGCCCTGGAGAACGTCGTCGAGGAGCTGCACGCCATGTGCCTGGCCGCGGCCGCGCACATCGTCGAGCACGACCGCTTCGCCGACCTCGGCATCACCGACCCGAAGCTGGCCGCGCTGATCGCGGAGTCCTGGCGGCGCCGCGCCGAACAGCCCTCCCTCTACGGCCGTTTCGACCTGCGCTACGACGGCACCGGCAGCCCGGCCAAGATGCTGGAGTACAACGCCGACACCCCCACCTCCCTCGTGGAGGCGGCCGGCCCGCAGTGGTTCTGGATGGAGGAGTGCTTCCCCGGCGCCGACCAGTGGAACTCCCTCCACGAGCGCCTCGTCGACGCCTGGCGGCGCCAGGCCGAGCTGCTCCCGCCCGGCCTGCTGCACTTCGCGCACTCCGAGACCGACGAGCTCGGCGAGGACCTGATGACGGTCGCCTACCTCCAGGAGACCGCCGAGCAGGCCGGCCTGGACACCCAGGCGCTCTCCGTCGAGCAGATCGGCTGGGACAGCCTGTCCGGCCGGTTCGTGGACGAGAAGCTCCGCTTCATCCGCTCCTGCTTCAAGCTCTACCCGTGGGAGTGGCTGGCGACGGACGAGTTCGGCCCGCAGGTGCTCGGCACGTACGACCACGGCGGCGGCTCCGGCACCACCTGCTGGATCGAGCCCCTGTGGAAGATGCTGCTGTCCAACAAGGCGCTGCTCGCGATCCTGTGGGAGCTCTTCCCGGAGCACCCGAACCTGCTGCCGGCCTACCTCGACGGCCCGCGCGAGCTGGCCGGGCCCGGGTCCGCCGGCTACGTGACCAAGCCCCTCCTCGGCCGTGAGGGCGCGGGGGTCACCCTGCACGAGGCGGGCGAGGACGGCGAGCCGTTCGTCCCGGAGGAGGGGGAGCGGTACTGCTTCCAGGGCCTGGCCCCGCTGCCCGACTTCGACGGCAACCGGGTGGTGCTCGGCGCGTGGGTCGTCGAGGACGAGGCGGCGGGGCTCGGCATCCGCGAATCGGCGGGGCCGGTCACGGACGAGTACGCCCGCTTCCTGCCCCACGTCATCCTCTAGCCGACATTCGTCCGGGTCCGGGTCCGGGTCCGGCTCCGGCTCCGGCTCCGGATTCGGCCCCCGGGTACGGCCCCGGACACCGGCCGCCCCTACGCGCCGAGCACCGAGCGGAGCTGGTCCAGCCCCCAGTCCAGGTCCTCCTTGCTGATCACCAGCGGCGGGGCGATCCGGATCGTCGACCCGTGGGTGTCCTTCACGAGCACCCCGAGCTCCATCAGCTTCTCGGAGATCTCCCGGCCCGTGCCGCGCGACGGGTCGATGTCGACGCCCGCCCACAGTCCGCGGCCGCGTACGGCGGTCACCGCGCCCCCGCCGACCAGCAGGTTCAGCTCACGGTGCAGGTGCTCGCCCAGCTCGGCGGCGCGTTCCTGGAACTCGCCGGTCCGGAGCATCGCGACGACCTCCAGGGCGACGGCGCACGCGAGCGGGTTCCCGCCGAAGGTGGACCCGTGCTCGCCGGGCCGGAACACCCCGAGCACGTCCCGGTCGGCGACGACGGCGGAGACCGGCACCACGCCGCCGCCGAGCGCCTTGCCGAGGATGTAGACGTCCGGGACGACCCCCTCGTGCTCGCACGCGAAGGTCCGGCCGGTCCGCCCCAGCCCCGACTGGATCTCGTCCGCCATGAAGAGGACGTTCCGCTCGCGGGTCAGCTCCCGTACGCCGCTCAGGTACCCGGCGGGCGGCACCAGCACCCCCGCCTCGCCCTGGATCGGCTCCAGCAGCACGGCCACCGTGTTCTCGGTGACGGCGTGCGCCAGCGCGGTGAGGTCCCCGTACGGGACGATCTCGAAGCCCGGCGTGTACGGCCCGAAGTGGTCGCGGGCGTCGTGGTCCGTGGAGAAGGAGACGATGGTCGTGGTGCGCCCGTGGAAGTTGTCGGCGGCGACCACGATCTTGGCGTGCCCGTCCGGGACGCCCTTGACCTCGTAGCCCCACTTGCGGGCGGTCTTGACCGCCGTCTCCACGGCCTCCGCTCCCGTGTTCATGGGGAGCACCATGTCCTTGCCGCACAGGGCGGCGAGCTCGGTACAGAAGTCGGCGAAGCGGTCGTGGTGGAAGGCGCGCGAGGTGAGCGTGACCCGTTCCAGCTGGGCACGGGCGGCGTCGATCAGACGGCGGTTGCCGTGCCCGAAGTTGAGGGCCGAGTACCCGGCGAGCATGTCGAGGTATCTGCGGCCCTCGACGTCGGTCATCCACGCGCCTTCCGCGGACGCGACGACCAGGGGCAGCGGATGGTAGTTGTGCGCGCTGTGCGCGTCTGCGGAGCGGATGGCATCAGCAGTTGTCGACACGGGGTCTCCGATCGTCCGTCCGGCGCGGTGAAGCGCCGGGTGAAGCGGTGACGAGGGTGGCGTCACCTTCTTATCGTCGCTCGTATCCCGGACGCAGAAACATCGTTCGTGGCGCGCCCGCTAAGGTGTCCGGTACGCACGGCGACTGGCGTACGGAGAACCAACTCCGGGGGGGTCGTGCGCGCTCGACCGCATACAGGGCCGCTCGCCTGGGCCTCGCGGGGTACCGATCACATCGACCCCGGAGGAGCCCGCCATGTCCGCGAGCCGCCATTCCGCCCACAACCACCCTTCCCTCTGGGCCACCGACCCCGAGCTGGCGTCGTTCGTCGCGGCGGAGGAAGTACTGCAGGCGCAGACCCTGCGCCTGATCCCCAGTGAGAACTACGTGTCCGCGGCCGTCCTCGAAGCCTCCGGCACCGTGCTGCAGAACAAGTACAGCGAGGGCTACCCCGGCCGCCGCTACTACGAGGGCCAGCAGAACATAGACCGCGTCGAGGCGCTGGCCATCGAGCGGGCCAAGGGCCTGTTCGGTGTGGACCACGCCAACGTGCAGCCGTACTCCGGCTCCCCGGCCAACCTGGCCGTGTACCTGGCCTTCGCGAAGCCGGGCGACACCGTGATGGGCATGGCCCTGCCGATGGGCGGCCACCTGACGCACGGCTGGGGAGTCTCGGCGACCGGCTCGTGGTTCCGGGGCGTGCAGTACGGCGTACGGGCGGACACCGGGCTGATCGACTACGACGCGGTGCGCGAGCAGGCCCTCGCGGAGCGGCCCAAGCTGATCTTCTGCGGCGGTACGGCGCTGCCGAGGACCATCGACTTCGCGGCCTTCGCGGAGATCGCGAAGGAGGCCGGCTCGATCCTGGTCGCGGACGTGGCCCACATCGCGGGCCTGATCGCGGGCGGCGCGCACCCGTCCCCGGCGGACCACGTCGACGTCATCTCCACCACCACGCACAAGACCCTGCGCGGTCCGCGCGGCGCGATGCTGATGTGCCGGGAGGAGCACGCGAAGGCCATCGACAAGGCGGTCTTCCCGGGCCTCCAGGGCGGCCCGCACAACCAGACGACGGCCGCCATCGCGGTGGCGCTGCACGAGGCGGCCCAGCCGTCCTTCACGGCGTACGCGCACCAGGTCGTCGCCAATGCCAAGGCGCTGGCCGCTGCGCTGCTCCAGAAGGGCTTCGACCTGGTCTCGGGCGGTACGGACAACCACCTGATCCTGATCGACCTGACGGGCAAGGACGTACCGGGCAAGATCGCGGCCAAGGCCCTGGACCGGGCCGGCATCGTCGTGAACCACAACACGGTGCCGTTCGACCCGCGCAAGCCCTTCGACCCCTCGGGCATCCGGATCGGCACGCCGTCGCTGACCTCGCGGGGCCTGTCCACCGCGCACATGCCGGTGGTCGCCGACTGGATCTCGCGCGCGGTCGACGCGGCGGCGAAGGGGGACGAGCAGGCCCTGTCCGTGATCCGCGCGGAGGTCACGGACCTGATGGCCGGCTTCCCGGCCCCCGGTCTGCCGCTGTCCTGACCTGCGGCCCCTGCGGGGCCGGAACATCCGGCCCCGCAGGGCCCGGGCGGGCCCGGGCGGGCCCGAGCGCCCTGTCGCACCTGAGAGAATGAAGTCATGGCTTCTGATCGTCCTCGCGCGCTCTCCGGCATCCAGCCCACCTCCGGCTCGTTCCACCTCGGGAACTACCTCGGAGCCATCCGCCAGTACGTCGCCCTGCAGGAGACGCACGACGCCTTCTACATGGTGGTCGACCTGCACGCGATCACCATGCCGCAGGATCCGAAGGACCTGCGCGCGAACACCCGCCTCTCCGTCGCGCAGCTGCTCGCCGCCGGCCTGGACCCCGAGCGCTGCACGCTCTTCGTCCAGAGCCACGTGCCGGAGCACGCGCAGCTGGGCTGGGTCATGAACTGCATCACCGGCTTCGGTGAGGCCAGCCGTATGACCCAGTTCAAGGACAAGTCCGCCAAGGGCGGCGTCAACAACGCCACCGTCGGCCTGTTCACGTACCCGATCCTGCAGGTCGCCGACATCCTGCTGTACCAGGCGAACGCGGTCCCCGTCGGCGAGGACCAGCGCCAGCACATCGAGCTGACCCGCGACCTGGCGGAGCGCTTCAACCAGCGCTACGGCCGGACCTTCACCCTGCCCGCCGCGCACATCGTCAAGGAGGTCGCGAAGATCTACGACCTCCAGGACCCGGCGATCAAGATGTCGAAGTCCGCGTCGTCCCCCAAGGGCCTGATCAACCTCCTCGACGAGCCCAAGGTCACCGAGAAGAAGATCAAGAGCGCGGTCACCGACACCGAGGCGGAGATCCGCTTCGACTCCGAGAAGAAGCCCGGCGTCAGCAACCTGCTCACGATCTACTCCACCCTCACGGGCGAGACGATCACCGAGCTGGAGGCGAAGTACGAGGGCAAGGGCTACGGCGCGCTGAAGACCGACCTCGCGGGCGTGATGGTCGATTTCGTCACACCCTTCAAGCAGCGCACCCAGGCATACCTGGACGACCCCGAGACGCTGGATTCCATCCTGGCCAAGGGCGCGGAGAAGGCCCGTGCGGTCGCCGCCGAGACGCTCGCGCAGGCCTACGACCGCCTCGGTCTGCTGCCCGCCAAGCACTGACGAACGCAACTACGGACAGAGAGCCCTGGCACGATCGGGGGTGCTGCCGCCACACTGGGACGGCAGCAGTCCACAATCACAAGCGGAGGAGAGATACGTGGGGACCGTAACGCTCGGCGTTTCGATCGCGGTCCCGGAGCCGTACGGCAGCCGGCTCCAGGAGCTGCGCGCGGGCTTCGGGGACGCCGCCGCGCACGGTATCCCCACGCATGTCACCCTCGTCCCGCCCACCGAGGTGGAGGCGGACCGCCTCCCCGCGATCAGGGCCCACCTGATCGCGGTCGCGGCCGCCTTCCGGTCCTTCCGGATGCGGCTGGGCGGAACGGGGACCTTCCGTCCCGTCTCGCCGGTCGTCTTCGTCAAGATCGCCGACGGGGCCGGGGGCTGCACCCGCCTCCAGAGCGAGGTCCGCGACCCCCACGGGCCGCTCAGGCGCGAGCTGGCGTTCCCGTACCACCCGCACGTCACGATCGCCCACGGGATCTCCGAGGAGGCGATGGACCTCGCCTTCACGTCCCTCGCCGACTACGCCGCCGAGTGGATCTGCGAGGGCTTCGCGCTCTACGAGCAGGGCTCGGACGGGGTCTGGCGCAAGCTGCGCGAGTACCCGTTCGGGAGCGGACCCACCTGCGTCCCGGCGCAGGCGGGCTCACCCGCCGGCCAGGCGGCCGGAACGGCCGGCGCCCCCGGGGCGACCGTACCTCCGTCCTGACGGAGCGGGCGCAGGGGCAGGGACAAGGGCAGGGGAAGCCGGGCGATGCGCCGGGCGCGGAATCTCAGCCTCCGCAGGACAAGGGTGTGGAACGGGCGACCCGTGGGGCGCGCTTCGGGAAAAGTCACAATCGACGACCGTAGCCGCCGCGAGCGACAATCCCGGCTATTTCCGGCAGCTGAATTACGGTGACCCCATGGACTGGCTGACGAAACTCCCGGTGATCGGGCCGCTCGTGTCCCGTCTGATGCGGACGCACGCGTGGCGTTCGTACCAACGCCTCGACCGCGTGCACTGGACCCGCCTCGCCGCCGCGATCACCTTCATCAGCTTCCTCGCGCTCTTCCCGCTGATCACCGTGGCCGCCGCGGTCGGCGCCGCGCTGCTCAGCCCCGAACAGCTCGACCGGCTGGAGAAGAACCTCTCCGAACAGGTCCCCGGCATTTCCGACCAGCTCAACATCGAAGGACTCGTCGCCAACGCCGGCACGGTCGGCCTCGTCGCCGGCGCCATCCTGCTGATCACCGGCATCGGCTGGGTCGGCTCCATGCGGGACTGCCTGCGCGCGGTCTGGGAGAAGGACGACGAGGACGACGGGAACCCGTTCGCCCGCAAGGGCAAGGACACCCTCGTCCTGCTCGGCCTCGGCGGGGTGGGCCTGGCCTCTGCCGCCGCCTCCATCCTCGGATCCAGCGCGGTCGGGAAGTCCGCCGACTGGCTGGGCATTTCGCGCGAGGGGGCGGGCGGCGCGCTGCTGCGCACCTTCGCCTTCCTCGTCGGCGTCGCGGCCGCCTTCCTGCTGCTGCTCTACGTCCTGACCCTGCTCCCGGGCGTCGAACCGCCGCGCGGCCGCCTGATCCAGGCGGCCCTGATCGGCGCGGCCGGCTTCGAACTGCTGAAGCTGCTGCTCAGCGGCTATATGCGGGAGGTCGCCGCGAAGAGCATGTACGGGGCCTTCGGCGTGCCGATCGCCCTGCTGCTCTGGATCAACTTCACGGCGAAACTGCTGCTGTTCGTGGCCTCCTGGACGGCCACCCGCGACGACGCGGACGGCGACGGCGCGGAGGCCCCCGAGGCGGACCCCGCCCAGGACCCTCCGGCCGCGCCCGCGCCCGCGCCCACGCCCGCGACCCCGGCGCCGGGCTCCCCCTCGGCCGCCTGACCGGGACCGACTACCAGGTGCCGTTGCCGCAGCCGTACACCCAGCGGTGCGAGGCGGAGTTGTCGTGGACGTTCTCGCCCAGGCCGCGGTTGTCCCCGTTGCGGGTCCAGCTGAACTTGTTCGCGTTGTTGCGCAGGTTCCACTCCGTGCCGTAGCCGATGCAGGCGTAGGCGCCGGAGTTGTCGTCACCCCAGTAGATGTTGACGTGGTGGCGGCCGACGGCGACGCCGGAGTTGCGGACCCAGTCGACCTTGTTCTTGACCTGGCTCGGCCACGAGGACGAGTTGCCGCCCTCCTGGTAGAGGTAGTTGTGGTCGTCCGAGTAGGCGCAGAAGTTGCCGGAGCCGCAGCCGCCGTCGGCCTGGGCGGTGGTCGGAACGGCCACCACCGCGCCGCCGGCGATCGCGAGACCCGCGAGGAGCGTCCTGAGCTTGTTCATGGGGTTCCCTCCCAGTTTTTGTACCGTGCGTGGTTCACCGCCGGTCGGCGGTACGCGATGTCAGCTCCCGGAATGCCGGGCGACCACATCGCGAGCTGTGGGCAGGGCCGCCACCTGCATCCGCCGCATGGCGTCGAAGACGGCCCCGTTCTCGGCGCGGATCCGCTCCGAAAGGCGTTCGTGCAGGTCCCGCGTGGTGTCGGCGAGGCCGGTCGAGCGGGCGCACTCGGCCTGGGCGGTCGCCATCGGCACGTCCTGCGCCTCGGCCCCGGGACCGGTCCGCGCCAGTTGCTCCTCGCGCTGGCGCACCGGGTGCGCCGCCGGGAAGCCGCGCCCGCCGACGCACTCGCTCCACGCGGCCAGCGCCCTCCCGAAGGCGGGGTCCTGGTTGACCCTCCCGGTGCGCACCGCGGTCAGCTGGTTCGCCGTCTCGCTGGAGCTGTACCAGGCCCGCGCGTCCCCGTAGAGCGTTCGCCAGGACTCGGTGACGCAGCCCCGGTCGCTGTGGCTGAGGGTGCCGCCGAGCGGGCTGCGGACCTCCAGCCCCTTGGACTCCGGCCCCAGAAGGGCCGCGCCCATGGCGTCGCGCTGCCCGTCGGAGAGGCCGCGTACGTACTGCCCGGCCGGGCCCGAGGCCGCCTGCTCGTCCAGCAGCCGCTCGATCCCCCGCCCGAAGCCGTGGCCGCGGGCCCAGTCCGCGTCGTCCACCCCGTACGGGAAGTCCCGGTAGTCCGGGTGCGGCACACGCGGGACCGGCCAGTACGAGAATCCTTGCGCCCGCATGCAGTCCTGTACGAGCAGCTCTCCGGCGGTGTGCAGCAGCTCCAGCTCGGCGGTGTCCACCGCGCGCACCGGGGCCCGCCGGCCGGCGTCGTCCCGCGGGAGGCCGGTCCAGGCCGCCACGGTGAGCAGCGCGCCGCAGGCCGCGAGGGAGGCGGCGGCGATCCAGCCCCGCCGGGCGGTGGTCAGCACGGGGTCCTCACGCCGCCGGTCGCGTCGCCCTCCGGCCAGGTGTACGTGCGGCGCTCGACCGCGGGCGCGGTGAGTCGCTGCCCGGCCGGTGCGCCGCCCGCCGCCGTCCATCCGACCCCCGTACGGATGACGATGCCCTGCTCGACGGGGTTCGCCTCCAGGACCGCACAGGACGCCATGACGGCGGCCGACCCTCTCCTCCGCATGGGAGGACCCCCTTCCCGAAGGCTCCTTGCCGACGGGAGTGAGCAAACCGTGCCGAAGTCCTGTGCAGAACCTTTGAGTTGATAGGTGGCGCCGGCCCGGGAACCCGGCTAGGCCGACCGCCCACCCCGGACCACGACCTACGACCGCCCCCCGGCCGGTGGTGCGGCCGGGGGGCGGTGGTGGCGGTGGAGGGGCGCTGCTCCCGTGTCGAGGGGGCTCAGACCAGCTCTTCGCCCCGGCCGCGGCGGCCGCGGGGCCAGCGGCGGTTGATCACGAAGGCGCCGCCCGCCAGCACGGCCAGCGCGCCGCCCGCGACACCCAGCGCGGTGCCCGCGCCGCCGCCCTTGCCGCCCGCCGACGGGTTGTTCTCGTGCGACTGGGCCGGGGAGCCGTGCGAGGTGGTGTCCTCGCTCTTCGGCGGCACCAGCTCACCCACCGGCTTGACCTTGCCGGCCGCGGAGAACCCCCAGTCGAAGAGCGCGGCGGTCTCCTCGTAGACCTCGTTCGCGCCGCCCCCGTCCGGGTTCATCACCGTGACCAGCAGCTTCTTGGAGCCCTGCTGCGCGGCGCCGGTGAAGGTGGAGCCGGCCATGGTGGTGTTGCCGTTCTTCACCCCGGCGATGCCCTTGTAGGGGGAGAGCCCGCCCGCGCCGGTCATCAGCCGGTTGGTGTTCTGGATCTCGAAGGAGTCGCGCGGCTTCCCGGGCTCCTGGAGGCCGGGGAACTTCGCGCTCGCCGTGCCGCAGTACTCCCGGAAGTCCTGCTTCTGCAGTCCCGAGCGGGCGATGAGCGTCAGGTCGTACGCGCTCGACACCTGCTCCGGGGCGTCGTACCCGTCGGGGGACACCACGTGGGTGTCGAGGGCCTGCAGCTCCTCGGCGTGGGCCTGCATGTCCTTGACGGTCTTCTCGACGCCGCCGTTCATGGCCGAAAGTACATGCACGGCGTCGTTCCCCGACCGCAGGAACACCCCGAGCCACAGGTCGTGGACGGAGTACTCGTGGTCCTCCTTGACCCCGACCAGGCTGCTGCCCTGGCCGACGCCCTCCATGTCCGCCTCGGTGACCTTGTGGACCTGGTCCTTGGGCAGGCCCGGCAGCACGGTGTCCGCGAAGAGCATCTTCATGGTCGAGGCCGGGGGCAGCCGCCAGTGCGCGTTGTGCGCGGCCAGCACCTCGCCGGACTCGGCGTCCGCCACGATCCACGACCGCCCGGTGAGGTTCGCCGGCAGCGCCGGCGCACCGGGCAGCAGGTTCACCTGCGTTCCCGGCTGGCCGAGCAGGGACCCGCCGACCGTGGACATCGTGACGGGCGGTGCGGGTGCCGCCGGGGCCTTGGGCGGCCGGCCCTTCCCGTCGGCCGGCGGGCTCGGCGCGGCGTGTGCGGGAGCCACCAGTACGGCGGGGAGCAGCAACGCGGCGGATAGGACCGTCAGCGCGGTCGTCTTGGCAGACACGCAGGTGAAAGTACCTCCCGATGAGCTGGATGGCGCTCGGGACCGGCCAATTCGAGGCAACCACCCCCGGGACAGCCCACCCCGTCGCGTCCGTCCTGGGGACGAATCCGATACTGGAGCCATGAGACTCAGCCGTACCGCCTCCTGGTTCCTGCTCGCCTTCGGAGTGTGGAGCTGGTTCATCTGGGTGTCTTTCGTCCGGAACCTGTGGAAGAACGGCAGTGGTCTTGCCTTCGATGCGGCCGGCGATCCCACTTCCTACTTCTGGGTGCACCTGACGCTCGCGGTGTCGTCCTTTCTCCTGGGGACGGCGGTCGGAGTGATCGGGTTGCGCGGGGTCCGGGCCCTGCGTCATGAATCACGTACGGACAGCGCCGGAACGGATGCCCGCGCATGACGATCCTGATCTTCGCCCTCGTCGCACTGGCGGTCTGCGCCCTGCTCGTCCTGGTCCACCGCTGGCTCTGGATCCGGCTGGTCCGCGACACCACGGCCCCCGGTCGCCCGCCCCGGCGCATCGGCACGGCCTTGACCATCGCCCTGCCCCTCCTCTCACTGGCCGCGCTGACCGCGGGCAGGGCCGGCGCCCCCTTCTGGCTCCAGCAGACGGTGGCCTGGCCCGGGTACCTCTGGCTCGCGGTACTCCTGTACCTGACCCTGACGATGCTGGTCGCGGAGCCGATCCGCGCGCTGTTGCTCCGCCGTCTGGCCCACCGCGACCCCTCGGGGGCGGTAACCGACGCGCTCCGGCCCGTGGAGGTGCCCGCCGCGGCGGCGCCCGCGGCCGCCGCGGCCACCGCCGCGGAGCCCGGTACCGGCGGGCCGTCCGAACCGGCCGAACGGCCCGCCGGCGCCGAGCGGCCCGGCGCCGGCGAGGGCCTGACCCGCCGCCGGTTCGTCGCCCGGACGGTCGGCGGGGCGGCCGCCGCCGTGGCCGTCGGTACGGTCGGGGCCGGGACGTACGGGGTCCTGCGCGGGCCGCGCGTGAAGCGGGTCCAGGTCCCCCTCGCCAAACTGCCCCGCGCGGCGCACGGCTTCCGGATCGCCGTCGTCAGCGACGTCCACCTCGGCCCGGTGCTCGGCCGCGCCCACACCCAGCGCATCGTCGACACCGTCAACCGCACCCAGCCGGACCTCATCGCCATCGTCGGCGACCTCGTCGACGGCAGCGTCCCCGACCTCGGGCACGCCGCGGAGCCGCTGCGCCGGCTCGCCGCCCGCCACGGTTCGTACTTCGTCACCGGCAACCACGAGTACTTCTCCGGCGCCCAGCAGTGGATCGACCACGTCCGTGAACTGGGGCTGACCCCGCTGGAGAACGCCCGCAAGGAGCTGCCCCACTTCGACCTCGCCGGGGTCAACGACATCCAGGGGGAGCAGGAGGGCAAGGGCCCCGACTTCGGTGCCGCCCTCGGTGACCGGGACCGTGCGCGGGCCGCCGTACTCCTCGCGCACCAGCCCGTCGTCATCCACGACGCCGTCCGCCACGGCGTCGACCTGCAGCTCTCCGGTCACACCCACGGCGGCCAGCTCTGGCCCGGCAACTACCTGGCCGAGCTTGCCAATCCCACCGTCGCGGGCCTGGAGCGCTACGGCGACACCCAGCTCTACGTGTCCCGCGGAGCCGGAGCCTGGGGACCGCCGGTCCGGGTGGGCGCCCCGTCCGACATCACGGTCGTCGAACTCGCCTCATTTCACGCCTGACCGGCCCCAAACGCCGAAGCTCCCACTCCGGCCGACCTTCCGGAGGCCAATATTCCGTGATGGGATGACCGTTATTCGGACAGCGCAGCGCTGTCATCGGGACATGGGGTGGGGTTCAGGGGATGCGGTCTGTCCGCTCGAAGATAATCGCGGCCGGGCTGGTCCTCGGCGTAGCCGGCGCCGGTGCCTGGCAGTTGCTGCCCGAGGACGGCAACGGCCGGGGGGCCGTCCGGGTCGGCACGAGTGACGTCGTCTCCTCGCTGGACCCCGCCGGGGCGTACGACGCGGGCTCCTGGGCCCTGTTCAGCAACATCTACCAGTCGCTGCTGACCATCAAGCCCGGCTCCGACGCCCCCGTCCCGGACGCCGCCGCCTCCTGCGCCTTCGTCGGCCGGAAGCTCACCACCTACCAGTGCGAGCTGCGCTCCGACGTGAAGTTCGCGAGCGGCCGCACCATCACCGCCGAGGACGTCAAGCACTCCTTCGACCGCATCAAGGCGATCAACTCCGACCAGGGGCCGGCGCCCCTCTTCAACACCCTGGAGTCGGTCAAGGCCGAGGGGCGCACGGTCACCTTCAACCTCTCCGCCGGCGACGCCACGTTCCCCTTCAAGATCGCGACGGGCGCCGCCTCGATCGTCGACAAGGACAAGTACCCGGCGAAGGCGCTGCGCGAGGACGGCAAGGCCGACGGCTCGGGCCCGTACACGCTGGCCGCGTACAAGGCCGGTACGAGCGTCGAGCTCAAGCCCAACAGCACCTACAAGGGCCAGGGCAAGCCCGCCCACACGCCCGTCACGGTCAAGTACTTCAAGGACTCGCAGCAGCTCGACCAGGCCTGGAAGGGCCAGCAGATCGAGGTCGCCCACCGGGACATGCCGCCGTCCGTGCTCGCCGGCCTCAACCCCGGCATGAAGGACACCCGCTACCAGGCCTCCGGCGGCAGCGAGATCCGTTCGGTCGTCTTCAACGTCCGCCCCGGCTCCACCGCGGCCCCGCTCGCCGTCCGCCAGGCCGTCGCCGCCGTGCTCGACCGCTCCAAGGTCGCCGCCGAGGTCCACACGGGGACCGTCACCCCGCTGTACTCCCTGGTCCCGGCGGGCATCGCCGGCCACAGCACGCCGTTCTTCGACGCCTACCCGACGCCCAACACGGCCACCGCCAAGAAGCTCTTCAAGGAGGCCGGGATCACCGCCCCCGTCCACCTCAACCTCGGCGTGAACGTGCGCGGCGCGAACATGCCCGAGGCCGAGGAGCTCAAGCGGCAGCTGGAGTCCACCGGGCTCTTCCAGCTGACGATCAAGCCGGTCGAGCAGTGGAGCGACTTCCAGAAGTCCTACGCGGCGGGCGAGTTCGACGCCTACACCATCGGCTGGATCGCGGACTTCCCGGACGCGGACAACTTCCTCGCCCCGCTCGTCGGCGCCGACTCCTCCATGAACAACGGCTTCGCCGACAAGCGCGTGGACGAGCTCATCACCCGCACCCAGTCCCACTCGGAGCGGGCCGACGCGGCCTCCGACTTCCGCGAGCTCCAGAAGCTGGTCGCCCAGCAGGCGCCGATGGTCCCGATCTGGCAGAAGAAGGACTACGTGATGTCCCGCGAGGACGTCACCGGAGCCCAGTACCTGTCCGACGGCACGGGCGTCTGGCGCCTGTGGGAACTCGACTGGCTGTAACAGCCGCTACGCGGGCTTCGGGTCCGGGTCCGAGGCCTTGCGCCGGGCCCCCGCGGTGGCCGTCTGCGCCATGCCCGGCAGGAAGTCCGCGAACAGTTCGTGCACTTCCCGCACCAGCGGCCGCAGCACCCGGAACCGGGCCAGGACGATGCCCCGCGTCGTCAGCTGCGCGCCCCGCTCGGCGAGCCCGCGCGTCTTCTCGCTGTTCGGGGAGCGGTCGAAGACCCAGTACAGGACCAGGCCCATCTGCGAGAGCCACATCAGCTCCGGCAGTACGTCGGCCAGCTCGGCCGGCACCTTGGTCTTCGCACCGGCCAGCACCTCGCGGTGGATGTCGATCGCGGCCTGACGCGCCGGTTCCGATTCCGGCGAGAACGGACTGAGCGGGCTCTCGGGGTCCGCCGCGTTCTTGAAGAACTGCGAGGCGAACTCGTGGTACGGGGCGGCGATGTCCAGCCAGCTCGTCAGCACGCCCGCGAGCCGCTTCTGCAGATCGGTCTCGCTGTCGAGGATGGGCCGCACCGCCGCCTGGTGGGCGGCGCCGATCCGGTCGTAGAACCCCTGGACCAGGTGTTCCTTCGACTCGAAGTAGTAGTAGGCGTTGCCGACCGAGACGCCGGCCTCCTTCGCGATACCCCGCATCGTCGTCTTGTCGAAGCCGCGCTCCTGGAAGAGGCGGAGCGCGGTCTCGAGAATGAGCGTGCGGGTCTGCTCGCTCTTGGGAGCCTTCTGATCAGTCACGGTGGATGAGCCTATCCGGGGACGGAGCACCGGTCGTCACAGGCCGGTCCCTCGGCCCCCTCGGGGTGCCCCTCGGTGCGCACGGCCTGCCGCCAGGCGGAGGCCGTGTACATCGCTGCCCGGGCGAAGGGCCGACCGGCCGCGGTGGCGAGCCAGTTCGCCTTCGGCCGGTGTTCGGCCAGTGCCCACAGGCACACGATGAAGGCGTCGGTCCCGGTCCACACCTGCCCCGAGTCCCCGATGACGGTGATCTCCTTGAGCGTCGACGCGTGGTCGAGGCGGGGGAAGCGCCGGTGCGCCTCCCAGGAGGCGGCGGGGACCAGGGCGAGCGGGACCAGCCACCGCTGCGCGAGCAGCCAGTGCCGGATGTGTACGCAGAGCGGGCAGCCGGCGTCGTAGAGGACGGTCAGCCGGCGCACGGGCGCGACCGCAGGCACGGGTGCGGGTGCCGTGGCGGGGGCGGCGGTGGTGGTCGGCACGGCTCAGGCCCCGACCGGTGCGGTCCACCCCTGGGGGGCGACGGGCGGAGTCTGCTGGCGCTCCATGATCCCCCGGCGGCGCATCCTGTTCAGCGCCCACACGTTCCCGAGGTGCATGACCCCGAGCACCAGCAGGACCACGCCGAGCTTGACCGAGAGGGCCTCGAAGAGGGCCCGGGGGGTTTCGATCTCCTGGCTCGAGCGGAGGTAGAGGGTCACGAAGCCGATGTTCACGAGGTAGAAGCCGACCACGAGGAGCTGGTTGACGGCGTCCGCGAGCTTCTCGTTGCCGTGCAGGACGTCGCCGATGAAGACGCGGCCGTTGCGGCTGAGCGTGCGGGCCACCCAGACGGTGAGGGCAATGCTGATGAGCAGGTAGATGACGTACGTGACAACGGTGAGGTCCATGTCCCTCAGCCCCCTTGAACGTGTTCAAACTTGCTGACAGGGATGACTGTAGGCCTCTTTTTGAACAAGTTCAAGCGAACCGTCGTGGGCAGTACGACGGCAGTACAACGGCAGTACGACGGCAGTACGACGGCAGCACGAAGCCCCTGGGAATCCGCGGATCCCCAGGGGCTTCGTGCGGTGTCGCGTCAGGTGCGCGCCAGGAACTCCAGCATCAGGCGGGTGGTCTCCTCGGGGCGTTCCAGTGAGGGGAAGTGGCCCGCCCAGGGCAGTTCGAGGCGCTCGGCGCCAGGGATCAGGGCGGGGAGCCCGGCGGCGATGTCGCGGAAGTCCAGGAGGTCGTGCGCCCCGCCGACGACCAGAGTGGGGGCGGTGATCGCGGCCAGGTCCACCTCGGGCTCGGGCAGCTCGTGGCTCTCGGTGACGGTCAGGCCGACCTCGAGGTTCCGCAGCTGCATGGCCCGTACGAGGGCGTGCGCGTCGGCGCCGGCGTCCGGGCCGAGCCAGGTGCGGGCGTTGAACTCGGCGGCTCCGGCCAGATCGCCCGCGTCGAGGAAGACGTCCTCGGCGGCGCCGAACGTGCGGAGCTCCGCAGTCGGTTCGTGGCCCGGCCGCGCGGGGCAGAGCAGGAGCAGCGAGGTCACGCGCTCCGGGTGCAGTGCGGCAACCGTCAGGGCGATCCGGCCGCCGTAGGAGCTGCCGACCAGGGCCGCCCGCTGTGCGCCGAGGTGGTCCAGCAGGTCCCGTACGTCACCCGCGTCGCTGTACGGGGCCGTGCCGGCGGGGGAGTCGCCGCAGGTCCGGAAGTCCGGCCGGACCACGCGGAACCCGGCCTCGATCAAGGGCCGCCACTGGGGCTCCCACATCCGCCGGTCGCACACGGAGGAGTGCAGCAGGACAACGACGGGACCGTCGGCGGGGCCGTCCACATCATGAGAAATGATCATCCGCTGATCCTCGCGGGGGCGGGGGCCGCGCGCCAGTGCGTTTCGGCGGCTCCCGTCCACCGGGGCCGCCCCGCGCCGGCCGCCGGCCCGGCCCTCACATGCTCATCGACCGCGCGTAGTTGAGCTGCCCCATCACCCACTGGTAGGTGTACGCGTCCACCGCCGGGATCATCGAGGAGTGGTGGCGGCCGCCGCTCGTGACCGTGACCTGGATATAGCCCGTCGTGGTCTTCTGCTTCATCAGCAGGAAGAGCAGGCCGAGCAGGCAGAAGAGGAAGAAGACGATCGCGAGCACGATCGCGTGCGGCGGGATCTTCTCCTCGGTGCGCGAGAAGTCGGTCGCGTTCCACATCGCGCCCTTGAGCGGCATCGTCCCCGAAGGCGTGATGATCTGGTCCCCGGCGATGGTGATGTCGCCGAGGGACATGCCGGCTCCACCGACCGGGGCGGCCATGGGGTGGGCGGGGGTCGGCATACCGGCGCCGCCGATGGTCGGCTGGTAGGCCGGAGCCGCCGGGTAGGGCTGCGGATAGCCGTAACTGGCCTCACCGGGGCCCCACTTGTAGTCCTCCTGGCCGGGCATGCCGGGCGCGCCGGGCTGACCGCCCTGGCCGGCGGGGTCGCTCGTGTACGGATTCGGCTGCTGCTCGCTCATACCGCCGATCCTTCCACAGGCACCACCACCCTGTACCCCCGGTCCCCCAACCCAGGTCAGAGCGCCGCACCGACCGGAGCGGTGAGGTACCTACGCATCAACTCCCGTTCCCTGCTCGCCGGAAGGCGGGAGTGGACGACGGTGCGGCGTCCGCCCTCGGTGGCGAAGACCCCGCCCGCGAGGGCCCGGCGGCGGAGCTCCCTCTCAACCCGCGGGCCGAGAGGCGGGCTGGTCGCCGCCGGACAGAAGACGATCGCGGTCAGGGCGAAGTATCCGCATCTCGCAGACCTTGCCGCAGGAGACCGGGCTGTCCACGGGGCCGGGAAAGAGGCCCTGGGGGCCCTGGCCGTCGAGATCAGGTTGACCTGATCGACGGGGGCGACATCCCGCGACAAGCGTCACGACCAGCAGCCCGGGTTGGTCCCCTGCCGGCCGGGTCGCCGACCGAAGCCGCCTCATACGACGATGGCCCCGCCCACGGACAGGATCCGGGGGCGGGGCCTCGACGGTCACCGGCCTCTTCCGAGGCCGACGGACGGAGTCCGGCGTCGAAAAATCAGAAGCGGCGCGTGATCAGCGCGCGCTTGACTTCCTGGATCGCCTTCGTGACCTCGATGCCACGCGGGCACGCGTCGGTGCAGTTGAAGGTCGTGCGGCAGCGCCACACGCCGTCCTTGTCGTTCAGGATCTCCAGCCGCTGCTCGCCGGCCTCGTCACGCGAGTCGAAGATGAAGCGGTGGGCGTTGACGATCGCCGCCGGGCCGAAGTACTGGCCGTCGTTCCAGAACACCGGGCACGAGGACGTGCACGCGGCGCACAGGATGCACTTGGTGGTGTCGTCGAAGCGCTCGCGGTCCTCGGCGGACTGCAGACGCTCGCGCGTCGGCTCGTTGCCCTTGGTGACCAGGAACGGCATGACGTCGCGGTACGCCTGGAAGAAGGGCTCCATGTCGACGACAAGGTCCTTCATCACCGTGAGGCCCTTGATGGCCTCGACGGTGATCGGCTTCTCCGGGTTGATGTCCTTGATCAGCGTCTTGCAGGCGAGCCTGTTCTTGCCGTTGATCCGCATCGCGTCGGAGCCGCAGATGCCGTGCGCGCACGAGCGACGGAACGTCAGCGTGCCGTCGAGGTCCCACTTGATCTTGTGGAGACCGTCGAGCACGCGCTCCTTCGGGTCGATCTCGATCTGGAAGTCCTGCCACTGAGACTCGTCCGAGATCTCGGGGTTGAAGCGGCGGATCCGGAACGTGACCGTGATGAAGGGGGAGGCGGCGGCCGCCTCTTCCATCTTGTCCGTCTTGGACAGGGTCGGGGTGGCCATCAGTACTTACGCTCCATCGGCTGGTAGCGGGTGACGACGACGGGCTTGTAGTCCAGCCGGACGGAATCCTTGCCGTCGGCGCCGACCTCGCGGTACGCCATGGTGTGGCGCATGAAGTTGACGTCGTCGCGGTTCGGGTAGTCCTCGCGGTAGTGACCGCCGCGGGACTCCTTGCGCGCCAGCGCGGACACGGCCATGACCTCGGCCAGGTCGAGCAGGTTGCCCAGCTCGATGGCTTCCAGCAGGTCCGTGTTGAAGCGCTTGCCCTTGTCCTGGACGGACACGTTCTTGTAGCGCTCGCGCAGCTCCGCGATCTTCTCGACCGCGGTCTTGATGGTCTGCTCCGTACGGAACACCATCACGCACGCGTCCATCGTCTCCTGGAGCTCCAGACGCAGCTCGGCGACCCGCTCGTTGCCCGTGGAGTTGCGCAGCTGCTCGACGAGCTCGGCGACCTGCTGCGCCGGGTTCTCCGGGAGCTCGACGTAGTCGTTCTCCTGGGAGTACTTCGCGGCGGAGATGCCGGAGCGCTTGCCGAAGACGTTGATGTCCAGCAGCGAGTTGGTGCCCAGGCGGTTCGCGCCGTGCACCGACACGCACGCGACCTCGCCGGCCGCGTACAGGCCCGGGACGACGGTGGTGTTGTCCGAGAGGACCTCACCCTCGACGTTGGTCGGGATGCCGCCCATGGCGTAGTGCGCGGTGGGCTGGATCGGGATCGGGTCCGTGTACGGCTCGATGCCCAGGTAGGTGCGCGCGAACTCGGTGATGTCCGGGAGCTTCGCGTCGAGCTGCTCCGGCGGCAGGTGCGTCAGGTCCAGGTACACGTGGTCACCGGCCGGACCGCAGCCGCGGCCCTCACGGATCTCGGTGTAGATGGAGCGCGAGACGACGTCACGGGACGCGAGGTCCTTCATGACCGGCGCGTACTTCTCCATGAAGCGCTCGCCGTCCTTGTTGCGGAGGATGCCGCCCTCACCGCGGGCGCCCTCCGTCAGCAGGATGCCCATGCGCCAGATGCCCGTCGGGTGGAACTGGAAGAACTCCATGTCCTCCAGCGGCAGGCCGCGGCGGTAGCAGGCCGCCTGGCCGTCACCCGTGAGGGTGTGCGCGTTGGAGGTCACCTTGAAGAACTTGCCGGTGCCGCCGGAGGCGTAGATGACGGCCTTGGCCTGGAACACGTGGATCTCGCCGGTGGCGAGCTCGTACGCGACCACACCGGCCGACTTCTTGACGCCGTCCTCCTCGACCAGGAGCTGGTCCAGGACGTAGAACTCGTTGAAGAACTCCACGCCCTCCTTGACACAGTTCTGGTAGAGCGTCTGGAGGATCATGTGACCGGTGCGGTCCGCGGCGTAGCAGGACCGGCGGACCGGGGCCTCGCCGTGGTTGCGGGAGTGCCCGCCGAAGCGGCGCTGGTCGATGGTGCCGTCCGGGGTGCGGTTGAACGGCAGGCCCATCTTCTCCAGGTCGAGGACCGCGTCGATGGCCTCCTTCGCCAGGATCTCGGCGGCGTCCTGGTCGACCAGGTAGTCACCGCCCTTGACCGTGTCGAAGGTGTGCCACTCCCAGTTGTCCTCTTCCACGTTGGCCAGCGCGGCGGCCATGCCGCCCTGCGCGGCGCCCGTGTGGGAGCGGGTCGGGTAGAGCTTCGTCAGCACGGCGGTGCGGCTGCGCTTCGTCGACTCGATGGCGGCGCGCATGCCCGCGCCGCCCGCGCCGACGATGACGGTGTCGTACTTGTGGATCTTCATTGGTTACGCCTCAGCCCCGTTGCCTAGCGGATGTTCGGGTCGAAGGTGAAGATCACCAGCGTGCCCAGAAGGATGGTGAACACCGTGGCGGTGTAGAGCAGGCCCTTCAGCCACAGCCGCGTGTTGGCGCGCTCCGCGTAGTCGTTGATGACGGTACGCAGACCGTTGGCGCCGTGCAGCATGGCCAGCCACAGCATCAGCAGGTCCCAGACCTGCCAGAACGGGGAGGCCCAGCGGCCGGCCACGAAGGCGAAACCGATCTTGGACACGCCGCCGTCGAGCACCAGCTGGATCAGCAGGTGGCCGATGACCAGGACGACGAGCACGATGCCCGAGAGGCGCATGAAGAGCCACGCGACCATCTCGAAGTTGCCGCGGGTCGAGCGCGGAGTCTTGCCGGTCCGCTTGCGCGGGGCCTCGATGAAGGGCGCCGGGTTCTCGACGTCGTAGAGGGACACGCCCTCGACGCCACCGACGCCCTTTTCGAAAGAAGTGTCAGAAGACATGCGTGTCACTTCCCGAACAGTTCAAGGTAGGCGTGGCCCAGGACGGGGTACAGGGCCCCGACCATCAGCACGATCCAGATGCCCACGACGGTCCAGAGCATCTGCTTCTGGTAGCGCGGGCCCTTGGACCAGAAGTCCACGGCGATGACACGGAGACCGTTGAGCGCGTGGAACAGGATTGCGGCGACGAGGCCGTATTCCAGCAGCGCGACGATCGGAGTCTTGTAGGTAGCCACGACATCGTCGTACGCCTCGGGGGAGACGCGGACGAGAGCGGTGTCGAGGACGTGTACGAACAGGAAGAAGAAAATGAGGACGCCGGTGACTCGATGAGCCACCCAGGACCACATTCCTTCCCGGCCGCGGTACAACGTTCCAGCCGGCACGGAAAACCCTCCGGAAGCGGGGCGGGGGCCAGCCGGCTTCTTTGTCGGTCGGGCCCGGCCGGGTACGGTCCTCCGGCCCCGGACATCGTAGCGACGCTTTGTCGGTTCCCTTGCGCGGGGGCCATCGGTGTGATCAAACAGGCACGTACGGACTATCCCACAGGGGCGAATAGCCCGATTTCCGTGGCAGTCGGCCCATCAGGAGACGTCAGCCAGCGTGTCAGGTCCCGGAGCCGGGACTGGGCGACACGACGCATCTCGTCGGCGGAGATCGAGCGCTCCTCGTCCACCTCGTGGCCCATCCTGCGGCGGATCGCGCCGAGCAGCTGGTCGGCCTGCTCCTCCGGCGGGTGTCCGTCGAGGCAGATCACGAAGGCATGACCGAACTTTCGTTCGTACTCCGCATGGGCCGCGTCGAGGGCCAGCAGCGCCGCGTAGGAGGCCCCGTGCTCCAGTTCCGCCGAGGACTCCGAGGCCAGCGCCTCGGTCAGGTCGCTCTGCGAGAGGTCGTACGAGGCTTCGTCCGCGGCGGCGATCAGCGCCCCGGCATCCGGGTACGGCCGGTGTGTCGCCACGCGGTGCGCCCAGCGCAGGCTTGCGCAGCAGTGCAGGAGGACGGCCCGGGCGGCTTCGGGTGACAGGGTGTTGAACCGCGTCAGTCCTGAGCCGTGAGAAGGGTCGCAGCTTCGCGCGCGGTCGGTCCGGGAAATGCCCCCTGGGGCCTGTGCCGGAAGGTGGCTGGACAGCAGGGGGCTCCTCGGGGCGCGGCGGGGGTGTACCGCCACGCTATCGACGCAGGGCAGGGTGTGTCGTACCGATTCGGGGATTTCACCCGGAAGTGAGCCGAAAGGATGACGTGAGCGCCACGGGCAGGCATGGTGAAGGCCCCGGGAGGGGGAGGGCGACCGAGGCCGCCACCCCCCACAGGAGAGGCCCCGGCCGCCATCCGTCACGGGCTCGTGCGACAAGCCCGTATCCCTGTCAGCGCCTCGGGTGCGTTTTGTGTCACACCTCGCTCCGCACAGGGTTGGTTGCACGTTGTATCACTCGTGGACGCGAGGTACTTGAAAGCCGTAACGTGCTGATTTGCGCCACACGTACAGGACAGTGAACGGGTTGGGGACTTTGCTGGGGGACGACGCGGAGCTGACCGCCGCGGTGCTCGCGGCACAGGACGGCGACGAGAACGCGTTCCGTGCTGTGTACCGCGCCGTGCACCCACGGCTGCTCGGTTACGTACGCACGCTCGTCGGGGACGGCGACGCGGAGGACGTGACCTCGGAGGCCTGGTTGCAGATCGCCCGCGACCTCGACTCCTTCACCGGCGACGCCGACCGCTTCCGCGGCTGGGCCGCCCGAATAGCCCGCAACCGCGCCCTCGACCACATCCGCATGCGCGGTCGGCGCCCCGCGATCGGCGGCGACGACACGGAGCTCACCGGCTGGGCCGCCGAGTGCGACACCGCGGGCGCGGCGATGGAGTCCCTCTCCACCGGCCGCACCATGGCGCTCATAGCCCAGCTTCCGCAGGACCAGGCCGAGGCCGTCGTCCTGCGTGTCGTGGTCGGGCTGGACGCCAAGAGCGCGGCCGAGACCCTGGGCAAGAGGCCCGGAGCCGTACGGACCGCCGCCCATCGGGGCCTGAAGAAGCTGGCCGAGCTGCTCGGCGCGGAGGGTGGCTTCGAGCCGGACCCGGACACCGGCGCGGGCGCGGGCGCGCCGGTCGGCCATAATGCCCGTGGCCAGGTCTGGGACGGCGGGGGCGGGAGGGATCTCGACGCCGTACCCGCACAGCGTGGCCGAGGCGGGGGCTTCGTAGAGCAAACCGGTGTGACGGATTCACGTTGGCGGACGCAGAAGGACATGTGATGGCCGACGAGCGCAACAGGTGGCTGGACAGAGCCGCGGCGGAAAAACTGCTGCGCGGCGACCCGGTCGAACCTGTGGGTCCGGCCGCCGATCAGCGTGCCCGGACCGAGGCGGCCCGGCTGCGCGCCGCCCTGGACGCATTGGGCGCCGTGACCGAGCCGCTGCCCGTGGAACTTCCCGGCGAGGCCGCGGCGGTGGCCGCCTTCCGTACGGCGCACGGCGCCGCGGATCCCTCCTCCGTGTCCGCCGGGTCCGACGCCTTCCTCGAACCCGTGCTCGACCTCGGCCGCATCGTCCCCGCGCCCGGGCCCGCTCCCGCGGGCCGGCGCGGCCGGACCGTGAGCTTCGGCCTGGCGGCCGCTCTGGCCAGTGTCGCCGTCGGCGGGCTGGCCGCCGCGGTCGGCGCCGGGCTGCTCGACCGGAACGGCCACGACAGTGCGGGACCCGCTCCGGCGATATCGGTGAGCGCCGGCGAGGACCCGGTCCCGGGCATCGGCAGCGGGGCGCCGACCTCGCGCCCCGGGCCGACGCCCACCCCGCTCTCGAACGGCTCGAATGCGACGGTCCTCCCGGACCCGGCGCAGCCTCCGAATCCGGACGGGCGTACGCCTCCGGGGACCACGGCGGTCGGCGGCACCTCCTCGGGCACGGCGGCGACCGGTGGCGCCGACAAGGACGCCCAGGGCGGTCAGAGCGGCATCGGCGGCAAGGACGGGACCCGCGACACCTTCGGCGGCGGGGACGCCGGCAAGGACGGCAAGGACCGCGACCGGGAGCTCCTCCTCAAGGCCGCGGACCTCTGCGAGCAGTTCAAGTCGGGCCGGATCAACGACGACCGCCGTGAGTGGCTCTCGCGCCAGGCGAACGGCCTCACCCGGATCCCGGCGTACTGCAAGTCCCTGCAGGAGGACGAGGGCTCCGGCGGCGGCAAGCGCAGCGACGTGCCGGCGGTGGGCGGAACGCTCCGGGCACCGACCCTGTCGCCGTCCATCCAGCGGGGTTCGATCGACCTGCACGTCGGCCGCTGATACATGTGCTGACCTGCCTGTAACACTTTTCGAACCGGTGGCGCAGTACCTATCGAGCCGACTGGTCATCGGCCGCGCATGAGCCGGGGTTCCCCCCGTACCCCTGGGCTCTGCGCAACCGGCGCGGGCGGGGCACGTTCCCCCGGCCCTGCCCGCGCCCATTACGTAGACCGAAAGAGCCCGAGGCATCGCCTCGGGCTTCTTGCTTGCCGCGGGCCCCTCGGGACCGGAGATCCGGTCCTGGCCCCTGCGGCATCACCAGTAGACGACGACCTTGTCGCCGACCTGCACCTGGTCGAACAGGGCCGACAGCTTGCCCTTGTCCCGGACGTTCACACAGCCGTGCGAGGCGCCGGCGTAGCCGCGGGCCGCGAAGTCGGCCGAGTAGTGCACCGCCTGGCCGCCGCTGAAGAACATCGCGTACGGCATCGGCGTGTGGTAGATCGTCGACGTCCACTCCTTGGCCTTCCAGCCCACGTTGAACACGCCCTCACGGGTCGGGGTGTTCTCGGAGCCGAAGCGCACGTCCATCGTCGAGACGACCTTGCCGTCGATCATCCAGGCGAGGGTGCGGCTCTCCTTGCTGATGCACATGACGCGGCCCTGCATGCAGCGCGGGTCCGGCGCGTCGGCCTCGTTGACGGTCGGCGGGCGCAGCTCGGCGGCGGTGGGCTTCTTGCTGGAGCTCTGGATCTTCTTCCAGGTGGGCTCGTCGACCGAACCGGTGGCGTTCAGTCCGTTCTTCGACTGGAAGGACTTGACCGCGGCGGTCGTCTTCGAGCCGTAGAAGCCGGTCGGCGCGACCGACATCAGCTTGAGCTGCTTCAGCCGGGCCTGGAGCTCGCGGACCTGCTCGCTGTCGTCGCCGTTGGCCATGATCTGCTTCACCGAGGGCGAAGGGGAGGCCGACGGGGAGGCCGACGCGGAGGCGGACGGCGAGGGCGAGCCCGAGGGCTTGTCGTCGGTGGACGGGGAGGCTTCGGGGGAGGCGCCCGCCGTGGGCGAGGACGGGGCCGAGGAGGCGGAGCCGGCGGACTCCGTCTTCTGCGGTCCACAGGCGGTCGCGGCGAGCGCGACGGCGGTTGCCACCCCGATCGTGCGGATTATGAATCTCTGGCGCTGCATTGCAGTCCCCCGGTTTCTACGTCGTGTATCTAGGTGATGCTCCGCACGCGCGGACAGTTGCACACGGCTCCGGGATGTTGCGCCATTGTGACCGGTAGTCGTCCGCAGCCTTACGAAGCGATTCGCGCCGGGGCATCCCAGCGGTGGCTCGGGGAGGCTTTATCAGTCCCGGGCCCGGTTGCTCTACGGAGGACTACGTCACATGGCACTCACCGAGAGCGGACTGCCCATCGAACCCGTCTACGGGCCCGGCGACCTGACGGGGTGGGACCCGGCCGCCGCGCTCGGCCGGCCGGGCGACTTCCCCTACACTCGGGGGATTTATCCGAACATGTACACCGGTCGGCCGTGGACCATGCGGCAGTACGCCGGCTTCGGCACGGCCACCGAGTCCAACGCCCGTTACCGGCAGCTCATCGAGGGCGGCGGCACCGGGCTGTCCGTCGCCTTCGACCTGCCCACGCAGATGGGACACGACTCCGACGCCCCCCTCGCCCAGGGGGAGGTGGGCAAGGTCGGCGTCGCCGTCGACTCGATCGACGACATGCGGACGCTGTTCGACGGGATTCCCCTCGACCGGGTCTCCACCTCGATGACGATCAACGCGCCCGCCGCGCTGCTCCTGCTGCTCTATCAACTGGTGGCGGAGGAACAGGGCATCTCGGGCACGCAACTGACGGGGACGGTCCAGAACGACGTGCTGAAGGAGTACATCGCGCGCGGGACGTACATCTTCCCGCCCGCCCCCTCCCTGCGCCTGACGGCCGACACCTTCCGCTACTGCCGCGCCGAGATCCCCCGGTGGAACACCATCTCCATCTCCGGCTACCACATGGCCGAAGCCGGCGCCTCGCCCGCGCAGGAGGTCGCCTTCACCCTGGCCGACGGCATCGCCTACGTCCGTACCGCCCTGGCCGCGGGCATGGTGATCGACGAGTTCGCGCCCCGGCTCTCCTTCTTCTTCGTCGCCCGCACCACCCTGCTGGAGGAGGTGGCGAAGTTCCGCGCGGCCCGGCGGATCTGGGCCCGTGTCATGCGGGAGGAGTTCGGGGCGCGCGATCCGAAGTCGCTCATGCTGCGCTTCCACACCCAGACGGCCGGGGTCCAGCTGACCGCGCAGCAGCCCGAACTGAATCTCGTACGGGTCGCCGTCCAGGCCCTGGCCGCCGTACTGGGCGGCACGCAGTCCCTGCACACCAACTCCTTCGACGAGGCGATCGCGCTGCCGACGGAGAAGTCCGCCCGCCTCGCCCTGCGCACCCAGCAGGTCCTCGCGCACGAGACGGACGTGCCGCACACCGTCGACCCGTTCGCCGGGTCCTACGCGGTGGAACGGATGACGGACGAACTGGAGGCGGCGGCGCTCGAGCTGATGCGCCGGGTCGAGGACCGGGGCGGGGCGGTGGCGGCGATCGAGGCCGGTTTCCAGAAGGCCGAGATCGAGCACAACGCCTACCGCATCGCGCAGGAGACCGAGAGCGGGGAGCGGGTGGTCGTCGGGGTCAACCGCTTCGCACTGGAGCGCGAGGACGCGTACGAGCCGCTGCGCGTGGACCCGGCGATCGAGGCACGGCAGTGCGCGGCGCTGGCCCGGCTGCGGGCGGAGCGGGGCGGGGCGGCGGTGACGGCGGCGCTCGCGGCCCTGAAGGAGGCGGCGGGGGGAACGGCGAACGTGCTGTACCCGATGAAGGAGGCACTGCGGGCCCGGGCCACGGTGGGGGAGGTGTGCGGCGCGCTGCGGGAGGTCTGGGGGACGTACGAGCCCACCGGTTCCACCTGGTGAAACGGTCGGCTGGACAGGTGCAACCCTGTGGGACACTCCTGCCATGCTGGGTGTGACCGATCTTCCGACCTATCTCGCCGGCCTGGTGCTGATCATTCTGCTGCCGGGGCCGAACTCCCTCTACGTGCTCTCCGTGGCGGCCCGCCGCGGGGTGCGCACCGGGTACAAGGCCGCCGCCGGGGTGTTCACCGGCGACGCCGTGCTCATGCTGCTGACCGCCGTGGGCGCCGGAGCGCTGCTGCGGGCGAGCCCGCTGGTGTTCACCGTGGTGAAGTTCCTCGGGGCCGGCTATCTGGCGTGGCTGGCCGTGGGGATGATGCGGGGCGCCCGGGAGCTGTGGCGCACGCGCGCCGAGCGGGCCGAGGCCGCCGCGCCCGCCGACCCGGCCGAGAACGAGCGGCCCTACCGGCGGGCGCTGCTGATCAGCCTGCTCAACCCGAAGGCCATCCTCTTCCTGATGTCCTTCTTCGTGCAGTTCGTGGACCCGTCCTATGCCTACCCGGCGCTGTCGTTCCTGCTCCTGGGCGGACTGCTGCAGACGGGCAGCTTCCTGTACCTGACGCTGCTGATCTTCGGCGGGACCCGCCTCTCGGCGGCCTTCCGCCGCCGCAAGCGGCTGTCGGCCGGGGCCACCTCGGCGGCGGGCGTGCTGTTCCTCGGCTTCGCGGCCAAGCTCGCCGTCAGCTGAGCGCCCGGCGCAGCCGCGCCATCCGCCGTACGGCCCGGCGCACCGTCCGGCTGCGCGGCAGGAACGACAGCTGCGCCGGGATGCCGCCCGGCAGACCCAGCGAGGTCAGCCGGCGGCGGGTGAAGTACCGCCAGGTGTGCGGGGTCAGGTGCGCGGCCAGGTAGGCCTCGGCCGCGGCCCGGCGCGCGGCCAGGATCTGCGGCTGCATGGTGAACCCGACGGCGGTGAGCAGCGCGGCCGGCTCCGCCCGGACCTGCTCGGGGGTCGGCGGCGTCCAGGCACGGACCGCGGCCGCGTCGGCGAGGTCCGGGAGCAGGGCGTCCACCAGGGCCAGCGGCACCCGGTTGCTGTTCGGATACGGGGTCAGGGCGGCCAGGACCGCCCCGGTGCCGGTTCGGGCCACCGGAAGTCCGTACAGGGTGGCGGCGGTCAGCAGCCCGGTGGAGAAGCAGCCGACGACCAGTGTGGGGCGCAGCCGCTGGTAGAGGGTCTCGGCCAGGACCGGGGCGGCGATCACCGTCAGCCGGGCGCCGAGCCGTTCTGCCTCCTCCCGAGCCCGCCGGCAGTACGCGGCCGGGGCGCCGGGGTGCGGCTTGAAGAGCATCTCCCGGTGGCCGAGGGCGTGGGCGCCGCGGACCATCGAGACGTGCAGCTCCTCCTCCTCGGCGGGGGTCATCAGGTCGAGCGCCGAGAGGTACTGGCCGAGGAGGAGGGCCGAGCCGGTCGCTTCGGCGAGCTCGGCGAGCTCGGCGAGCTCGGCGAGCTCGGCGATGACCTTGAGGAACGGCTCCGTCGGCACCACCTCCACCCGTGCCCCGAACTCCGTCAGCAGCAGGGGCTCCAGACCGGGCACCAGGTCCAGGTGGAGCACCCGCCGCACCCGCATCCCCAGCTGCGGGTCGAGGCGGAAGCGGGTGGGCCCGTAGCTCATGAGGCCGTCGGCGTAGACGTCGACGGCCGCGCCCGGGAAGAGCCGGCACAGGGTCTGGGCGGGCGGGACCTGGAGGGACTCCACGATCAGCTCGACCCGGTCCTCGCCGAGGTTCCACAGGGTGCGCAGCTGCCGTTCCCAGATCGGGACGTCCTCCGCGCGGGGGGCCCAGGTGCTCGGGTGCTGCGGCTCGATGACGCGGTTCCAGTCGAGGACCTCGTCGAAGCGGGAGCGCAGCGCGGCGAAGCCCGGCATGTCCGCGACCCCCGGGGAGACCTCGGCGGTGACGGCGTGGTTGCTGGTCAGCAGGATGCGCCGGCCGGCGGGCGGGAAGCCGCCCGCGTCGATGGCCGCCGCGAGGGTGGCCGCGCCGTAGAGGGTGGAGGCCAGGAAGATCTGGGTGGGCATCAGGCGCTCGCTCCCGACGGGGCGCGGCGGCCGCCGCGCAGGCGGCGCAGCACGGTGGAGCGTTCGACGTCCATCGAGTCCAGGACCTGGTCCAGTACGCCCTGCGGCATGCGGCCGAGTGCGGCCGTGCTCATCAGGCGGAGTTTCTTGGCCACGTCCGGCTCGAACCTTTCGATGGATCCGAAATGATGGGCGATAATTGCACAATAGGTTCGGACGGCTTTCGGAATCAGCCGGTCGGATTCCGGGTCGCCGAGCACGTCCGCGAGCACTTGATCGAATGCGCGAATGAAATCGAGCTGCCGTTCGTCCCCCACTTGCGTCAACGAGGTGGACACCCCGCGCCGGTAGAAGACGCCGGGCAGCCCCACCGCGGCGAAGGACGCCGCCTCCCGGTGCAGCCGCCAGATCCACGGCCGGTCCTCCGCGGTGCGCAGTCCGTCGGTGAAGTGCAGCACCCCGCGGTCCAGCAGCCGCCGGTGGTACATGCCGGCCCATGCGTACGGGTAGTCCACCGAGGTGGACCGGTCGGCGGGCAGGATCGCGGTGCGAGGATCGGCGACCACCGCATCCGGGCCGTGGGGGACGCGCTGCACGCTCCGCACCCGGCCGTCGCACCGGACATGGTCGGTACGGACGAAATCGCAGTTCAGGGCCTCAATGGCGGCCAGCGTCCGGGCCAGGTGGCCGGGCGCCAGCCAGTCGTCCCCGTCCAGGAAGGCCAGGTACTCGCCGCGGGCCGCGTCCAGACCGGTGTTCCGGGCGGTGGCCAGGCCGCCGTTGCGCTCGTGTCTGAGGTGCACCGCCCCCGGGACCTCGCGCGCCGCCCGCTCCAGCAGGTCGGGCGTCCCGTCCGTCGAGCAGTCGTCGACGAGCAGGAACTCGAAATCGTCCCGGGCGTTGAGTTCGAGACTCTTCAGGGCATCCGGTGCGTACGTCTGGACGTTGTAGAACGGCACGACAACAGAGAGCTTGGGCACCCGCGAGACATTAGGGCGCCGCCCGTCATTCACCGTGGCCCGGATGAGGATTCCATGTGAACGGCGCGGGGCGGTCGAGTTAACCCGTGCGCTTTCGCATTTCGTCGACGCGTTGTTAACCCGCTGTTGTGCGCTCGTTGGGCCGATCACCGAATTTGCGGAATAGCTTCTGCCGCGTGCCAGAACGCAAACGCGTCGCCGTACTCGCCGATTCCGATACGCGATGGAAATGGGGCGCACTCACCGCCCGCCGTCTCGTGCCCGACCACCAGCTCACCGGATTCCTGCTGCGCGGCCGTGCCACGCCCACCGCGCGCCAGCTCGGTGAGGTGGGGGTACGGGCCGACCGGCTGTCCGAGGTGACCTGCGCCGAGTTCCTCGCCGAGATCGAACGCGAGCGCTACGACGTGGTCGTCCTCGCGCTCGTCGGCGGGGCCGTCCAGGCCGTCCTGCACGGGGCCCGCGCCCTGTGGCCCGACCCGGCCCGGCGCCCCGTACTCGTCACCGGATACGTCGGTGTCGTATACGAGAAGCTCGCCGACGGGCTGCTGCTGCGGCACGGCGCCGACCTCGTCCTCGCCAACTCCCGCCACGACGCCGAGCGCTTCCGCGCCGTGTACGAGGGCGTCGGCGCGGACGCCTCCGCCGTCACCGAGACCGCGCTGCCCTTCCTGGGCGGGGCGCCGTACGAGCCGGCCGGGAGCCGGGCCCACACGGTGGTCTTCGCCGTCCAGCCCTCCGTACCCGACAGCCGCGCCGACCGCGCCTACCTGCTGGAGCGCGCCGCCGGACACGCCCGGCTGCACCCCGGGCGGGAGGTGCTGATCAAACTGCGCAGCCGGCCCGGGGAGCACACCACGCACCTGGAGGAGCAGCCGTACCAGCGGCTCGCCGAGCGGATCCCGGGCGGACTGCCCGCCAACTGCCGGCTGGTGTACGGAAACATGGGCGAGGTCCTGGACGGCACCGACCTGCTGGTCACCGTCTCCTCCACGGCCGCCCTGGAGTCCCTGCACCGCTCCATCCCGACGGCGGTCCTCACCGACCTCGGCATCCGCGAGGCGCTCGGCAACCACCACTTCCTGGGCTCCGGCTGCCTGGCCTCCTGGGACCAGATCGACTCCGGACTCCTCCCCGAGGGGGACCCGGTCTGGCTGGCGGCGCAGGGCGTCCTGCCGGCGCAGGGCGGACCGGCTGTACAGGACGGACTGCCCGCGCAGGGTGGACCGGCCGCGCAGGGCGCCGGCCCGGCAGCCGGTGCCGACGCCTATGCCTATGCCGTGGCCCGGGCCAAGGTCGCCGCACTGGTCGCCGCGACCCGACTGCCCGCGCCCGCCCCGTACTACACGCGCACCACCGCCCCCGGATACCTCCCCGGGATCCTCGCCCGGCACCACCTCGCGCCCGACGGCACCCCGCTGCCCGGCGCGGTGCGCCCGGCGGCGGGGGAGTCCCGGCTGCGCCGACGGCTGCGCGCCCACCTGCGCGAGGCCGCCCGCGGGGCCTACCGGCACGGGGTGCAGCGCGTGGCCCCGGTGATCCGCAGGCTGGGGGAGCTGTGAGGGTCCTCGCCGTCATCCCGGCCCGCGGCGGCTCCAAGGGGGTCCCCGGCAAGAACCTCGCCGAGGTCGCCGGCACCCCGCTCGTCGCCCGCGCCGTCCTGGCCTGCCGTTCCGCGCCGACCGTCACCGACGTGGTCGTCTCCACCGACTCCGCGGCGATCGCCGCCGCGGCCCGCGCCGCCGGAGCCGACGTGATCGCCCGGCCCACCGCGATCTCCGGGGACACCGCGAGCAGCGAGGCGGCCGTGCTGCACGCGCTCGCCGCCTTCGAGGAACTGCACTCCCTCGCCGTGGACGTGGTCCTCCTCGTCCAGTGCACCAGCCCCTTCCTCGCCACCTCCGACGTCGAGTCGGTCGCCGTGGCGGTCGCCTCCGGGGCGGCCGACTCGGCCCTGACCGTGGCCCCCTTCCACGGCTTCCTCTGGCGGGACGGGGCCGACGGCTCCGGGACCGGGGTCAACCACGACGCGGCGTACCGCCCCCGGCGCCAGGACCGGCCGCAGGACCTGCTGGAGACGGGCGCCGCCTACGCCATGGACGCCGCGGGCTTCCGCACCGCCCGGCACCGGTTCTTCGGCCGCACCCTTCCCGTCGCCACCGATCCCGCGCGGGTCCTGGAGATCGACGACCCGCACGACCTGGCCCGCGCCCGCCTGCTCGCACCCCTGCTCGACCCGCGTCCCGGGGCACACCCCGCACCACCCGCCCCGGACCCCGACGCCCCGCCCTCCTCGCACCTCGACGCACGGCCCGTACCCCGCACATCCCCGCACCGAAGGACACCCCCTGCCATGACCTCCACGCCCGACCCCCGCCTGCGTACCCTCGGCTCCCGCACCGCGGGCCCCGGTCGCCCCGTCTACGTCGTCGGCGAGATCGGCATCAACCACAACGGCGACCTCGGCAACGCCTTCGCCCTCATCGACGCCGCCGCCGAAGCGGGCTGCGACGCCGTGAAGTTCCAGAAGCGCACCCCCGAGATCTGCACCCCGCGCGACCAGTGGGACATCGAACGCGACACCCCCTGGGGCCGGATGACCTACATCGACTACCGCCACAAGGTCGAGTTCGGCGAGGACGAGTACCGCGCCATCGACGACCACTGCGCCAAGCGCGGCATCGACTGGTTCGCCTCCCCGTGGGACACCGAGGCCGTCGCCTTCCTGGAGAAGTTCGACGTCCCCGCCCACAAGGTGGCCTCCGCCTCCCTCACGGACGACGAGCTGCTGCGCGCCCTGCGCGCCACCGGCCGCACCGTCGTGCTGTCCACCGGCATGTCCACCCCGCACCAGATCCGCCACGCGGTGGAGGTGCTCGGCAGCGCCAACATCCTGCTCTGTCACGCCACTTCGACGTACCCGGCCAAGGCCGAGGAGCTCAACCTGCGCGTGATCAACACCCTCCGCGAGGAGTACCCGAACGTTCCGATCGGCTACTCGGGCCACGAGACGGGTCTGCAGACCACCCTCGCCGCCGTCGCCCTCGGCGCCACCTTCGTCGAGCGCCACATCACCCTCGACCGCGCGATGTGGGGCTCCGACCAGGCCGCCTCCGTCGAGCCCGGCGGCCTGACCCGCCTGGTCCGCGACATCCGCACCATCGAGACCGCCCTCGGCGACGGCATCAAGCGGGTCTACGAGTCCGAGCTCGGCCCGATGAAGAAGCTCCGCCGCGTGCAGGGCGAGCTGGCAGCCGTCTGACCTCCCGGTCCGGCGCGTACGAGTTCCGCCCCCCGACAAGGAGCACGTGGTGACCCCCTCCGCCCCCTCCGCCTCCACCCTGGCGTTCGTCGAGAGTCCGGTCCAACTCCTGAACGTGCTGGAGTGGGCGTACGCGCACGCCGGAGCGCAGCCGCAGCTCGGCGGCGTCCCGCGCCAGCGGGGGCGCCGCGCCGACGGCGCGGCCGGCACCGGTCCCGCCCCCCGGCCGGCGGGCGCCGCGTCCTGCCTGCGGATCGTCGTCCTGCCGCCCACCGACCCGATGTCCCGCGGCCAGCTGCGCCGGGTGGCGGCGCTGGCCCGGGACGAGGGGCACGAGGTGCGGTGGCAGGAGGCCCGCGGCAGCCGGTTCGCGCCGCTGAAGGCACTGGCCGAGCTGGCGCGCGACGTACGCGCCGCGCGCACGGTCGTCGTCGGCGACCCCTTCTCGCGCTACGTCCAGCTGCTGCTCACCCTCGTGCGCGCAGAGGAACTGGTGGTGGTCGACGACGGCACCGCGACCATGGAGTTCATGGCCCAGACCGCCCGCGGCGAACGCCTCGTACGGTGGCACCGGGTCGGCGGCGGCGGACTGCCCGGCCGGGTCCGCGAGCTGGTGTACGCACCCGTCTCGGCCACCGCGCGCCGCCGCTTCACCCCGGCCGGTCGCCCCGGCCACCGCGTCGAGGTGTTCACCTCGATGCCCGTCACCGCCCATGGCGGGATGACGCTGCGGATCAACGACTTCGCCTGGACCCGCGCCCGGTTCGGCCCGCCCCGGCTGACCAAGGGCACCGACCTGGTCGGCACCTCGCTGGTGGAGACCGGAGTGGTGGACCCGGACCGCTATCTGGACGCGGTGCGCGCCCTGACCCTGGAGCACGGCGCCGCCCGCTACTTCGCGCACCGCAGCGAGTCCCCGGAGAAGCTGCGCGCGCTGAGCCGGGCGACGGGGCTGGAGATCGTCCGCCCGGACCTGCCGCTGGAGCTGATCGCCCGGCGCGGTCCGGTCGGCCGGACGATCGTCAGCTTCCCGTCCACGGTCGTCCACACGCTGCCGTACGCCCTGACCGGTACCGGGGTCACCGTGGCCGTATGCGATGTGGACCCGGCGTGGCTCACCGGGGCCGCCTCCCCGCGCGCCCGCAGCTTCCTCGCCGGGGTCACGGACACCGCCCGCGATGTGCGCAGACTGCCTGCCCAGGCGGCTCCCACGGCCGGATGAGCGCGCGAGTTTACCCCCGGGCGCATACGGTCATGCGTCCAGAGGTCGGGTTTCTTTCCCCTAACGGCATGAACTTTTCGTGATCCCCGGCCAGTTGACCCGTCCGTGGGCCTACCCTTCAACGGGTGAACCAGTTGATGTCCCGCGAGTCCCAGACCGCCCAGCCCGCCGCGTCCGACCGGCCCGAGCTGCCCGGCAAGCTTCCGGACCACCTGCGTACCGAACTGATCGCCTTCCGCCGGGACTTGCACATGCACCCGGAGCTCGGACACCAGGAATTCCGTACCACCGCGGCGATCAAGGCCCGGTTGGAGAAAGCCGGCCTGCGACCACGGGTGCTGAAGTCCGGCACGGGCCTGATCTGTGACGTGGGCACCTGGGACGGGGGCCGGCCGATGCTGGCCCTGCGCGCGGACATCGACGCCCTGCCCATCCCGGACGCCAAGACGCACGTCCCGTACCGGTCGACCTTCCCGGACCGCGCCCACGCCTGCGGCCACGACGTGCACACCGCGGTGGTCCTCGGCGCCGGGCTGGTCCTCGCCGAGCTCGACCGGCAGGGGCTGCTGCCCCGCCCCGTTCGGCTGCTCTTCCAGCCCGCCGAGGAGGTGCTCCCCGGCGGGGCCACCGATGCCATCGACTCCGGGGTCCTGGACGGCGTCGGCCGGATCGTCGCCGTGCACTGCGACCCCCGGGTCGACGCGGGGCGCATCGGGCTGCGGCCCGGCCCCATCACCTCCGCCTGCGACCGGCTGGAGGTCAGCCTCTCCGGCTCCGGCGGGCACACCGCGCGCCCGCACCTGACCACCGACCTGGTGACGGCCGCCGCCCGGGTGGCCGTCGACACCCCGGCCCTGCTGGCCCGCCGGATGGACGCCCGCTCGGGCATGGCGGTCACCTGGGGCCGGATCGAGGCCGGGCACGCCTGCAACGTCATCCCGATGCACGCCGAGCTGTCCGGAACCGTGCGCTGCCTGGACCTGAACGCCTGGCACGAGGCGCCCGACATGATCCACGCGGCGATCGACGAGATCGCGACCATGCACGGGGCCAAGTTCGAGATCAACCACGTGCGCGGGGTGCCCCCGGTGGTCAACGACCCGGTGATCACCGAACTGCTGCGCGAGGCGATGGGGGTCCGCTGCGGCGCGGAGTCGGTCGAGGACACCGAGCAGAGCCTGGGCGGGGAGGACTTCTCCTGGTACCTGGAGCACGTCCCCGGCGCGATGGCCCGGCTGGGGGTCCGTACGCCCGGCGACACCGCCAAGCACGACCTGCACCGGGGCGACTTCGATGTGGACGAGTCCGCGATCGCGGTCGGCGTGGAGTTCTTCACGGCCGCGGCACTGATCGACGGGCGTCGCGCGGTGGCCGGCCGGTAGCCGCCGGGTGAACCCCTGTCCACCATCGTGCGGAACTCCTTACAACATCCGCGGGTCTCCCCGCGGGCGTGTCCGGCCCTTGGTGCACAAGGGCCGGACACGTAAGGAGTTACCAATCGGTCACTGTCCGGTTCGCGACGATCCGATAACGACTCATGAACGGGCCTTTAACTGACATCTACGCGCGTTACGATCGCCGCGAAACCAGCGCCGGTCGTGGCGCTTCGGTCAGGTTTTGAAGGAGCCTCCCCTTGCGCCGGATCACCAGGATCGCCACCGTGGGCATCGCGTCCGCGGCGCTGGCCCTCTCGGCCACCGCCTGTGGCGGAAAGAAGTCGTCGGACGCGTCCGCCTCCCCCTCGGAGTCGGGTCAGAAGTCCGCAGCCATCGCGTACGACATCGGTGGCCGCGGCGACCAGTCGTTCAACGATGCCGCCTACGCCGGCCTGAAGAAGGCCGAAACCGATCTGAAGATCAAGGGCGCCGAGGCGGAGCCCACCGACGGTGAGGGTGAGGCCGACAAGGTCCAGCGCCTCACCGAGCTTGCCCGCAAGGGCAACAACCCGGTCATCGGTGTCGGCTTCGCCTACGCCCCGGCCATCAAGAAGGTCGCGCCGAAGTTCCCGAACACCACGTTCGGCATCATCGACGACACCTCGGTCACCGGCGAGAACATCGCCAACCTCGTCTTCAACGAGGAGCAGGGCTCCTACCTGGCCGGCGTCGCCGCCGCCAAGGCGTCCAAGACCGGCACGGTCGGCTTCATCGGCGGTGTCGAGGTTCCGCTGATCAAGAAGTTCGAGGCGGGCTTCACCCAGGGCGTCAAGGACACCAACGCGAACGCCAAGGTGCTCTCCCAGTACCTGACGCAGCCGCCGAACTTCGACGGTTTCGCCAAGCCCGACCTCGGCAAGGCCGCCGCGCAGGGCCAGATCGACGCGGGCGCCGACGTGGTCTACGCCGCCGCCGGTCTCGCCGGTTCCGGTGCCATCGAGGCCGCCTCGGCCAAGGGCAAGTGGGCCATCGGTGTCGACTCCGACCAGTACAACCAGGCGGGCCTGGCGAAGTACAAGGACTCCATCCTGACCTCGGTCACGAAGGACGTCGCGGACTCCGTCTTCAACCTGATCAAGTCGGTCGAGGACGGCAAGCCCACCATCGGTGAGATCCGCTACGGCCTGGACAAGGACGGCGTCGGCCTGGCCGACTCCAACCCGAAGTACAAGGAGATGGCCGAGGTCACCGCAGCGGTGGAGAAGGCCAAGGCCGACATCATCGCCAAGAAGATCACCGTCAAGACCGCGCCGTAAGGCCGTTCCTGACATGTAGTCCTGGTCTCCGGGGTCCGGGAAGCGGTCATCATCGCTCCCGGGCCCCGAGCCACGTTCTGTGATCATTAGTCTGTGACCAGGCGGCCTGCCTGGCCGCAAGTTTTCACTTCCGACAGTGCTACGCGCGTAGAAGCATCGTGGACGCGATACTTTCTCTCCCCGCCCTGTCCCCCCCCCCTGCCTTCCGCTCCTTCCGCGCCAAGGAGAGTGCGTCATCAACGCGTCCAGCCCGCCCCCCGCCGTAGAACTGCACGGCATCACCAAGCGCTTCCCCGGCGTCGTCGCCAACAAGGACATCGCGATCACCGTCCGCAAGGGCACGGTCCATGCCTTGATCGGCGAGAACGGCGCCGGCAAGTCGACCCTGATGAAGATCCTCTACGGCATGCAGAAGCCGGACGAGGGCACCATCGCCATCGACGGGGAGCAGGTCTCGTTCAGCAGTCCCGGCGAGGCCATCGTCCGCGGCATCGGCATGGTGCACCAGCACTTCATGCTCGCCGACAACCTCACCGTCCTGGAGAACGTGGTTCTCGGCGGCGAGAAGCTGTACGGCATCGGTGCCAAGGCCCGTAAGAAGATCAAGGAGATCTCGGACGCGTACGGCCTCGGCGTGCGCCCCGACGCCCTGGTCGAGGACCTCGGTGTCGCCGACCGGCAGCGCGTGGAGATCCTCAAGGTCCTCTACCGCGGCGCGAAGATCCTCATCCTCGACGAGCCGACCGCAGTGCTCGTGCCGCAGGAGGTGGACGCACTCTTCGACAACCTGCGCGAGCTCAAGGCCGAGGGCCTGACCGTCATCTTCATCTCGCACAAGCTGGGCGAGGTGCTGAAGGTCGCGGACGACATCACCGTCATCCGGCGCGGCACCACGGTCGGCACCGCCGACCCGAAGACCGCCACCCCCAAGCAGCTCGCCGAGCTGATGGTCGGTGCGGAACTGCCCTCGCCGGAGACCCGTGAGTCGACCGTGACGGACGTTGCGATGCTCCAGGTGACGGGCCTGACCGTCGCCGCCGGCGACGCGGTCGTCGCCGAGCCGGAGGTTCTGGTACCCGCGCCCGCCGCGGAATCCGCCACCCTGGAGCACGTCGCGGCCGGCCGCCTCCTGCTGGACGACATCAGCCTGACCATCCACAAGGGCGAGATCCTCGGTATCGCCGGTGTCGAGGGCAACGGCCAGACGGAGCTGATCGAGGCCCTCATGGGCATGATGGCCCCCGACGCGGGCGTCATCACCCTGGACGGCACGGACATCACCAAGATGTCGGTGCGCAAGCGCCGCGAGGGCGGGATCGGGTACATCCCCGAGGACCGTCACCGCCACGGCCTGCTGCTCGAGTCCTCGCTGTGGGAGAACCGGATCCTCGGCCACGTCACCGAGGCGCCCAACTCCAAGCGGGGCATCCTCGACCTGAAGGCGGCCCGCAAGGACACCGAGCGGATCGTGCGCGAGTACGACGTCCGCACGCCCGGCATCGAGGTCACCGCGGCCTCGCTCTCCGGCGGCAACCAGCAGAAGCTGATCGTCGGCCGCGAGATGAGCCACAACCCGAAGTTCCTGATCGCCGCCCACCCCACGCGTGGTGTGGACGTCGGCGCGCAGGCGCAGATCTGGGACGCGATCCGCGAGGCCCGCCGCGACGGCCTGGCCGTCCTGCTGATCTCCGCGGACCTGGACGAGCTCATCGGCCTGTCCGACACCCTGCGGGTGATCTACCGCGGCCGGCTGGTCGCGGACGCCGACCCGGCGACCATCACCCCCGAGGAGCTCGGCACCGCCATGACGGGCGCCGCTTCCGGGCGCCTGGAATCAACCGACAACCACTCCGCCGCTGCCGACGGTGACACGACGGAGGACGAGGCCCGATGAAGAAATTCGACAAGGACCGGCTGATCCTCGGCTTCGCCGGGCCCGTCCTCGCGCTGGTCAGCGCGTTCCTGCTGACCATGATCGTGCTGGGGGCCTCGGGCATCGACCCGATCGAGCCGCTGCGCATCATGGTCGACCACGGTATGTACGAGGACGTCCAGGTCCTCATCGTCAACCAGACGGGCACGTACTACCTGGCAGCCCTGGCCGTCGCCATCGGCTTCCGGATGAACCTCTTCAACATCGGCGTCGACGGCCAGTACCGTCTCGCCGCGATGATCTCCGCCGTGGTCGGCGGCGCCATCGCCCTGCCCGGCCCGCTGCACATCCTGCTGATCGTGCTCGTCGCGATGGCGACCGGTGCCTTCTGGGCCGGCATCGCGGGCGTCCTGAAGGCCAAGCGCGGCGTCAGCGAGGTCGTCTCGACGATCATGCTCAACGCCATCGCGACGAGCCTCATCGCCTGGCTGCTCCTGCCGAAGAACCTCGGCGTCCAGGTGGAGGGCTCCAACGACCTGACCACGGGCGAGATCGCCCGGTCCGGCTGGTTCCCGGCCCTCTCCCTCGGCGAGCCGGGCGAGATCTACGGCTTCACCTTCGTGGCCTTCGCCCTCGGCGTCGTCTACTGGTTCGCGCTCAACCGCACCCGCTTCGGCTTCGACCTGCGCGCCACCGGTGCCAGCGAGTCGGCCGCCCAGGCCTCGGGCGTCGACTCCAAGAAGATGATCATCACCGCGATGCTCATCTCGGGGGCCGTCGCCGGCCTGTCCGGCATGCCGGTGCTGCTCGGCGAGAGCCACACTTACACCCTCGTCTTCCCCGTGGGTGTCGGCTTCACCGGCATCACGATCGCCCTGCTCGGCCGCAACAACCCGGTCGGCATGCTCTTCGCCGCGCTCCTGATGGCCTTCATCGACAAGGCGTCCGGTGGCCTCGACTCGGCCGGCTACGCCAAGGAGATCGGCACGATCATGAAGGGCCTGATCGTGATCGCGGTCGTCGTCTCCTACGAGCTCGTCCGTCGTTACGGCATCCGGCGCCAGCAGCAGAAGGTCGGCGAGGAACTGGCCGCGGGCCACGCCATGAAGACCGAGAAGGAGGTCGCGGCGTGAGCGCCAGCACCGTTTCCACGAAGAAAGCGGCACCCGCCACCGGCGGCCGCAAGAAGCTCACCCTGCCTTGGATCATGCTGATCATCGCGGGTGGCCTCGCGCTGATCTCGATGGTCCGCCTGATCTCCGGGGCCAACGACCTGACCTCCATCGGCCAGGTCTCCGGTGCCCTCTCGCTCGCCGTGCCGATCGGCCTCGCCGGACTCGGCGGTCTGTGGGCCGAGCGCGCGGGCGTCGTCAACATCGGCCTCGAGGGCATGATGATCCTCGGCACCTGGTTCGGCGCCTGGGCCGGCTACCAGTGGGGCCCCTGGACCGGCGTCGCCGCCGGCATCATCGGCGGCGCCATCGGCGGCCTGCTGCACGCGATCATCACGATCACCTTCAACGTCAACCACATCGTTTCCGGTGTGGCCGTCAACATCCTGGCGCTGGGCTTCACCCAGTACCTGTCGAACTTCACCTTCGCCGAGGCGCCGGGCGGCTCCTCCAAGCAGTCGCCGCAGGTGGAGCCGATCTACAAGATCACAGTCCCAGGGTTGTCCGACTGGATGGCCGACCTCCAGGGCAAGCACTGGTTCTTCGTCTCGGACGTCGCCGGTGTCATCGGTGGTCTGGTCACCGAGCTGTCGCTGCTGACCGTCGTCGCCCTGCTGCTGATCCCGGCCACCTGGTGGGTGCTGTGGCGGACCACCTTCGGTCTGCGGCTGCGCTCCTGCGGTGAGAACCCCATCGCCGCCGAGTCGCTGGGCGTCAACGTCTACAAGTACAAGTACATCGCCGTGATCGTCTCCGGTGGCCTCGCGGGTCTCGGCGGCGCGTTCCTGTCGATCGTCGCCAGCCCCATCTACCAGGAGGGCCAGACCGGCGGCCGCGGCTACATCGGTCTCGCCGCGATGATCTTCGGTAACTGGATGCCGGGCGGCATGGCCCTGGGTGCCGGCCTGTTCGGCTTCATCGACAGCCTCAAGCTGCGCGGTGGCGCCACGAACGTCCACGCGATGCTGCTGCTGATCGCGATCGTGCTGTTCCTGGTCTGCGCCTGGCAGCTCTACAAGAAGAAGTACCTCCAGGCCGGCATCTCCGCGGCCTTCGCCGTGCTGCTGTTCCTCTGGTACGCGCTGACGGACTCGGTGCCCAGCCAGTTCGTGGACGCCGCCCCGTACGTGACCACGCTGCTCGTGCTCGCCCTGTCGGCGCAGCGCCTGCGGATGCCCAAGGCGGACGGTATGCCGTACCGCAAGGGTCAGGGCAAGTGACCTCCGACCAGGCGGTGGACTGGGAAGCCCTGCGGACGGCCGCCCGGGACGCGATGACCCGGGCGTACGCCCCGTACTCGGGCTTCCCGGTCGGGGTCGCCGCCCTGGTGGACGACGGCCGCGTCGTCACCGGCTGCAACGTCGAGAACGCCAGCTACGGGCTGGGCCTGTGCGCCGAGTGCGGGCTGGTCTCCTCCCTCCACGCCACCGGCGGCGGCCGCCTCACGCACTTCACGTGCGTGGACGGCAAGGGCGAGATCCTCGTCCCGTGCGGCCGCTGTCGCCAGCTGCTGTACGAATTCGGCGGCGACGAGCTGCTGGTGGAGACCCCGGACGGGGTCCTCCCGCTGGCGGCGATGCTGCCGCAGGCCTTCGGGCCCGACCACCTGAGATAGCCGTGCCGACGGCCCTTCGCCCCTGCCGGGGCGGAGGGCCGTCGCTCTTCCGTTGCCCGAACCCCTCTCCTCCCCCTCTCTATGCGCGTAGAAGGAAGCACCTCATGGACGTCATCTCCGTCATCCGGACCAAGCGGGACCGCGGTGAGCTGAGCCCCGAGCAGATCGACTGGGTCATCGACGCGTACACCCGTGGTGCCGTGGCCGACGAGCAGATGTCGGCGCTGGCGATGGCCATCCTGCTCAACGGCATGAACCGGACCGAGATCGCCCGCTGGACCGCGGCGATGATCGCCTCCGGTGAGCGCATGAACTTCGACTCCCTCTCCCGCCCGACCGCGGACAAGCACTCCACGGGCGGCGTCGGCGACAAGATCACCCTCCCGCTCGCCCCGCTCGTCGCCGCGTGCGGCGCGGCCGTGCCGCAGCTGTCCGGCCGCGGTCTCGGCCACACCGGTGGCACCCTCGACAAGCTGGAGTCCATCCCCGGCTGGCGTGCGCTGCTCTCCAACGAGGAGATGCTGCACGTCCTGGACACCACCGGCGCGGTCATCTGCGCGGCGGGCGACGGCCTGGCCCCGGCCGACAAGAAGCTGTACGCCCTGCGCGACGTCACCGGCACGGTCGAGGCCATCCCGCTGATCGCCTCCTCGATCATGTCGAAGAAGATCGCCGAGGGCACGGGCTCGCTCGTCCTGGACGTCAAGGTCGGCAGCGGCGCCTTCATGAAGAACATCGAGGACGCCCGCGAGCTGGCGCGCACCATGGTCGGCCTCGGCACCGACTCGGGCGTCAAGACCGTCGCGCTCCTCACCGACATGTCGACGCCGCTGGGCCTGACCGCCGGAAACGCGCTGGAGGTCCGCGAGTCGGTGGAGGTGCTGGCCGGCGGCGGCCCCGCCGACGTGGTCGAGCTGACCATCGCGCTGGCCAAGGAGATGCTGGACGCCGCGGGCATCAAGGACGCCGACCCGGCGAAGGCCCTGGCCGACGGCTCCGCGATGGACCACTGGCGCCGGATGATCGCGGCCCAGGGCGGCGACCCGGACGCGACCCTTCCGGTGGCCCGTGAGCAGCACGTGGTCACCGCTCCGGAGTCGGGCGTCCTGACCCGCCTGGACGCGTACGGGGTCGGCGTCGCCGCATGGCGCCTGGGCGCCGGGCGCGCGCGCAAGGAGGACCCGGTGCAGGCGGGCGCGGGCGTCGAGCTCCACGCGAAGCCGGGTGACACGGTCACGGCGGGCCAGCCGCTGATGACCCTGCACACGGACACCCCGGAGAAGTTCGACTACGCCCTCGCCTCCCTGGCGGGCACGTACGACATCGCCCCGGCGGGCACGGCCTTCTCCGCCACGCCGATCGTCCTGGACCGCATCGCCTGACCTGCGGCTTCCCTTTCGGGTGAACGGGACCGGTGGACGCCCACCGGTCCCGTTCGTCGTGCTGGGATCGGTGACGAACCGATTGAGGAGCACACCATGACCCCGCACCGGACGGCGCGAGGCCGCGCGGGCGCAGGGCACCGGGTCCCCGTACGCGGGCGCGTGCGGCGGGGCATCGCGCCATTGTGCGCGCCCGCCGATGACTTCCGGCGGACGGCAGAGTCACCCTCTCGTGGAGATCCAACGACTCGTGCTGCCCGGACCCGCGCCGACCGTCCACGACGCGGCGCGGCTGTGCGCGTGCCTGGCCCGGCTGTACGAGAACGGGGCGCGCGCGGTGGAGTGCGACGCGCGGGCCGTCATCGCGCCGGGGCTGGGCGCCGTCGAGGTGCTGGCCCGGCTGCGGCTGACCGCCGGGGGGCGGCGCCTGCGGGTGACGGGGGCCGCGCCGGCGCTCCGGGCCCTACTGGGCCTCGTAGGTCTCGTCGAGCTGCTCGGGGAGGCCGAACAGCGGGAACCACCGGGCGGTGTCCAGGAAGGCGTTGAGCCCGACGATCTTACCGTCTGAGATCTCCAGGACCTGGAGCGCCCACGGGGTGTGGCCCGGCCGCCCGTCCTCGCGCGGCCGGTACTGGCCGAAGGCCGGCATGCCGTTCGCCGTCGTCGGGATCAGCCGGGAGCCCTTGCAGCCGATGCCCTGGTTCAGGTGCCAGGCCGCGATGTCCTCGTGGCCCCGCAGCCACAGGTCGAACGGCGGCATCGACAGCACCGCGTCCTCGTGCAGGAGGGAGGTGAGCCGCGAGATGTCGTAGGCCTCGAAGGCGGACAGGTACCGCTCCAGCAGCTTCGCCTGGTCGGCGTCCAGCGGATCCGCCGGGTCGCTGTCGCGCAGCGACTGCCCGGCCAGGGTGGCCCGCGCACGCTGGAGGGCGCTGTTCACCGAGGCCGTCGTGGTCTCCAGGAGCCGGGCCACCTCGTCGGCCTTCCAGGCCAGCACCTCGCGCAGGATGAGCACCGCACGCTGCTTTGCGGGCAGGTGCTGGAGCGCCGCGACGAAGGCCAGTCGGACGGACTCCTTCGCCAGCGCCATCTCCGCCGGGTCGGCGGTCTGCGGCAGTACCCGGCCGTCCGGGACGGGCTCCAGCCAGGTCACCTCGGGGCGCTCATTGAGCACGGCGGAGGCCTGGTGCTGCGGGGCGGTGAGGTCCATCGGGCGGGCCCGCTTGTTCCCGGCGTTCAGCAGGTCGAGGCAGACGTTGGTGGCGATCCGGTAGAGCCACGACCGCAGCGAGGAGCGCCCCTCGAATTTTTCGTAGCTGCGCCAGGCGCGGACGTACGTGTCCTGCACCGCGTCCTCGGCGTCGAAGGAGGAGCCGAGCATCCGGTAGCAGTAGCCGGTGAGCTCGACCCGGTACCGGTCCATGGCCGTGTCGAGGTCCATTTCGGTGGTCGCGAGATCGCTCATGTCCGTCCGTCCCCCTGGTGGTTCCGCTACTTCGGAACCTACCGGAGGGGTCTGACAACGGCAGCCGGAAGCGCCCTGGGAGCGTCTGCAGGGCCATTTATGTCGTCGTCAAGTTTCTTGACGTCAAGATTGATGTGCGGCAGGCTTCTCCATGTATCTCGACGTCGAGATACATGGGCGGGTGGACGCGGTCGAAACGGGGACTGGGATGCGGCGCGGCGGGGAGATCCGGAAGGCACGACGGGGGGAACCGGGACTGCTGGCGCAACTGCGCCGGCCGCCCGGCGGCCGTGACGCGCGGATCATGCTGCTCACCCAGGCGCTGGACCGCGCGGGCACCGGCGTGTGGGCCGCGTCCTCCGTCCTGTACTTCACCTTCGTCGTCGGACTCGACGCCGGACAGCTCGGCCTGCTGCTCGGCGCGGCCGGGGTGGCGGGCATCGCCGGATCGCCCCTGGCGGGCCACCTCGCCGACCGCTTCCGGGTGCGCACCCTGCTGATCGGCTGCCACCTGATCCGCCTCGGGGCCCTGTGCGTCCTGCTGGTGGTCACCGACTTTCGCGCCCTGCTGCTCCTGTTCGCCGTCACCCACCTGGGAGACCGGGCGGCCAAGACGCTGGAGATGCTCTTCGCCACCCGGGTCGCGGGCGAGCGGCGCGCCACCTACCAGGCGCTGTCGCGCAGCTCGGCGAACGCCGGCTACGCCCTCGGCGCGGGCCTCGCCGCCATCGGACTCGCCATCGGCACCCGGGGCGCCTACCACGTGCTGATCCTCGCCAACGCGCTGTCGTTCCTCGCGGCCGCCGCCCTGGTGTGGCGCACCCGGGAGCCGAGCGGCCACGGGCGGGTGTCCGCCGCCGCACGGTCCGGGGAAGTGGAACCGGGGACGGCCGCCGCGACGGTCGCGCCGGGCCCCTGGCGCGACCGCGGCTACCTGCGATTCGTCCTGCTCGACATCCCGATGAACCTGGACGACTCGATCCTCGGCGTGGGCCTGCCACTGTGGCTGGTCGGCCACACCGCCGCCCCGCACGCCCTGATCCCGGCCTTCCTGGTCATCAACACCGTGCTCGTCGTCGCCCTCCAGCTGCGGGTGACCGCGCGGGTCCCCGACGCCCGCCGGGCAGCGGGTGCGGTCGCCCTGTACGGCCTGATGACGCTCGCCTGCTGCGCCTTCCTCGCCACCGCACCGAGCGGCGGCGCCCGGGCCGCATCGGCGGCCCTGCTCGCCGCGGCCGTGCTGGCCACCGCGGCCGAGCTGATGCGTTCGGTGAGCTCCTGGGAACTGGCCGTCTCCCTCGCTCCGCGGCAGGCGCGCGCCTCCTACCTCGGGGTGGCCGGCATGGCCCAGTCCGTCCAGAAGTCCGCGGGTCCGCTGCTGCTCACCGGCGCGGTGATGGCGGCCGGCCCGGCGGGCTGGCTGGCCCTCGGGGCGGGGGTGGCGGGGCTGTCCCTCGTCCAACGCCGTGCCAGCCTCCGGCGGTTGGACCGCATGGGCGTCACCGGGCCCGCACCCGCGCCCGCCGCGCCCGCAGCCACCGCGCCCTAGGTACCGGGCTTGCGGCCGTACACGTAGACGTCCTCACCCTTCCCGAGCAGGTTCCAGTACGCCTTGGCGTCGGCGGACCGCATGTTCACGCAGCCGCCCGAACCGGGCGGGTTCCACATGCTCTTGGTGGTGGAGTGGAAGGCGATGCCGCCGTCGAAGAACTGCGCGTACGGCATCGAGACGTTGTAGAGCGTCGACCAGTGGTCGATGCTGCGCAGGTAGATCTTCTTCGGGCCGGTCCGGGTCTCCGTGCCGGCTTTGCCGGTGCGGACCGGGGCGGGCCCGTACGCCAGGGTGGCGCCGTCCTGGATCCAGCTCAACTGCCGCGTCAGGTCCACGCAGGCGATCCGCCCGCGGTTCACCGGACAGTCGCCCGCCCTGTTCGGAGTGCTGCCGGCCGCCCGCTGGGCCAGCATCGTATTCATCGTCTGCCAGGTCAGCGGTCCCGCGTAGCCCTGGGTCGGGGTGATCCCGTGGCTCGCCTGGAAGGACCGGATCGCCGTGCAGTCGGCCGCCGACTGCTTCCCGTCCACCGGCCGGCCGAGGAACTGCTCGACCTGCCGCTGATGGGGTCCCGTCGTGAGGTTGCAGGAGGCGGCGGCCTGCGCCGCACCGCCGCCCGCGACCACCAGCGGCAGTGCCAGTGCGGCCGCGCCGCCCAGCACCGCCGCCCGTGCTCCGATCCGTGCTCCGATCCGTGCCCCGGTCCTCGTACCCATCCGGTCCTCCCCTGCTCGCACATCATCGTTCTCCGTATCGAATGCCCGGAAAACAAGCAGAGGTTGCTCGTACAGGGAGCGTAGATTTCGTCAGCGCGCGCCCACGGCCGACGCCGGCATGCGCCGCTCCGCGCGCGCCGCGTGCGACCCGTACAGGGTGATCGACACGACGCCGAGCACCGCCAGCAGCGCGATGCCGACCGTGGCCGCCCAGCCCGCCGAGTGGTAGGCGAGGGCGCCCAGGGTGCCGCCCGCGCTGGAGCCGAGGTAGTACGCCGACTGGTAGAGCGCGGAGGCCTGCGCCCGGCCCGTCTTCGCCGTCCGGCTCACCGCGGCGGAGGCCACCGCGTGCCCCGCGAAGAAGCCCGCGGTGATCAGCACCAGCCCGAGCACGATCGCCGGCAGCGAGTCGGACAACGACAGCAGCAGCCCCAGGGCCGTGGTGGTCACCGCCAGGTACAGCGCGCCGCGCCGACCCGTGCGGGCCACCAGCTTGCCGGCGGCGGCGGAGGAGACCGTACCGACCAGGTAGATCAGGAAGATCGACCCGATCACGCCCTGCCCGAGCGAGAAGGGCTCGTCCACCAGCCGGTAGCCGATCACGGTGTAGACCGCGCCGAAGACCGTCATGAACAGCGCGCCGATCCCGTACAGCCGCAGCAGCAGCGGATCGCGCAGATGACCGGCGACGGTACGCCCCACCGCGCGCGGGTTCAGCGAAGCGGGTCGGAAGAACCGCGCCCGGGGCAGCAGCACCAGGAAGGCCACCGCGCACGCCAGCGACATCAGGGCGACGGCCAGCAGGCCCGCCCGCCAGCCCCACAGCTGCGCGGCCCAGCCGGTGACGAGCCGGCCGCTCATCCCGCCGATGGAGTTCCCCGCCACGAACAGCCCGATCGCGGCCACCAGGGCCTTGGGCCTGACCTCTTCCGCCAGGTACGCCATCGCCGAGGCCGGGACCCCGGCGATCGCCGCACCCTGCACGGCGCGCAGCGCCACCAGCCACTCCACGTTGGGCGCGAACGGCACCAGCAGGCCCACACCGACGGCGATCACCATCGAGCAGGTCATCATCCGGGTGCGGCCGAACCGCTCGGACAGCGCGCTCAGCGGGAGGACGAACAGCGCGAGTGCGCCGGTGGCCGCGGACACCGTCCAGCTGGCCTGCCCCGCGCTCACCCCGAGGCCGGCGGAGATCGCGGGCAACAGCGCCTGGGTGGAGTAGAGGAGGGCGAAGGTCGCGAGTCCGGCGGCGAAGAGCGCGAGGCTCATCCGGCGGTAGCCGGGGCGGCCGGGGGAGAGGGGCTGCGGTGCGGGGGACGACGAGGTGGAGGCACCCGGGATGACGGGTGCCCCGGTATGAACGGGAGGCATGCTTCGACGGTAGGCCCGACTTTTTCATGCGTCCAATGCACAGAATTGCGATAATCGATCCACTGCTGCATCAACCCAGTTCAGGGGCGTGGATGTCGATGAACCGTTACGTAGAAGACATGGCCGTGACAACTTTGCTGGCCCCGCGGCTGGCCTATTTCGTCGCGGTCGCCCGCCACGAGCACGTCACCCGCGCCGCCCACGAGCTGGGCGTCCCCCAGTCCACCCTGTCCCGGGCCATGGTCCGGCTCGAACAGGACCTCGGCGTCACGCTGTTCGCCCGCAAGGGCCGTACGGTCGCCCTCACCACGGCCGGCCGTACCTTCCTGGCTTCGGCCGAGCAGGCCCTGACGGAGATCGGCCGCGCCGCCGAATCCGTACAGCAGGACGCCGATCCGACGGCCGGCAAGGTGGCCTTCGGGTTCCTGCACACCCTGGGCTCCGAGACCGTACCCGGCCTCATCCGCGCCTTCCGCGCCGACCACCCGCGGATCCGGTTCTCCCTCGTCCAGAACTACGGCGAGGCCATGCTGGAGAAGCTCCGGGCCGGCGAACTCGACCTGTGCCTGACCTCCCCGCTGCCGGACGCCCCCGACCTGGTCGCCCGGCGCCTGGACGAACAACGGCTGCGGCTGGTGGTCCCGGACGACCACCGGCTCGCCACCCGCAAGCGCATCCGCCTCGCCGAGGCCGCCGAGGAAACCTTCGTCACCCTTGAGCCCGGCTACGGCATGCGCCGCATCACCGACGACCTGTGCGCGGAGGCCGGGTTCACTCCGAGGATCGCCTTCGAGGGCGAGGAGGCGGAAACCCTGCGCGGCCTGGTCGCCGCCGGTCTCGGCGTGGCCCTCCTGCCGCCCCCGGCCGTGGCCCGCCCCGGCGTGGTCGAACTGACGGTGACCGCCCCGCGCGCCGTCCGCGAGATCGGCCTCGCCTGGCTCGACGGCCACCCCGACACCCCACCGGTGGCGGAGTTCAAGCGCTTCCTCCTCTCCCGCCGCGGCCGACTCATCCCCGAACTGGACCCGCCCGCCGGGTGACCGGCCGTCGGGTGGCAAGGGGGCGGAGGGCTACTTCGTCGGCTCCCGGTCCCGGTCCCGGTCCAGATCCGGGTCCGGTTCCGGGTTGCCGGAGGGGCCGATGCGGATCTCGAAGTCGCCGCCGTACTCCTCGTGGCCCGCGGCCACGGCCACCGCCACGGCCTCCTCGCCCTGTTCCCCCTGGATGATGAGCGGGTCCTGGCGCAGGTCGCGCATGAGTGCCACGCACATCCCGATCATGACCAGGGTGAACGGGGCCGCCACGAGGATCGTCAGGTTCTGCAGTCCGGCGAGCGCGTCGCCCTCGCCGTTGCCGATGAGCAGCATGATGGCCGCGACGGCGCCGGTCAGCACTCCCCAGAAGACGACCACCAGCCGGGACGGTTCGAGGATGCCCTTCTGCGAGAGCGTGGCCATCACGATGGAGGCGGCGTCCGCGCCGGAGACGAAGAAGATCGCGACGAGGACCATGACCAGCAGGCTCATGGCGGTGGCGGCGGGGAACTGCTGGAGCAGCCCGAAGAGCTGTCCCTCGGGGGTGCTCGCCTTGGGGAGGTCGCCGCGCTCCTGGAGCTTCATGGCCGTGCCGCCGAAGACGCAGAACCACAGCAGGCTGACCGTGCTCGGTACGAGGATGACGCCGCCGATGAACTGCCGGATGGTGCGGCCGCGGCTGATCCGGGCGATGAACATGCCGACGAAGGGGGTCCAGGAGATCCACCAGGCCCAGTAGAAGACCGTCCAGCTGCCCAGCCAGTCGGCGACCTCGCCGGCGCCGGTGGCCTCGGTACGGCCGATGAGCTGGGGGAGGTCGCCGAGGTAGGCACCCAGGGACGTGGGCAGGAGGTCGAGCACGATGATGGTCGGCCCGGCGATGAACACGAAGAGGACGAGCACGAGGGCGAGCACCATGTTGATGTTCGACAGCCACTGGATGCCCCGCTCCACGCCCGAGACCGCGGAGGCCACGAAGGCGACGGTCAGGACGGCGATGACGCCCACGAGGAGCGTGGTGCTGACCGTGTCCATCCACCCCAGCTGACGGAACCCGCTGCCGATCTGGAGGGCCCCGAGGCCGAGTGAGGCCGCGGAGCCGAAGAGGGTGGCGAAGATCGCCACGATGTCGATGACCCGGCCGACCCCGCCGTGGGCGTGCCGGGCGCCGATCAGCGGCTCGAACACGGCACTGATCGTCTGGCGGCGGTTGCGGCGGAACGTGCTGTAGGCGATGGCGAGCCCGACGACCGCGTAGATCGCCCACGGGTGGAGCGTCCAGTGGAACAGGGTCGTGGCCATCGCGGTCTGCATCCGCTCGGCGGAATCGACCGGGTGCGTGCCGGGCGGAGGAGTCCCGTAGTGCGCCAGGGGCTCGCTCACGCCATAGAACATGAGCCCGATGCCCATGCCGGCGCTGAACATCATGGCGACCCAGGAGACGGTACGGAACTCCGGGACCTCGTCCTCACGGCCGAGGCGGATCCGGCCGTAGCGGCTGATCGCCAGCCAGAGGGCGAAGACGACGAAGCCGCTGGCGGCGAGCATGAAGGCCCAGCCGCAGTTGTGGATGAGCCCTTCGAGCAGGCTGCTCGACACGCTCTCCAGTGAGTCCGTTGCCACGGCGCCCCACAGCACGAAGGCGAGGGTCAGGCCCGCGGTGACCCCGAAGACCACCTTGTCCGTACGGGAACGTTGATCGGCCGGCAACGGAGCCCCTTTCACCAGGACTGGAAGGGCATGTCATGACAGACCGTCATGCACTAAGGGATTTAACCCCATATCGCCCATGAAAGCGGCAGGCCGCCACCGGATCGCTATCCCGCCCCGCGGGAGTCCCGCCCATCTTCCGGGCTCACCGAGCCGACGCCCAGCCGCGCCGGCGAGGCCGGAGTTGCCCCGCGGGCCGCAGGGCGCCCGCGGCGAGGCTGGATGCGGCCCGGCGGGTCAGTCGGGCGGCGGCGGTGAGGTCGCCAGCAAGTGGCCCGCCTGGAAGCGGGACTTGGCGCCCACCGCGCGCATGATCTCGGCGATGTGCCGCTGACACGTCCGCTCCGACATGCCCAGGCGGCGCGCGATCACCTTGTCCTCCAGCCCCTCCGACAGCAGCCGGACGATCGTCTGCCGCAGCTCGTCCGAGATCGACCGGGCCGCCTCCGGGCTCACCGAGGCGGGGAAGGGCTCGGCGCCGACCCAGGACCGCTCGAAGGCCGCCGTCATGAAGTGCACGACGCTCGGCTCCCGCACCACCAGCGCCGCCCCGCTGCGGTCCGGCACCGCCATCAGCCCCGTGTGGTCGTCGAAGATCAGCATCCGCATCAGCCCGTCGCCCAGGGTCCGCACCCGCGCCCCCAGCGCCGTCACCCGCTCGACGTAGGCCGCCGTGGGCCGGGAGTAGCGTGCCGTGTGCTGGTAGATCGTCCGCATCGAGACCCCGCGCGTCAGCAGCGACTCGTCCCGCCCGATCGACTCCTCCAGCGTCTCCAGCGGGCGGCCCCCGCCGGGCTGCGAGGTCAGCAGCTCCCGCTCGCACGCCGCGACCAGTTCCGTGATCAGCCCCCGTACCGCGCCGAGGTCCGTGACCAGCTCCAGTCGGCCCGACCCGCTCAGGTCCCGGTGCACGGTGCCCGCCTCGTACGCGGGCATCAGCGCCTCCAGCCGCCCCCGCAGCCGGTCCATCTCGTCGTGGGTCTCCCGTACGAGCAGGGCCAGCGGGGCCAGGGCCCGGGCCGCCGCCGCCCGCGGGGCCACCGCGCTCCAGCGGTCCGGGTCGTCGCCCGGGGCCCGCTGGAGCAGGTGCGCCGCGGCCAGCTCGGTGATGGCGGCGGCCGCGCGCACGCCCAGGGCGCCGGTGGCCTCGCACGCGTCGAAGGCGTGCCGCTCGACGGCGTACGCGTACAGGCGCCGGGCGGCGGGGCTCAGTTCTCCGGCGACCCGGGCGGCCCCGGCCGCCCCGGATTCCTCGGCAGGCATATGCGTATGCGTCCCTAGTTATGCGGATTTATAAACCCCTCGTGTTTCCGCAAGGCGGCAAGACGACGCATCGAGGGACATCATCGGCATATTCCGAAGGGGCACAGTGGGCAGCGCGGCGCGAGGGGGAAGCGCGGTGTGCACAGCGACACCCAGGCGAGGACGGGGGCCGTGTCCTGCTGTGCCCGCGGCCGGCCGCGGTGGTCGCGCCCGGTCCGACGGCGCCATCCGACCGTGAGGGGGCGGAGCGGCGGGTACCGAAGGACCGGCGCGATCCCCGAAAGAGCGGGAGGCCGGGCCGCCGTCAGCCGGGCCGCGTCAGCCGCGTCGGCCCGGTCGGCCGGGTCAGCCGGCGTCCGGCTTCGCGTAGTCGCTGTAGCCGGTCCAGTCGAGCACGACGCACGGCTCGTCGCCCAGGACCCAGGCGTCGTGACCGGGCGGGATCCGGACGAACTCGCCCGGACCGAGGTCCGCGCTCTCCCCGTCGTCCATGACCAGCTTCATCCGGCCGCTCACGACGTACCCGGTGTGCGCGGATTGGCAGCTGTCCGTGCCCGCCAGCGGCTTGATGTGCAGCGTCCAGCGCCAGCCCGGCTCGAAGACCGCGCGTCCCACCGCCCCGCCCTCGGCGTTGAACAGGTCCAGCCTGCCCGTCCCGGCCTCGAAGGGGCGCGTCTCATCGGGCTCGTCGAAGTTCCTGTGGACCAATCCACCCATGGCCGGTCGCCTCCGATAGCGGCAGGACACCCCGAGTCCACTCCTCACGGTACGCGCGCCGGGCTCGCGGCTCACCTCCTCGGCGATCTCCCGAAGCCCGAGGCCAGCGGCATTCGCAGACCCAGCGGCGGCGGCGCGGCCAGGGCGTCCGTCACCGGCCGCGAGTACCGGCCCGAGAACACCGCGCCCAGGACGAAGTCCACCGCCAGCGCCACCACTTCCGACTGGTGCTCGCGCAATCCGTGCCCGTCCGAGTGCACCTCGAAGCGGCACGTCGACCGGTTGGTCTTCTTCGCGCGCACCGCCAGCCGGAAGGAGGTCTCCGGGTCGTTGCGCGCGTCGTCGGTGCCGTGCACGATCAGCACCTGCCGTCCCGACAGCTGTTTCACCGGTTCAGGGGAGCCGGAGTCCGCTCCGGTCTCCGGCACCGAGCAAGGGGCGATCGCCACAACCGAGTTGACGGCCCCGTGGCCCGCCGCCCGCAGCGCGGCCAGGCCCCCGGCGTCGTAGCCGGCCAGGCACACCGGTACGTCCCCGTACCGCCGCACCACCTCGTCCGCCGCCCACCGTGCCTGCTCCTCCCGGGCGGATCCCCCGCCGTGGATCACGGGGTGCGTGACCAGCCCCTCCGCCCCGCCGGCCCGGGCCAGCGCCCGCGCGAGCGGACGCATGGGACCGGGGGAGAGTCTGGACGCCCCCGGCAGCAGGAGCACCACCCCGTTGACCGCATTTTCCGTCGAACTCGAGCCGGTTCTCGCGCCGGCCGCCCGCCCCAGGCGGGCCCCGCGCGCCGGCGGCGCATGCAATGCCATGGCGGAACAGTCTCAGACCTTCGGGTGTACGCCATCCGTCCGCGCGGTCTCTGTTACATATCGACGCCTGCCGTCGGCATGCCGCTCTACGCGCGTAGGAGTTAGAGTGCCAAGATGACGAGCGAGACCCCCAACCTGCCGACCGCGGATCAGATCCGTCGTTCCCCGAAGGTGCTGCTGCACGATCACCTCGACGGTGGACTGCGCCCCGGGACCATCATCGAGCTGGCCCGCGAGGTCGGCTACGAGAACCTCCCCGAGACCGATGCCGACAAGCTCGGCATCTGGTTCCGCGAAGCCGCCGACTCCGGCTCCCTCCCGCGCTACCTGGAGACCTTCGCGCACACCTGCGCGGTCATGCAGACGAAGGCCGCCCTCTTCCGGGTCGCCGCCGAGTGCGCCGAGGACCTGGCCGAGGACGGCGTCGTGTACGCCGAGATCCGCTACGCGCCCGAGCAGCACCTGGAAGCCGGCCTGAGCCTCGAAGAGGTCGTCGAGGTCGTGAACGACGGCTTCCGCGAGGGCGAGCGCCGCGCGAAGGCCAACGGCCACCGCATCCGCGTCGGCGCCCTGCTGACCGCGATGCGCCACGCCGCCCGCGCGCTGGAGATCGCCGAACTGGCGAACCGCTACCGCGACAACGGCGTGGTCGGCTTCGACATCGCCGGCGCCGAGGCCGGGTTCCCTCCCACCCGCCACCTCGACGCCTTCGAGTACCTCAAGCGCGAGAACAACCACTTCACCATCCACGCCGGCGAGGCCTTCGGCCTGCCGTCGATCTGGCAGGCCCTGCAGTGGTGCGGCGCCGACCGCCTCGGTCACGGCGTGAAGATCATCGACGACATCGAGGTCGCCGAGGACGGTTCCGTGACCCTGGGCCGCCTGGCCTCGTACGTCCGGGACAAGCGCATCCCCCTGGAGATGTGCCCGACCTCGAACCTGCAGACCGCCGCGGCCGCCTCGTACGCGGAGCACCCGATCGGTCTGCTGCGCAAGCTGCACTTCAGGCTCACGGTCAACACGGACAACCGCCTGATGAGCGGCACCAGCATGAGCCGCGAGTTCGAGCACCTGGTCGACACCTTCGGCTACACCCTCGACGACATGCAGTGGTTCACCGTCAATGCGATGAAGTCCGCGTTCATTCCTTTCGATGAACGACTGGCCATGATCAATGAAGTGATCAAGCCCGGTTACGCGGAGCTGAAGTCGGAGTGGCTGTTCCGGCAGACCGCCTCTACCAGTGGTTCTGTCTCGGCCTAGGTCATGGCGTGACGTAAGGGACGCGCCCGGGAAGGGGAATTCCCGGGCGCTTTCTCGTATTTAAGGATGTTTGCGGGCGGGGGTTTGAAGTGACTAGTTTGCAGAGCCGCTCATTTCCCCGTCGCAAGGACAACTTTTCATGAAGCAGTCAGCTGCCAAGACCCTCGGTACCGTCGTTCTCGGTGCCGCCTTCGCCGCCGTCGCCGCGGGTACCGCTTCCGCCGCCGTTCCGGCGGTCGGCCTGACCGACGCCCTGGGCTCCGCCACGGGCATGCTCCAGGGCGCCACCAGCCAGCAGCACGTGAGCCCGGAGGGCCAGCCGAGCGACCCCACCTCTCAGGTCACCGGCGTGCTGACCCCGCTCACCAACAGCCTGAACGGCCTCGGCAGCTGAGACCGGCCCCGCCGCGATGCGTACACGTGTGCGGTGGGTGGATGCCCCTTCGATCGGGTATGTGTCCCGCCGCACCGTGTGCCACGATCGCCACCAACTGCCCGCCGACGCTTTGGGTATGAGGTTCTCGGTCATGCGCATGAAGGCACGAGCGACGATGGTCGCGCTGGTCCCCGCCCTGCTGTTCGCCGCCGTGGGGTGCAGCAGCACCGACACCCCCGCGACGGGCAAGGCCCCCGATCCGAAGGGCTCCGCGGGCAGCAGCCCCGGTGCGCCCGGAGCCCCGGCGCCGTCCGCCGCGGCGACCGGATCGTCCGCGCCGAAGGCCCCTGGCAGCGCTCTGGAGCGGTCCGCGCTGGCACAGGGCGACCTGACCGGCTACCAGGTCTCCGCCCAGGGCAAGAACCCCAATGCCCCGGACGGCCAGCCGCAGGCCGACAGGAAGGCCTGCCAGCCGCTGGCCGACATCATGGGCGACAAGCCGGACCCGTCCGCGCGCGAGACCGTCAGCCGCGGCATCGGCTCCCAGAAGCAGGTCGGGCTCGCCGTGTCCGCCTCCGTCAGCTCCTACTCCGCGAGTGACGCCAAGGCGCTGATCGCCAGGCTCAAGTCCGCCGTCGCCGCCTGCGGTGCGGGCTTCTCCGCCAAGGTCGAGAAGCAGACCGGCAGCTACCGCGACGTGAAGGCCGCCGACTACCGCACGGGCGGCGACGAGAGCGTCAGCTGGACCATGACCGCGGCCGCCGAGGGCGTCTCGGCGCAGGTCCACCTGGTCGTCGTACGCGAGGGCGACACCGTCGTGCGGCTGATGGCCCTCAATGTGGCGGCGGCCCAGCAGAAGGCGCAGGTGCCGCAGGAAGTGGCCGACAAGCAGCTGGAGAAGGTCCAGAAGGTCCAGAAGGCCGGCTGAGGGAACGGCGGGTCGAGCGGACGCGGGCGGCCGGCCGGGTGAGTGGCCGGCCGGACGGGCGGCCGCCGGTCTACCAGGCGGCGGCGGAGCTGGACTTCTCGTTCGGCAGCAGCACCCACAGCGCGATGTAGACCAGGAACTGCGGGCCGGGCAGCAGGCACGAGACCACGAATATGGCGCGCATCGCGTTCGCGGAAATTCCGAAACGCCGCGCCAGTCCGGCGCAGACTCCGCCGATCCAGCGGCCGTCACGGGGGCGGACCAGGGCGCTCATGGGGTTCTCCTTCGTCGGGATCGCTTTCTTGCGATGTCTCAATACTCCCGCTGGACCGCCGACAGAACGTCGGTCCAGGGGCCGAGCCCGACCCTGGGAATCTTCGGGGTATCCCCCTGATAAGCAGTGTGTGAGCGCCTCAGCCGGGACCGCAGTGCCGGTACGACGGCCACGTGCGCGAGCACCACACCGAGGGTGTTCAGCAGCACCGAGTCCACGTCGACGACCTGGCCCGGAACGGCGGTCTGGAGCATCTCGATGCACACCGAGGCCAGGGCGCCCGCGGCGGCCGTCCGGGTCAGCGAGGACCACGCGGACAGGGCCGACGGCGCGAGCCGTCCGCTGATCAGCGGCAGCAGCACCCCGAGCGGGGCCAGCAGGGCGAGTCCCTCACCGATCCGCCGGGCGGCCTCCAGGGGCCCGAGGGCGAGGTCGGCCGAGATCCCCTCCAGCGGAGTGAGATTGGCCGCCGCCGCCCAGGGCACATCCAGCGGTCTCAGGGTCAGCCAGCCGACGACCACGAAATGGGCGGCGAGCAGGACCCCGGCCAGCAGGCGGAGACGGAGATGGATCGCGGTGGCGGCGGTTTCGCCTGCCTCATGACGCTGCACACCTGCGAGGACGCATCACCCGGTAGCGCCGGTTCCGGACCGGAGAGGGGTGTGGCGGGGAGCACGCGAAACGGGTCGCAACGGGCGCCGCCGCCGGTCAGCGGACGGCGATGAGGACGATCAGGATCAGCGCGCCGGCCAGGGCGGGCGCGATGATCTCGTACGACCAGCGCACGCGCACACTGCCCTGGGCGCCGGGCCGCGTGGCACCGTTCTCGGCCATCCCCTGGAGCTCGTCGACGATCCGGTCGGCACCGGCCCGCATCGGTTCGGACGGGGCGGTGCGGGCGCGCTCGCCGGGGTCGGCCGAGGCGCCGGGGTCGCGGCGGTCCTGGACGCTGCGGCGGATCTGCTGCCGGTTGGCCTTCTTCCGCTCCCGCAGCGAGACCGGCACCGACCAGAGCTGGTACTTCGATCCCTCGGCCAGCACCTCGGCCGAGTACCCGGCGCGCACCGCGTCCACGGCCGCCCAGGGCAGCTCGATGATCCGGAACGGGTTGCGCACGCGCATCCGGTCGTCATTGGCGAAGACGGCCGGGCGGATCGTGAAGGCGACGATCAGCGGTACGGCGCACAGCGCCACCGCCAGCGCGATCCACGGGGCGTTGCCCGAGCCCCGGACCACGGCGTCGCCGCAGAGCCAGGCGGTCAGTGCGAGCAGCAGTACCCCCGAGACGACGCCCATGGAGGATCGGTAGACCCGGTCTGCGTAGACCGGCTCGTCGGTCGGCTGCTGCTGGCTGCTCATGGGGTCGATTCTGCCCCACGCCGTCTCAGCCCACGAGATCGGCGTACAGGATGATGTTGTCGGGCCGGTGGCCGTCGGTGATCTCGCCGCCGCAGGTGATGACGCGCAGCTCCGGGCGGGTGGTGTTCCCGTACACCTTGGCGGTCGGGAACTCCTTCTTGCCGACCTGCTCCAGCTCGCGGACCCGGAAGACGGCTGTGGTGCCGTCCGCCCGGGAGACGGTGAGAGCCGACCTTGTCGGCGTCGGCCACCGAGGGCACTTCGACGGTGCCGTCGGCGGCGAGCCCCAGCCCCAGCACGGGGGAGGCGTCCACACCGGCCGCGGGGATCCGTACGCGTACGGGCGCGGAGGCGGGCATCGGGGCGGCGGCCGCGGTCGGCGCCGGGTCGGCGGCGGGTGCGGCGGACGGCGGCGCGGTGGTCCCGGGCGCGCCGGTGGGTGCGCCGGAGCCCACGCCGCAGCCGGTGAGGGCGGCGCAGAGGAGTGCGGCGAGCGGGAGGCGTACGCGGTGGGTCGTGAGGGTGCTCCGGGGACGACTTCCGGCGGGCCACCGGACCGGTGGCCCGCCGGACGGAGGGACGAGGGCAGGGACGGCGGACGCTTCAGCGGGAGCGCGTCGGGAAGGTGTTCGGCTCTCCCGAGCCGGGCGACAGGATCTCGACCTCCGGACCGCCCGCGGTGTGGCGCACCATCGCGGCGAAGCCGGGGGCGATGTCGATCCGCGTGCCCGCTTCCCGGTCGTTGCCCGGGACGGACGAGGCCGCGGCCGGCGAGGCGGTGGTGGCGGCGTACGCCGTGCCCGCGACCGGGGCGAGGAGGGCGCCGGCGAGGAACGCGGTGGCGATGGAGGTACGGAGGGCGGTACGCACAACGACTCCTTGAAGCGTGGTCTCGGAGAGTGGAGGAGAGTTGTATGCCGCGGTTTTCTCTGTCCGTAAGCGCCGGGTGAGTGTCTGGCGGGCTGCTGAGGACAGAGTTACGGAGCCCGTGCGCGCGGACGATCCGGCTCCTGTCATGGGCCGGTAACGGAGAGTGGAGGTGTCGATCCCATAGCGGAATCGGGGGCGGGGGTGACAGGTCGCTACGCGCGTAGATATGCTCATCTGGTGACCATGCCCACCACCCTCACCGCATTCGCTGACGTGACGACGTCCGACAGTGCGCTGCGCCGCTTCCTGCACGGGCTGCCCGGCGTCGACGCTGTTGGCCTGGAGGCCCGCGCGGCCTCCCTCGGCACCCGTTCGATCAAGACGACGGCCAAGGCGTACGCCATCGACCTGGCCATCTCGATGATCGACCTGACGACGCTGGAAGGCGCGGACACCCCGGGCAAGGTCCGGGCGCTCTCCGCCAAGGCCGTCCATCCCGATCCGACCGACCGCACGACCCCGACGACGGCCGCCGTCTGTGTCTATCCCGACATGGTGGCCACCGCGAAGGCCGCGCTGAACGGGGCCGACGTCAAGATCGCCTCGGTCGCCACCGCCTTCCCGGCCGGCCGTGCCGCCCTGCCCGTGAAGCTCGCGGACACCCGTGACGCCGTCGCCGCCGGCGCCGACGAGATCGACATGGTCATCGACCGTGGCGCCTTCCTCGCCGGCCGCTACCTGGAGACGTACGAGCTGATCAGGACCATCAAGGAGGCCTGTGTCCGCGAGGACGGCAGCGCCGCGCGCCTGAAGGTCATCTTCGAGACCGGCGAGCTGTCGACCTACGACAACATCCGCCGCGCCTCCTGGATCGGCATGCTGGCGGGCGCCGACTTCATCAAGACGTCGACCGGCAAGGTCGGGGTCAACGCGACTCCGGCGAACACCCTGCTCATGCTCGAGGCCGTCCGCGACTTCCGCGCGCAGACTGGAATCCAGATCGGCGTGAAGCCGGCCGGCGGCATCCGCACCACCAAGGACGCGATCAAGTTCCTGGTCCTGGTCAACGAGACCGTGGGCGAGGACTGGCTGAGCAACCACTGGTTCCGCTTCGGCGCCTCCAGCCTGCTCAACGACCTGTTGATGCAGCGCCAGAAGCTGAGCACCGGCCGTTACTCCGGTCCCGACTACGTGACGGTGGACTGATCACCATGGCATCTGTATTCGAGTACGCACCGGCTCCCGAGTCCCGCTCGGTCGTCGACATCGCCCCCTCCTACGGGCTCTTCATCGACGGCGAGTTCACCGACGCCGCCGACGGCAAGGTCTTCAAGACCGTCTCGCCGAGCAGCGAGGAGGTCCTCGCCGAGGTCGCCCAGGCGGGCGCCGCCGACGTGGACCGTGCCGTGAAGGCCGCCCGCCGCGCCTTCGAGAAGTGGTCCGCGCTGCCCGGCTCCGAGCGTGCCAAGTACCTCTTCCGCATCGCCCGGATCATCCAGGAGCGCAGCCGCGAGCTCGCCGTCCTGGAGACCCTGGACAACGGCAAGCCGATCAGGGAGACCCGCGACGCGGACCTCCCGCTGGTCGCCGCGCACTTCTTCTACTACGCCGGCTGGGCCGACAAGCTCGACCACGCGGGCTACGGCGCGAACCCGCGCCCGCTGGGCGTGGCCGGCCAGGTCATCCCGTGGAACTTCCCGCTGCTGATGCTCGCGTGGAAGATCGCCCCGGCGCTCGCCGCCGGCAACACGGTCGTCCTGAAGCCCGCCGAGACCACCCCGCTCTCCGCCCTGTTCTTCGCGGACATCTGCCGCCAGGCGGGTCTGCCCAAGGGCGTCGTCAACATCATCCCCGGTTACGGGGACGCGGGCGCCGAGCTGGTCGCTCACCCGGACGTCAACAAGGTCGCCTTCACCGGCTCGACCGCGGTCGGCAAGGCCATCGCCCGCCAGATCGCCGGTACGGACAAGAAGGTCACTCTGGAGCTGGGCGGCAAGGGCGCCAACATCGTCTTCGACGACGCCCCCATCGACCAGGCCGTCGAGGGCATCGTCAGCGGCATCTTCTTCAACCAGGGCCAGGTCTGCTGCGCGGGCTCCCGTCTGCTGGTCCAGGAGTCGATCCACGACGAGCTGCTGGACTCCCTCAAGCGCCGGCTCTCGACGCTGCGCCTGGGCGACCCGCTCGACAAGAACACCGACATCGGCGCGATCAACTCCGCCGAGCAGCTCGCCCGGATCACCGCGCTCGCGGAGACCGGCGAGGCCGAGGGCGCCGAACGCTGGTCCCCGGCGTGCGAGCTGCCGTCCTCCGGCTACTGGTTCGCCCCGACGCTCTTCACGAACGTCACCCAGGCGCACACCGTCGCCCGCGACGAGATCTTCGGCCCGGTGCTGTCCGTGCTGACCTTCCGTACGCCCGACGAGGCCGTCGCCAAGGCCAACAACAGCCAGTACGGCCTCTCCGCCGGCATCTGGACGGAGAAGGGCTCGCGCATCCTCGCGGTCGCGAACCAGCTCCGCGCCGGTGTCGTCTGGGCCAACACCTTCAACAAGTTCGACCCGACCTCGCCCTTCGGCGGCTACAAGGAGTCGGGCTTCGGCCGCGAGGGCGGCCGCCACGGCCTGGAGGGCTACCTCGATGTCTGAGTCTTCTGCGACCCGCCTGAACGTCTTCAAGACCTACAAGCTGTACGTCGGGGGCAAGTTCCCCCGCTCCGAGAGCGGCCGGGTGTACGAAGTGAAGGACTCCAAGGGCAAGTGGCTGGCGAACGCCCCGCTGTCCTCCCGCAAGGACGCGCGTGACGCCGTCGTCGCGGCCCGCAAGGCCTTCGGCGGCTGGTCCGGCGCGACCGCGTACAACCGCGGGCAGATCCTCTACCGCATCGCCGAGATGCTGGAGGGCCGCCGGGAGCAGTTCGTCCGCGAGGTCGGCGAGGCCGAGGGCCTGTCCAAGTCGAAGGCCGCCGCGGTCGTCGACGCGGCCATCGACCGCTGGGTCTGGTACGCGGGCTGGACCGACAAGATCGGCCAGATCGTGGGCGGGGCCAACCCGGTCGCGGGCCCGTTCTTCAATCTCTCCACCCCGGAGCCGACCGGTGTGGTCACGGTCCTCGCCCCGCAGGACTCGTCCTTCCTGGGCCTGGTCTCGGTGATCGCCCCGGTGATCGCGACGGGCAACACCGTCGTCGTCATCGCCAGCGAGAAGTCCCCGCTGCCGGCGCTCTCCCTGGGCGAGGTGCTCGCCACCTCCGACCTGCCCGGCGGCGTGGTCAACATCCTGTCCGGCAGGGCCGGCGAGATGGGCCCGCACCTGGCGTCCCACCAGGACGTCAACGCGATCGACCTGGCCGGCGCCGACGCGGCGCTGGCCAAGGAGCTGGAGATCGCGGCGGCCGACAATCTCAAGCGCGTTCTGCGTCCACAGCCTGTGGACGACTGGAGCGCCGACCCGGGCACGTCGCGCATGACGGCGTTCCTGGAGACCAAGACCGTCTGGCACCCGACCGGGTCGCTGGGCGCGGGCGGCTCGTCCTACTAGTCCTTCTGGACCGGCCCCCGCACGAGACCGGCCCCGGCAGCGTCCCCCGCGCTGCCGGGGTCTTCCCGTACCCGCCGAACGGTGTGTCTACTGCTTCGGGAGCACCGGCCCGAGCAGCGAGGAGGCCGCGGCGGTCGGCAGTTCGCCGACCGAGGGACCCTGGGTCAGGATGCCGGTGACCATGCCGGTCCCGACGGACGGGAAGTCGGCCACCTTCGTGGCGACCCCGTTGTCCAGCGGGTCCACGCCCGTGTGCGCGAGCGGGTTCACCTTCAGGTTGGCGATCGGGTCGGTGACCCCGGCCACGGCCGCCGGTACGTCGAGCTCGCCGGCCTGGGCGCCGCCCGCGGCCATCGCCAGGGCCGCACCGGCCAGCGAGACGGTCAGACCGGCGCTGCGGAGCCGGTTCGATGGGGAAGGGGCTGCGTGACGTGCCATGGAGATCCCGCCTGTGGTCGTAGTCGCGTGCGCACGCAGCGTAGTTGAGGTGTGTTCCTGGACACCAACCGGCCACCGGGTGGATCCCCTACCCGGGGGAATGGTTCAGACTGGTGTCCCGTGAGCTCTTCCTCTCCTTCGCCGACCCGAGTCGTTCTGCTGACCGGTCCGTCGGGCTCCGGAAAATCCTCCCTGGCCGCCCGCTCAGGGCTGCCCGTGCTGCGCCTCGACGACTTCTACAAGGAGGCCGACGACCCGTCCCTCCCGCTCGTCGACGGCAGCTCCGACATCGACTGGGACTCCCCGCTGTCCTGGGACGCGGACGCGGCGGTCGCCGCGGTCGCCGAGCTGTGCGCGGCGGGGCGGACCGATGTCCCGGTGTACGACATCGCGACGAGCTCCCGCACGGGCGCCGAGATCCTGGACATCGCCCGTACCCCGCTGTTCATCGCGGAGGGCATCTTCGCCGCCGACATAGCCGCCCGCTGCCAGGGCCTCGGCCTGCTCGCGGACGCCATCTGCCTGCGGGGGCGCCCCTCGACGACCTTCCGCCGCCGCCTCGCCCGCGACCTGCGGGAGGGCCGCAAGTCCGTGCCGTTCCTGGTGCGCAGGGGCCTGCGGCTGATGCGCGCCGAACGGGGCATCGTGGCCCGGCACGTGGCGCTGGGCGCGCACCCCTGCGCCGGCGACGAGGCCCTGGGCCGCCTGGCCGCAGCCGCGGCGGGCCGCCACCGCGCGACGACCCCCGCGTAGGCCGAACCGCCCCCTCACCGCCGGGACCAGCGCTCCGTCAGGGTGGTGATCGCGGCCGCGGCCCGGTCGAGGCCGTGGTCGTCGCCGCGGAGCGTCTTGTTCAGCTCGACGTGAAGGAAGCGGGACTGCCGGTCGGCGGCGGTCCGGCCCTGTTCGTTCTCCCGGCCGGCGAGCCTGCAGCGCGCGGAGTACGCCGTACAGACCTCCAGGCCGTCGCGCCGCAGCGCGGCGGTCAGCTGTTCGGCGTCCGCGACGGCGCTGTCACCGGCTCCCGTGGAGACCACCGCGTCGCGCCCGCGGAACGACTCGTCGGCGAACCCGTGCAGCTGGATCCCGGGCAGGTTCCTCCGGGCCAGCTCCTCCACCACCCCGTGGAAGACCGAGTCGTCGCGGTGCGCCACGTCCGCCGCCCCGTCCTCGCCCGCATCGCGACGGGCCCCCGCGAGCACGAGCACCCCGCCCGGCGCACCGCGCAGCACCCGTGCCCCCAGGAGTTCGGTGCGGGCGTCGGCGACGGGGTGGGGGATCTGGACCGACCAGCGTGCGGGCCCTTCCAGGTCGACGTACACCCGGCCCCAGCCGCGGCTGGTGTGGCCCGATTCACTCACCCCGTCCGCCACCTCGGCGTACCGGCGTCCGGTGGCGGCGTCCGTGACGGTGCGGAGGGTGAAGTCGATCTCGGTCAGGCCGGTCCGCGCCGCTTCCGGATCCCCGTCGAGCAGGTGGGCGAACGCCTTGGTGAACGCCAGTCGTTCCTGGTCGGTGGGGGTGCGGTACCCGCCGCCTTCGCCGAAGCCGGCGGTGAAGCGGGCGATCCGCTGTGCCAGGTCGGTGCCGGCGGAGCGCTGTGGAGCGGGGCCGGCCGGGCGGGCCGGCGGTGCGCTTCCCGAGCTCGCCACCCAAAGCGTCAAAACGGCACAAAGGGCAATGAAGGTGCCGCACAGAACCGCGATCGTTATCCGCCTGGTCGGTGCAGCGCTCATAGGCATACGAAAATATCGGAGTCGTGTACTCCGCTTTCCGTCCCTCCGCTCTTCGTTCCGGCCCGCCCTCGTGACCGGGACCCGCCGGCGGACCGGTCCGCGCTGACCGGAGGCGCCGAAGCCCTCGCGGCACTCCCCGCGCACCGTAAGCCCAGATCGTCACAATTCCTAGGCCGCACCGGCTCTGGGACAGAACAAAGAGGAGCCCGCGTTGGCCGCGTCGCGACCGAAGCGGCGGCACCGGACCCGCCGTCGGGCTGACATGTCGCTGCTGGGCGGCATCCGCCCGCCCATCGCGGCCCTGTCCGCCCTGCTGCTGGCCCTCGCCGCCCTCACCGCGTTCCAACTCGGCCACGTGGGCAGGGAGACCGTACCCCCGGCTGTTCTCACCTCCCAGCAGTACTTCGCGGAGGACGGCGCCATCGCCCTGCGCGCCTCCCTGGACGAGAGCATCACGGACATCGGCAGGACCGCCTCCCTGTTCGGCTCCGGCGAACCGGTCTCGCCCGACTCCGTGCTCGACAAGCTCGGCAGCGTCTACCAGAAGTGGCGCGGCACGGCCGTGATCGAGATCAAGTCCGGCCGACTGGAAGCGCAGCGCGGCGAGAACCTCCCGCTGACCGCCCTCGACCTGACCGCGCTCGACGGGAAGTCCGGCCTCGCCCCCCGCATGGTCCGGCTGGAGAACGGCGAGACCCGCCTGCTCACCCTCGCCCTGCTGTCCTGGCCCAACCGCCCCCAGCAGCTCCTGGTCGCCTCCAGCAGTCTGAAGGTCCCGGGCATCAGCCTGGGCAGGTCCCGCTCCATCGCCGTCCTCGACTCCTCCGGCCAGGTCCTCGGCAGCGACGGCGTCGGAGGTTCCGGGCAGGAGAAGAAGCAGCTCGCGAAGTTCGCGGAGACAGTCGCCCAGAAGGCCGAACGGCACCCCCTCCAGGCCAAGGAGCCCGGCTCCGGCGGCTTCGCCGGCATCAGCGGCAGCCTGCTCGGGGACGCCAGGGACGGCCACCGCTCCGTGGCCGGCTACGCGAAGCTCACCGGTTCGCAGCCCGGCGTGGGCACCGACGCGACCGCCCTCGGCCTCACCGTCGTCTCGTTCGTCGGCGTCGCCGAGGAGCGCTCCGCCGCCGTCGACTCCTTCTTCTGGATCGCCGCGTCCGCGGCCCTGCTGGTGCTCGGCGCACTGGCCGTGGCCCTGCTCGTGACCACCGTCCAGCGCCCGCTGCTCCAGCTGTTCCTGGAAAGCCGCCGGATCGGCCGCGGCGACCTGAACCGCCCGGTCACCGTGCCCAAGTACGGCGAGGCCGCCCGCATCGGCGCCGCCCTCGACCGGCTGCGCCGGCAGCTCCTCGGCGCACCCGCGGCGGAAACCGGGGGCACGCGCGGCGGCCGCCGCGCCCGGATCGGGACCCGCGCCCTCCTCGCGGTGTGCGGGATCCTGCTTCTGGTGTGGTCGGGGCCGCTGCTGCTGACGCTCAACCGCGCGGGGGCCTCCGTCGCCGTGCCCAGGGCGATCGTCGACGACCAGCGCGAACGCACCGACACCCTGGCCGACCGGGTACGCCGCGCCCTCAACGAGGGACACGCCGACCTCACCTCCGTGGCCTCCGTCATCAGCGACAGGACCACCCCCGACGAGCTGACCAAGCTGCTGGAGCGCACCCGGAACCAGCACGGACGCTACGAATCCCTCTACGTCCTGAACGCCGACGGCACCGTCCTCGCCCGCACCGGCGGCAAGCCCCACCACTCCGCCGGCAAGGGCCCCTCGAAGCAGCCGGTGACCCTCGTCGACAGCGGCAACCGGCCGGTCATCACCGAGTACGCCGAGGCGCCCGGCCTGGCCGGCGCCGCCGTGGTGGGTGAGCTGCGCATCGACTTCCTCAACGCCATGCTCAAGCGGCCCGGCCTGGGCGAGGTCCGCGTCGTCGACGCCGGGCACCGGGTGATCGGCGGCAACAACGGCTACCTGGCCTTCGCATCGCTGTCGGACGCCGGGCTGGACGCCCTGGTGAGCGCCGCGAACGAGAAGGCGGACAAGAGCCCGCGCGCCAAGAGCGCCCTGCTGCGCGACGGCGGCGTCTCCATCGCCGCCGCGGCGCCGATGACCGGTGGCGGCGTGGCCCAGCCCCTGGACTGGACCGTCGTCACCCGGCAGCCGGCCAAGGGCCTGGAGATCTCCGCGTACACCGCGCAGAACCGCACCGTCCTGGCCGGACTGCTCGGCCTCACGGGCGCCGCGGCCTGCCTCGGCTGGATGCACATCATCGTGGTGCGCCCGCTGCGCGACCTCGCTCGCCGTGCGGAGGCCCTGGCCGACGGCGACCGCCGCACCGTCGTCTACCCGACCCACCACGACGAGGTCGGCGCCGTCACCCGCAGCCTCGAAGTCATCCGCCATCAGCTGCTGGAGCAGCGAAAGCGGGACGCCGCCGGCGGCGCCACCGGCCGGACGCCCGGCCCTGCCACCCCGGCCGGAAGGAACTGATCCACCGTGCTCTTCCTCTACTGCGTGCTGCTCTTCAGCTGCCTGGCCATGCTCGTCGCGGGCGTCGTCGAGCAGCGCCGGCACTACGCCAACCTCGCGCACATACCGAACCGGGTGCTCGTCAACGGCATCCGCGGCAAGAGCTCCATCACCCGGCTGTGCGCGGGAGCCCTGCGCGGCGGCGGGCTGCTGACCGTCGCCAAAACCACCGGCACCGCGGCCCGCTTCATCCACCCGGACGCCACCGAGGAACCCGTCTACCGGAAGTTCGGCATCGCCAACGTCGTCGAACAGATCGGCATCGTCCGGCGCGCCGCCGCCTACCGGCCGCACGCACTGGTCATGGAGTGCATGGCGGTCATGCCCGCACTCCAGGAGATCAACCAGTCGAAGCTGATCCAGTCGACCATCGGCGTGCTGTGCAACGTCCGCGAGGACCACGTCGCCGAGATGGGACCCACCCTCGACGACATCGCACGGTCCCTGTCGCGCTCGATGCCGCACGGCGGAATCTGTGTCACCGCCGAGAAGGAGCGCTTTCACGTGCTCCAGGAGGAGGCCGACGCGCGGAACTGCACGCTGGTCTACGCCGACCCCGACACGGTCAGCGACGACGAGCTGCGCGGCTTCAGCTGGTTCACCTTCAAGGAGAACGTCGCCATCGCGCTCACCGTCGCCGACCTCCTCGGCATCGACCGCGAGACCGCCCTCCAGGGGATGTACGACGCCCCGCCGGACCCCGGCGTGCTCTCCGTCGAGCGGTACGTGGCCCCCGGCGGCAAGCGGGTCCGCTTCGCCAACGTCTTCGCCGCGAACGACCCCGAGTCGACGCTGATGAACATCAACCAGCTCCTCGACCTCGGCGCCGTCGACCGCCCCCTCAACCTCGTGATCAACTGCCGCCCCGACCGCGTCGAGCGCAACGGCCAGATGGGCGCGATCGTCCCGGACCTGATGCCCGACAAGGTCTTCGTGATCGGGCACCCGGCCAAGAGCGCCATCGACGCGATCCCGGCCGAGTGGCGCGGGCGTGCCGTGGACCTCGGCGGCGACCAGCGCGACGGCGGGGAGTTCATGAACGAGCTGCTCGGCCACCTGGGCGAGAGCTCCTCGCTGGTCGCCATCGGCAACATCCACGGCCAGGGCGAGATCCTCCTGGAACACCTGGCGGAACTCCCCGGCTTCGAGGACGAGCCCGACGAGCCCGACGTGCCCGGCCGGACGGAGGCCTACGGGGTGGCCCCGGACCGCGAGCCCGCCGTACCCCGGCAGTCCGCCCCCGCGCAGCCGCTGTACGTGCCGCACCTCGACCCGTACGCCGACCTCAGCGCCGCCCAGGAGGCCCGGTTCGCGCAGCCCCCCGTGCCGCGGCAGTACGTCCACCCGCCGCAGCAGTACGCACAGCCCGCCCCCCAGGGCCGCCCGCCGTACCAGGGGCAGGGCCCGCACCCGCGGCAGCCGGACGGGCCGTGGCACCAGGGCTCCTATCAGCAGCAGCAGCAGCCGCCGCAGGAGCAGCAGCCCTGGCCGCCCCACCCGTACGAGCCCCACCCGAACCCGCAGTGGCAGAGCCCAGGAGACCCCCGTTGATCCCCGCAGTCCTCACCCCCGAGATCGCCGCGATCGGCATCGCGCTGGGCCTGCTGTTCTCCCTCCTCTGCTACCTGACGACGAACCTCTCGCCCGGCGGCATGATCACCCCCGGCTGGCTCGCACTCACCCTCATCGAGGACCTGCAGCGCGCCGCGCTCGTCGTCGGCATCACCGCCCTGACCTACGCGCTCACCCTCGTCACCCAGAAGTTCGTCATCCTCTACGGCAAGCGCCTGTTCGCGGCCGTCGTCCTCATCGGAGTCCTCCTCCAGGCCACGGTGGTGATCGTGCTCCAGATGAAGTTCCCCCTGCTGTACGCGAACCAGACCCTCGGCTTCATCGTCCCCGGACTGATCGCCTACCAGCTCGTCCGCCAGCCCAAGGGCGCCACGCTGCTCGCCACCGGCTCCGCGACCCTCATGACGTACGTCGTCCTGACCTCGGGCATCCTGCTCGGCTTCCTGCCGCACGCCTGACCGACGCCGGCCCGACCACCCGCACCGCCCGGAGCGCACCGATGACCGCCAAGCCCGCCCGCCGCACCCACTCCGTCCTGCACGCCGCCGTCGTGGCGCTCCTGCTCGCCGGCAGCGCGTACTTCACCTACGAGCTGCGCAAGGAGGAGCAGGCCAAGGCCCCCGCGGTGCTGCGCGTCACCGACCAGGCGCACCAGGGCGGGGGCCAGGAGGGCGCCCAGAAGTGGGAGCGGCTGAAGAACCCGGAGCGCTCGGTCCTGCGCGGCGCGGACGGCGCCGTCCTCGCCACCTTCACGGACGGCGCGCGCACCGCGTCGCTCACCGGCAAGAGCCGTACCTTCACCGAGCCGGCCACCACCCGGACCCGCGTCGTCACCGACAACTGGGTCCGCCTGCTGCCGGAGAGCTGGCGCAGCGGTGCGGAGCGCGAGCAGTGGTTCCGGGACTGGTTCAAGAAGTACTACGGGAGCGAGGAGGACGACCTCTTCGCCATCGCCTTCCAGTACGGGGACCAGGCACCGGTCAAGAAGGACGCGGCCGGCGTCCAGTACGCGGGCGACGCGGCCTTCGGGCCGCTCAACCCGAACGGTTCCGTGGGCAACGACCTCCGTTTGGAGCAGTCGGACTTCTACGACTACCTCGGCATCCCGTACACCTTCCGCAACGGCACCACGGAACGGCCGGAGAAGGCCAAGTACCGGGCCCTGGACTGCTCCGGTTTCATTCGAACGGTCTTCGGCTACCGCGGCCGCTTCCCTCTGATGGCCTCCGACACCGGCGGCAACGGACTGCCGCGCACCGCCAACGGAATGGCCCGCTCGAAGGCCGGCGTGGACATCCTGGCCCTCAAGGGCGTCGGCCCGCAGGACCGGCCGGCCTCCGTCGACGTCCTCCAGCCGGGCGACCTGGTGTTCTTCAAGCTCGACGGGCGCACCGGCGACCGTCTGGACCACACCGGCATGTACCTCGGCAACGACACCGACGGGCACAAGATCTTCATTTCGAGCCGTGAAGAGGCCAACGGCCCCACCATCGGTGACAAGGGCGGCGCCTCCCGCCTCGACGGCAACGGCTACTACGCCGCCGCCCTGCGCAGCGCCAAGCGCCTGTGACCCGACCGTCCGCGCGGCCCGCGGGCGCACCGGACATGCGAAAAGGCGGGATCATTCGGACCCCCGTCCGCATGATCCCGCCCTTTCCCCCCCGCGACCCCCGTCCCACCCCCGTAGGACGGGCCCCCTGGCCCGATGGCTTTTGCGTGCGCCGTTACGCGACGAGCTCCCCGAAGGACTCCGCCTCGTCACGGCCGAAGCTCAGCGCCTCGTCCTCGCGCAGGCGGCGCAGCGAGCGCCAGATGCTCGACTTCACCGTGCCGACGCTGATGCCGAGGATCTCCGCGATCTCCGGGTCCGTGCGGCCCTCGTAGTAGCGGAGCACCAGCATGGTGCGCTGCGGCTCCGGGATGCGGGTCAGTGCCTGCCACAGGACCGCGCGCAGCTCCGTACCGCGCATCGCGTCCGTGTCGGAGGCCGTCTCCGGCAGCTCCTCGGTCGGGTACTCGTTCAGCTTCCGCCGGCGCCACGCGCTGATGTGCAGGTTCGTCATCGTGCGGCGCAGGTAGCCGCCGACGGCCGCCTTGTCGCTGATCCGGTCCCAGGCGCGGTACGTGGAGAACAGCGCGCTCTGCAGCAGGTCCTCGGCCTCGTACCGGTCGCCGGTGAGGTGGAAGGCCGTCGCGTAGAGCGCGGCCCGCCGCTCCTGGACGTACGCCGTGAACTCCGCCTCCGAGGTGGAGGAGGGCGTCTGCTCGGCGGCGGGAACCGCCCGGTACTGGTTTGCGTCAATGGCTACGACGTGGGCCGGCCGGGGACGGGCGACCGCCACCGTACGGACACCCGCCCGGCGGTTCACATCGTGCAGCCGCGTGACAACCGCGCTGGTCGTGGTGCTGTGCAGCGTGTTCATCTCGCGCCCCCCGTCGTGGAGTGTCTCTGCTTCGGTCCGTTGTGCGTTGAATAGAAGATTGCCCGGCCGACTTAACCGGGGTGTCCGTCGACTGTCACAGCCCTGTCACAGCGACTTCTGACAGGACCCCGACAGGATCACGTCGCCAGGCGGTCGAACTCCCGACTGCCGATGGGACAGAATGAGCCCGTGCCTTTCCTGTTGCTGATCGAGGACGACGACGCCATCCGCACGGCCCTCGAACTCTCCCTGTCACGCCAGGGCCACCGTGTGGCCACCGCGGCGACGGGCGAGGACGGCCTGAAGCTGCTGCGCGAGCAGCGGCCGGATCTGATCGTGCTGGACGTGATGCTGCCCGGGATCGACGGTTTCGAGGTGTGCCGGAGGATCCGCCGCACCGACCAGCTGCCGATCATCCTGCTCACCGCGCGCAGCGATGACATCGACGTGGTCGTGGGCCTGGAGTCAGGGGCCGACGACTATGTCGTCAAGCCCGTCCAGGGCCGGGTCCTGGACGCCCGCATCCGGGCCGTACTGCGCCGCGGCGAGCGCGAGTCGAGCGATTCGGCGAGCTTCGGCTCACTGGTCATCGACCGGGCCGCCATGACGGTGACGAAGAACGGCGAGGACCTCCAGCTCACCCCGACCGAGCTGCGGCTGCTGCTCGAACTGAGCCGCCGGCCGGGGCAGGCCCTGTCGCGCCAGCAGCTGCTGCGGCTGGTCTGGGAGCACGACTACCTCGGTGACTCGCGGCTCGTCGACGCCTGTGTGCAGCGGCTGCGCGCCAAGGTCGAGGACGTGCCGTCCTCGCCCACCCTGATCCGGACCGTCCGGGGCGTCGGCTACCGCCTGGACTCCCCGCAGTGATCCGCGCGTTGCTCGCGGGCCGGCGCTGGACCAGCCTGCGGCTGCGGCTCCTCATGGTGTTCTGCCTGGTCGCGCTGACGGCAGCGGTATCGGCCTCGGGCATCGCGTACTGGCTCAACCGCGAGGCGGTCCTCACCCGCGTCCAGGACGCCGCCCTCGGCGACTTCCGGCAGGAGATGCAGAACCGGGCCGCCGCGCTCCCCGCCGACCCCACCGCGGAGGAACTGCAGCGCACCGCCGAGCTGATGGCGGGCAGCAGCCCCGGGTACAGCGTGCTGCTGGTGCAGGTGGGCAAGGACAACCGGCAGATCTTCGGCGCGGCCGGGCCCGACTCCTTCGGGCTGGCCAACGTACCGAAGTCCCTGCAGAACGCGGTGAACGACCGGCAGAAGACGACCGCCGCGAACGATTCCGAGTACCACGTGTACTGGCAGCGGACGAAGCCGAACGGCAATCCGTACCTGGTCGGCGGGACGCGGATCGTGGGCGGCGGGCCCACCGGCTACATGTACAAATCGCTCGCGCAGGAGCGGGACGACCTCAACGCGCTCGGCTGGTCGCTGACCATCGCCACCGGTCTCGCGCTGCTCGGCTCCGCGCTGCTGGCGCAGGCCGCGGCCCGTACCGTGCTCAAGCCCGTGCAGCGGCTCGGGGACGCGGCGCGGCGGCTCGGCGAGGGCGAGCTGGACCACCGCCTCGACGTGTCGGGCACGGACGAACTCGCCGACCTGTCGCACACCTTCAACAAGACGGCCGAGGCGCTGGAGAAGAAGGTCGCCGACATGAGCGCGCGGGAGGAGGCGAGCCGGCGCTTCGTCGCGGACATGTCGCACGAGCTGCGGACGCCGCTGACCGCGCTGACGGCGGTGGCGGAGGTGCTGGAGGAGGAGGTCGACGACCTCGATCCGATGATCGCACCGGCCGTGGCGCTGGTCGTCAGCGAGACGCGCCGCCTGAACAACCTGGTGGAGAACCTGATGGAGGTCACCCGCTTCGACGCGGGTACGGCCAGGCTCGTGCTGGACGATGTGAACGTCGCCGACCAGGTCACGTCCTGCATCGACGCCCGGGCCTGGCTCGACGCGGTCGAACTCGACGCCGAGCGGGGCATCGTGGCCCGGCTCGACCCGCGCCGCCTGGACGTCATCCTCGCCAACCTGATCGGCAACGCGCTCAAGCACGGCGGCTCGCCGGTGCGGGTGTCGGTGACCGTGGAGGGGGAGTGGCTGGTGATCGCGGTGCAGGACAACGGTCCGGGCATTCCCGAGGAGGTCCTGCCGCACGTCTTCGACCGGTTCTACAAGGCGAGCGCGTCGCGGCCCAAGTCGGACGGCAGCGGGCTCGGCCTGTCGATCGCCATGGAGAACGCGCACATCCACGGTGGCGACATCACCGCCGCCAATGTGGCGGGCGGCGGGGCGCTGTTCACGCTGCGGCTGCCGGTCGACGTGGGAAAGGTGCTCGCGGATGACGAGGATGCGTAGGGCCCTGCCGGTGGTACCGGCGGTGCTGGTCCCCTTCGTCGCGGCCGCGCTGCTCGCGACGTCGGCCTGCGGGATCCGGGCGACGACCGTACCGGTGGACGTGGGCGCGGCGCCGTCGCGCGTGTCGTGCGACACGCAGCCGCAGCCGAGCGGGGTGCAGGGCTTCCGGGCCACGGTGGAGCTGGTCTGCGGATCGCAGCTGGTGGGCGTCGAGCGAGTGGTTCCGGTACCCGAGAAGAAGCCGGTACGGGATCCGCTGGCGATGGTCGCTCAGGCGCTGCTGGAAGCGCTGGAGCGGACGCCGAGCACGGAAGAGCGGGACGCCGGCTTCACGAGCGAGGTCCCGGTGGGGCTCTCCGCGGGAGCCCCGAGGCCCGGGGACCCGGAGGGCACCGTGCGGCTCAGCCGCAAGCCGGAGGACCTGCCGCCGGTGGCGCTCTCGCAGATCGTGTGCACGCTGGCGGGCAGCGAGGCCCTGAAGGCGACCCCGGGCCCGGTGGTCCTGGGCGGGCCGGACGCGGATCCGCCGCGGGCCTGGGAGTGCACGGACGCGGTGCGCTCGCGGCCGGAGTCGGTGCCGACGCTGGGCGAGATCGCCCGCCCCACGCCGGCCCCGTCCTGACGCGCCGCTGCCGGGGGCGCTGCCCCCGGACCCCTGCGCCTCAAACGCCGGCGGGCTGGATGTGCGAAAGCCCGGTCCCGCCGGACGGGGCGGGACCGGGCCGGGCAGGGGCCGAAGCCCCGGCCGCGCGCCCGACGGACGGAGTCCGGCGCAGCGGCGCGCTGTGAACACGAGCCGCTCCGCGGCGTGGCGGAGAGGCCCCCCGGGGCCGAGGCGCGCGAGCGCCGCGGACCAAGGTCAGATGCCCATGGCCGCGGAGAGGTCCTTCTTGATCGCGTCCAGGACCTCCTGGCCGCGGACGCGGGCCGGGGCCAGGTCGGAGGCCTCGGCCACCGGGACCACGACCTCCAGGTAGCACTTCAGCTTGGGCTCGGTGCCCGACGGGCGGGCGATGACCCGGGCCTTGTACGTGCCGTCCAGGTAGTAGCGCAGGCCGTCCGTGGGCGGGAGGGTCTCCGTGCCCTTGGCCAGGTCCTCCGCCGAGACCACCCGCAGGCCCGCCAGGGACACCGGCGGCTGCGCGCGCAGCGCCGCCATCGCGTCCGCGATGATCGACAGGTCCGAGACGCGCACGGACAGCTGGTCGGTGGCGTGCAGGCCGTGGGCCATCGCCAGATCGTCCAGCAGGTCGGTCAGGGTGCGGCCCTGCTCCTTGAGCACCGAGGCCAGCTCGGCCACCAGCAGGGCAGCGGTCACGCCGTCCTTGTCGCGGACGCCCTCGGGGTCCACGCAGTAGCCGAGCGCCTCCTCGTAGCCGTAGCGCAGGCCCTCGACACGGGCGATCCACTTGAAGCCGGTCAGGGTCTCCTCGTACCCGACGCCCGCCGCCTCCGCGATCCGGCCCAGGAGGCTGGAGGAGACGATGGACTCCGCGAAGACGCCGCGTGCGCCCTTGTGGACCAGGTGGGCCGCCAGCAGCGCGCCGACCTCGTCGCCGCGCAGCATCCGCCAGCCGTCCCCGGTGGGGACGGCCACGGCGCAGCGGTCCGCGTCCGGGTCGTTGGCGATCACGATGTCGGGCCGGACCTCGGCGGCCTTCGCGAAGGCCAGGTCCATCGCGCCCGGCTCCTCCGGGTTCGGGAACGCCACGGTCGGGAAGGCCGGGTCCGGCTCGGCCTGCTCGGCGACGAGCACCGGCTCCGGGAAGCCGTGCCGGGCGAACGCCGCCATGACGACGTCCTTGCCGACGCCGTGCATGGCCGTGTAGACGGTCCGTACGCCCCGGGGGGAACCGGGGGTCAGGACGGCGTCCGTGCGCGCCAGGTAGGCCTCCAGGACCTCGTCACCGAGTTCCTGCCAGCCGGCCTCGGGGCGCGGTACGTCGGCCAGCTTCTCGACCGCCGCGATCTGCGCGGCGATCTCGCTGTCGGCCGGGGAGACGATCTGCGAGCCGTCGCCGAGGTAGACCTTGTAGCCGTTGTCGCGGGGAGGGTTGTGGCTCGCGGTCACCTCGACGCCGGCGACAGCGCCGAGGTGCCTTATCGCGTACGCGAGGACGGGCGTCGGCAGGGGGCGGGGCAGGACGGCCGCACGCAGCCCGGCACCGATCATGACGGACGCGGTGTCGCGGGCGAAGTCCGCCGACTTGTAGCGGGCGTCGTAGCCGACGACGACCAGGCCGCCGTCGTGGCCCTGGGCCTTCAGGTAGGCCGCGAGACCCGCCGCGGCCCGGATGACCACACCGCGGTTCATCCGCATCGGACCGGCGCCGATCTCACCGCGCAGTCCGGCGGTGCCGAACTGCAGGGTGCCCGAGAACCGGTCCGCGAGCTCCGCGGTGTCACCCGACGCGATGAGCGCGGCCAGCTCCGCCGCGGTCTCCGGGTCCGGGTCCTCGGCCAGCCAGGCCTGCGCCCGGGTGATCAGGTCGTCCTGTGCCTGTGCCTGTTCCTGCACTGCTTCCGCCTTACCTCTCGTACGTCGATCAGATGCGGGCGAGGACCTGCGTCAGCAGCGTGCCCATGCGGGCAGCCGAGTCGCGGCCGGCCTGGAGGACCTCTTCGTGGTTCAGCGGCTCGCCGGAGAGGCCCGCCGCCAGGTTGGTGACCAGCGAGATGCCGAGCACCTCGGCGCCGGCCTCACGGGCGGCGATGGCCTCCAGCACGGTGGACATGCCGACCAGGTCGGCGCCCATGACGCGGATCATGTTGATCTCGGCCGGGGTCTCGTAGTGCGGGCCGGGGAACTGCACGTAGACGCCCTCTTCGAGGGTCGCGTCGATCTCCTTGCACATCGCGCGCAGGCGCGGCGAGTACAGGTCGGTGAGGTCGACGAAGTTCGCGCCGACGATCGGCGAGGTGGCCGTCAGGTTGAGGTGGTCGCTGATCAGGACGGGCTGGCCGGGCTTCATGCCCTCGCGCAGACCGCCGCAGCCGTTGGTCAGCACGACGGTCTTGCAGCCGGCGGCGACGGCGGTGCGCACGCCGTGGGCGACGGCGGCGACGCCGCGGCCCTCGTAGTAGTGGGTCCGGCCGAGGAAGACCAGGGCGCGCTTCTCGCCGATCTTGTACGAGCGGATCTTGCCGCCGTGGCCCTCGACGGCGGCGGGCGGGAAGCCGGGCAGCTCGGTGACGAGGAACTCGGCCTCGGGGGCGCCGAGCGCCTCTGCGGCGGGGGCCCAGCCGGAGCCCATCACGAGGGCGACATCGTGGGAGTCCGCGCCGGTCAGCTCGCGCAGGCGGGCGGCTGCGGCGTCGGCGGCGGCGAAGGGGTCGGTAACAGATGCGTTCACGCGGACGAGCGTAGCCGCTTCCGGCCTACGCGCGTAGATGGCACAGCTCACGGTGTTCGGATCGTTGCCTTGTCGTTTCCGCCGAATCGTCCCCGGGGGCGTGGCGACGGTTGTGGCCGCGCGGCCCTTGCGCCGGGGCGTCGGCGGGGTCGAAAGATCGGGGCTCCGCCCCGGACCCCGCGCCTCAAACGCCGGCGAGGCTGATCTTGCGGGGCTCCGCAAGGGGTCAGCAGGGGCGTTTGCGGATTTCCATGACGTAGTCGTGGGGAGCGCCTGCGGATTCGGCGGCGTCGGCGATCTCGCCGAGGTAGCGCGCCGAGGGCAGGCCGCCCTCGTAGCCGTTCAGGACGTACACCCAGGCCGCCTCCTCGCCGTCCAGCGTGTGCACGCGCACCCGCATCCGGCGGTAGATGTCGAGTCCGACACCCTCCCAGCGGTCCATTGACTCCTCGTCCAGCGGCGCGATGTCGTACAGCGCGACGAAGACCTGGTGGCGCGGGGCTTCGACGATCGTGGCGAGAGCGCCCTCCCAGCCCATCTGCTCGCCGCCGAAGGTCAGCCGCCAGTCGTTGATCCAGCCCGTGCCGCGCAGCGGCGAATGGGGAGCGCGGCGCGTCATCAGCCGCGGGTCGAGGTTGCCGGCGTACGCGGCGTAGAGCGACATGAGGTCGAGGGTACGGGAGGGGTGCCGGTGCACGCGTGCCCGGATGGAGGGACCGGGCGCGAAGCACCGTGAAGCGTGCGGGACAATGGAGCACGGAATGCATCCCCCGGGGAGACCCCCCGGAACACCGGCCGGGGCGGCAGCCGACCGGGTAGACGTGAGGCGGACTTTTCGTGACCCGGATCGTGATCATCGGCGGCGGACCCGGCGGGTATGAGGCAGCCCTGGTGGGGGCCCAGCTCGGCGCGGAGGTGACCGTCGTCGACTGCGACGGTCTGGGCGGGGCCTCGGTCCTCACCGACTGCGTACCCTCCAAGACTCTGATCGCGACCGCCGAGGTGATGACGACCTTCGACTCCTCGTACGAGGAGCTCGGCATCGTCGTCGCGGACGACACCCCGCACATCGAGCAGGCCGCGCGCGTCGTCGGCGTGGACCTCGGCAAGGTGAACCGGCGCGTCAAGCGCCTCGCGCTCGCCCAGTCGCACGACATCACGGCCTCCGTCACCCGGGCCGGCGCCCGCGTGGTGCGCGGCCGCGCCAAGCTCGGCGGCCCGCAGGGCATCGACGGCACGCGCGACGTCATCGTCACCGCCGCCGACGGCACCGAGACCATCCTGACCGCCGACGCCGTGCTGATCGCGACCGGCGGCCACCCCCGCGAGATCCCCGACGCCATGCCCGACGGCGAGCGGATCCTGAACTGGACCCAGGTCTACGACCTCGACGAGCTCCCCGAGGAGCTCATCGTGGTCGGCTCCGGTGTGACCGGCGCCGAGTTCGCCGGCGCGTACCAGGCCCTCGGGTCCCGGGTCACCCTCGTGTCCTCCCGCGACCGCGTGCTGCCCGGCGAGGACCCGGACGCGGCCGCCGTACTGGAGGACGTCTTCCGGCGCCGCGGCATGAACGTCGTCGGGCGCTCCCGGGCCGAATCCGCCAAGCGGGTGGGCGACCGGGTCGAGGTCACCCTCTCCGACGGCCGCGTGCTGACCGGTACGCACTGCCTGATGGCGGTCGGCGCGATCCCGAACACCAAGAACATGAACCTGGAGGAGTCCGGGGTCCGGCTCAAGGACTCCGGGCACATCTGGACCGACAAGGTCTCGCGCACCTCCGCGCCCGGCGTGTACGCCGCCGGTGACGTCACGGGCGTCTTCGCGCTCGCGTCGGTCGCTGCGATGCAGGGGCGCATCGCGATGTACCACTTCCTCGGTGACGCGGTGGCCCCGCTGAACCTGAAGACGGTCTCCTCGAACGTCTTCACCGACCCGGAGATCGCCACCGTCGGCTACACCCAGGCGGACGTGGACGCCGGCAAGATCGACGCCCGTGTGGTGAAGCTCCCGCTGCTGCGCAACCCGCGCGCCAAGATGCAGGGCATCCGGGACGGCTTCGTGAAGCTGTTCTGCCGCCCGGGCACCGGCATCGTCGTCGGTGGTGTGGTCGTTTCCCCGCGGGCGAGCGAGCTGATCCACCCCATCTCGATCGCGGTCGACAACAATCTGACGGTCGAGCAGATCGCAAACGCGTTCACCGTGTACCCCTCGCTGTCGGGATCGATCGCAGAGGTGGCGCGTCAGCTCCACACGCGCAAGAGCGCCGGAGAGGCCTGATCCGGCCTAACCGCCCCATACCGTAAGGGGTTTGGGGCGGAGCGCCGTTTCGTGGCGAGATGTTCACGCAACTCTCGGGCCGCGTATACCACCAGTCGCCCCACCTTATGGACAACTTCGGTATTCCGGCGCAAAGAGCTGAAAGCAGACGGACGTTGGGGTTACTGTCAGTTTCGTGTTCGCTGCAGAACGTCGCCAATTGATCCTCGAAATGGTGCGGGCCAACGGAGCGGTATCGCTCCGGGAGCTCGCCCGCGTCGTCCAGACCTCCGAAGTGACCGTACGGCGGGACGTGCGGGCACTGGAGGCAGAAGGACTCCTCGACCGCCGACACGGCGGTGCGGTCTTGCCGGGCGGTTTCACGCGGGAGTCCGGCTTTCCGCAAAAGTCCCATCTCGCGACGGCGGAGAAGACCGCCATTGCCGATGTCGCGGCCTCCCTCGTGCAAGAGGGCGAGGCCGTCGTCGTCGGCGCGGGCACCACGACCCAGGAGCTGGCCCGCCGGCTCGCCCGGGTGCCCGGACTGACCGTCGTCACCAACTCGCTGCTCGTCGCCCAGGCCCTGGCCCACGCGAACCGGGTGGAGGTGGTCATGACCGGCGGCACCCTGCGCGGGTCCAACTACGCCCTCGTGGGAAGCGGAGCCGAGCAGTCCCTCCAGGGACTGCGGGTGTCCCGGGCCTTCCTGTCGGGCAGCGGTCTGACCGCCGAGCGCGGGCTGTCCACGTCCAACATGCTGTCCGCCAGCGTGGACCGGGCGCTGGTGCAGGCGGCGGCGGAGGTGGTGGTGCTGGCCGACCACACGAAGCTCGGTACCGACACGATGTTCCAGACCGTGCCCACCGATGTGATGACGCGGCTGGTGACGGACGAGCCGCCGCCGCACGACGACCGGGCGGGTACGGAGCTGCAGGCACTGGCGGACCAGGGCGTGCAGATCACCGTGGCGGGCGGGGCGGTGGCCCCCGGCGGTGCGGACGGGATGCAGGGGCGGCGGCCGCGCCGCGAGTCGCCGCTGCCGGTGCAGAGGCGGGGTGGGCCGACGGCGCAGTTGCGCAGTGCGGCCGGCGGGATGCTGGAGCCCCAGGCGGAGCGGGCCCGCGTGGCCGACATGCGCCGCCGTTAGGTACCCGCGGGCTGTCTGCCGGGGCGCTGCCCCGGACCCCCGGCCCCCGGCCCCCGGACCCCCTCGCCTCAAACGCCGGCGGGGCTGGATTTTCCAGCCCCGCCGGCGTTTGAGGCGTTCTCGGACGTCAGTCCTTGATCTCGCAGATCGTCGCGCCCGACGTGACCGACGCGCCGACCTCGGCCGTGAGGCCGACGATCGTGCCCGAGCGGTGCGCGTTGAGCGGCTGCTCCATCTTCATGGCTTCGAGGACGACGATCAGGTCGCCCTCGTTGACCTGCTGGCCCTCCTCGACCGCGACCTTGACGATCGTGCCCTGCATCGGGGAGGCCAGGGTGTCGCCGGAGGCGGCCGGGCCGGACTTCTTGGCCGCGCGGCGCTTCGGCTTCGCGCCGCCCGCGGCGGCCGTACGGGCCAGGGTCATGCCCAGGGAGGACGGGAGCGAGACCTCGAGGCGCTTGCCGCCGACCTCGACGACCACCGTCTCGCGGCCCGGCTCGTCCTCGATGTCGTCCACGGCCGGAGCCGTGAACGCCGGGATCTCGTTGACGAACTCGGTCTCGATCCACCGGGTGAAGACGGTGAACGGGCTGCCGTCCGTGGGGGCGAACGCCGGGTCGACGACGACCGCACGGTGGAAGGGGATGGCGGTGGCCATGCCCTCGACCTCGAACTCGGCCAGGGCGCGCGCCGCGCGCTGGAGGGCCTGCTCGCGGGTGGCGCCGGTGATGATCAGCTTGGCCAGGAGCGAGTCCCAGGCCGGGCCGATCACGGAGCCGGACTCGACGCCCGCGTCGAGGCGGACACCGGGGCCGGAGGGGGCGTTGAACTTGGTGACCGTGCCCGGGGCCGGGAGGAAGCCGCGGCCCGGGTCCTCGCCGTTGATGCGGAACTCGATGGAGTGACCGCGCAGGACCGGGTCGCCGTAGCCGAGCTCCTCGCCGTCGGCGATGCGGAACATCTCGCGGACCAGGTCGATGCCGGCGACCTCTTCGGTGACCGGGTGCTCGACCTGGAGGCGGGTGTTGACCTCCAGGAAGGAGATCAGGCCGTCGGCGGAGACCAGGAACTCGACCGTGCCGGCGCCGACGTAGCCGGCTTCCTTCAGGATGGCCTTGGAGGCGGCGTACAGCTCCGCGTTCTGAGCCTCGCTCAGGAAGGGCGCCGGGGCCTCCTCCACGAGCTTCTGGTGGCGGCGCTGCAGGGAGCAGTCACGGGTCGACACGACGACGACGTTGCCGTGCGAGTCGGCCAGGCACTGGGTCTCGACGTGGCGCGGCTTGTCGAGGTAGCGCTCGACGAAGCACTCACCGCGGCCGAAGGCGGCGACGGCCTCGCGGACGGCGGAGTCGTAGAGCTCCGGCACCTCTTCGAGGGTGCGGGCGACCTTCAGGCCGCGACCGCCACCGCCGAAGGCGGCCTTGATCGCGATCGGCAGGCCGTGCTCCTTGGCGAACGTGACGACCTCATCGGCCCCGGAGACCGGGTCCGGCGTACCGGCGACCAGCGGGGCACCGGCGCGCTGGGCGATGTGACGGGCGGCCACCTTGTCGCCGAGGTCGCGGATGGCCTGCGGCGGCGGGCCGATCCAGGTGAGACCGGCGTCGATCACGGCCTGGGCGAAGTCGGCGTTCTCGGAGAGGAAGCCGTATCCGGGGTGGATGGCGTCCGCACCGGAGTCGGCTGCGGCCTGGAGGACCTTGGAGAAGTCCAGGTAGCTGGTGGCCGGGGTGTCACCGCCCAACGCGAAAGCTTCGTCGGCCGCGCGGACGTGCAGAGCGTCCCGGTCCGGATCGGCGTAGACGGCTACGCTCGCGATCCCGGCGTCCCGGCAGGCCCGAGCAACGCGGACAGCGATTTCGCCACGGTTGGCGATGAGCACCTTGCGCACGATGGCTCCCTCCTTGAAACAAGCTGAGTTTAGGGACAGCCCACACGGCCTTTCGACCCTTCCCCGGTGGTGACCTTGCCCACACAGAGTGTGATGCGAGGTTCGATCCGCCGGAGAACCCTTGTGGCGCCCCAGGTCAGGGGGATCCCCGACTGCACAGTAACCCCGTCATGTATCCAAGGTCTCTGTTCCTCCGGTCAGCGGCCCCGGGTGATTCTTTGTCGAGTCCCTACGAACGGTCCACGGTTTCTTTGCGGTCGTGAGAGGAGTTGTCCCCTTGTTTACTGATTGGTAGCCCCGTTGTCCCACAGGGCGGACCGGGGCAACACCGTACCCACAGCGATGTGGTCCACGGTGGCCCGCGGGGACGGCAGCGCGCCGGGGGTGTACTGCGGATGGTCGAACATCGGGGCCGGCGACGGCGGGCCACGCGGCATCGCCGCAGGACACCGCCGCAGGACACCGGCGAGGGACACCGGCGGGGGATCGGCGATGGACCGGCCCTTCCCGGCGCTCCCGGTGGCGGCCCGGATACCGGCGAGGTGACAACCCCGGCGCTCCGAACGGCGTCCTCCCGCTGGAGGATCGATCAACGACCGCGAGACGAGGACGATGCCATGGCCGTGGCCCACTTATCCCCCGGGCCGGTGCCCGTGCCCGCCGGGGTGAACACGCCGGAGACGGGGCTCGGAGCGTGAGGGCGGGCACGAAGGTGCCGAAGGACCCGGCCGGGCGCCGGGTGCTGTCGGCCGCCCTGTTCGCGAGCGCCCCGGCGGAAGTACTCGATTTCCTGCTCCCGCTGTGGGCGGGGTCCACGCTGCACGCCGGGGCCGCCGCGGTCGGCGCCCTCGTCGCCTTCGGGGCGGCGCTCTCGCTGATCGTGCGCCCGCTGGCCGGGGAGCTGGCCGACCGCTTCGACCGGCGGCGGGTGGCCGCGGCCGGTGCCGGGCTGTACGCGCTGTCGTTCGCGGGGTACGCGCTCGCCGACTCCCTTGTGACGGCCTTCGTCGCGGCGGGCCTGGGCGGCGCGGGCGGGGCCCTTTTCTGGGTCGCGCTGCGGGCCTGGACCGGGCAGCGGGCGCGGGACAGCGACAGCACCTCCGCCTACGGCGCGTTGCTGTCGGCGGAGGGCCAAGGGGCCCTCATCGGGTACCTGGTGGCCTTCTCCCTGCTGGAACGCGGCGGCTACCCGCTGCTGTTCTGGCTGGGCAGCGCCGCCTGTGCGGTGGCCGCCGCCTCGCTGCTGCGCGGACCCCGCGACGAAGGGGCGACCCGCGCCGGAACGAGCCGGGGGGACCGGCGGGGGGCGGCGGAGCGCCGGCTGCTGCCGCTGATGGTGGTGTCCGCGGTGACGGCCGCCGCCGAGGCCGGGCTGTGGATGCTCCTGCTGCTCCGGCTCCAGGGGGACCTGGAGCTGTCCCCGCACGAGATCGCGCTGGTCTTCGCCCCCGGGTTCGCGGTGTTCGTCCTGCTGCCGGAGCACGCGCACCGCCTCACCGACCGGCTCGGCCGTACGCCGACCATGGTCGCCTCGTTCGCCGCGAGTGCGCTGTTCGCCGCCGCCCTCGCCCTCGGCCCCGGCCGGGCTCGGGGCCGAGGCCGGGCCGGTGACCGTACACGTGGGAGAGGGCAGGCACGGCAGGGATACGAGCGAGCCGGAAGCGGCCCGGCCGCCGGCGCAGGCCGTCCCCGGGCCCCGGGCCCACGCCCGCAAGGAGCGGCGGGACTGGTACATCCACACGGTCGCGTTCGCGCTCGGGCAACTGGTGCTCGGGGCCCTGGACTCCAGCTGGCTCGTATGGCAGATCACGGACGGAGGCGTGCCCGACGACCGACGCGGACCGCTGGTCTGGTTCGGCCGGATCTGGCTGACCGTCTGGGTGATCGACACCCTCTGGTCCTGGTCGTACACCCTCTGGCCGCGGGAGAAGAAGGCGAAGTCCTAGTGGCGCCGCGGGGCGGGACCCCGGGCCCGCCTTCGGTAACCCGGGTGTGCGGATGTCTTGCCCGCCGGGCTACTCGTTAGTAGCCTCCAGGCGTCGAACAGGCTTGTGACACGTGGGGGGTGGGGGCTCGTGCTGCGAAGACTCGTGGCCGCAGTGGCCGCGATCGTGCTCGTCGTGGAAGCGGCGCTGCTCGTGCTCGTCCACATCGTGCTGGGCCGGACCACGGCGAACCAGTCGATGTCCATCGCGGGCAGCGATCCGGACGTCATGTCCAAGGCGACCTACGCGATGGGGGCGGGCATGGGCGCCTTCCTCGTCCTGTGCGCCGTGCTCGTCGCCGTCGCCGCCCTCACCGACCGCCCCCCGAACCGCTTCGGCCGCATCGTGCTCATCAGCGGCGCCGTCACGCACGGGGTGCTCGGCGTGCTCTCCGTCGCCCTGGTCGGCTGGGCCGCCTTCGCGACGATGATGCTGATCCTGTGTCTCCTCGTGCTGACCCTGACGCTCTACGCGGCCCGGCCGTCCGGCGGCGGGAGCGACCCCGGCGAGGACACCCCGCCGCTGCCGCCCGCGCCGCCCATGGGGGAGCTCAAGCCCACAAGTCCGTGATGGACACGTCCAGTTCGCCCAGCAGGGAGCGCAGCAGCGGCAGCGAGAGCCCGATGACGTTGCCGTGATCGCCGTCGATGCCGTCGATGAACGGCGCCGACAGCCCGTCCAGGGTGAACGCCCCCGCCACGTGCAGGGGTTCCCCGCTCGCCACGTACGCGGCCACCTCCGCGTCCGTCGGCTCGCCGAAGCGCACCGTCGTGGACGCCGTGGCCGAGACCTGGCGGCCGTCGGCCGTGTCGATCACACAGTGCCCGGTGCGCAGGACGCCGGCCCGCCCGCGCATCGACTTCCAGCGCGCGGTGGCCTCGTCGGCGTCCACCGGCTTGCCCAGCGCCTCGCCGTCCAGCTCCAGCACCGAGTCGCAGCCGATCACCAGCGCGCCGGCGGCCTCGTCCAGGCCCGCCACGACGGCCGCCTTCGCCTCGGCCAGGGCCAGCGCCAGGGCGGCCGGCTCGTCGTGGTTCAGGGTGTCCTCGTCGAAACCGCTGACGATCACGTGCGGGGCGAGCCCGGCCTGCCGAAGCAGGTTCAGCCGGGCGGGAGAGGCGGAGGCGAGGACGAGCTTGCGCCCGGTCGCGGGCTCAGGTGTGGCAGTCATGGTCGCCATCGTAGGCGCGGCCCGCGGGGTGGCCCGCGGGGCAGCCCACAGGGCGGCCGAAGCCCCTAGAAGTGGCCCACGCCCAGGACGTACACCACCACGAGCATGGCGAGGGCGAGCACCACGCCCAGCCGCCGGATCATCGCCTGCGCGTCGCGCATGTCCTTGGGCGGCTCGTTCTTCGGGTCGGACCAGAGCATGCCCCGATCCTGTCCCCGGACAGGGGTGTGGCGCCTGAGTACCCGTACTCAGGCGCCACCGCCCATTCACACCATTTCGGCTACGCGGGCCAGTACGTACGACCCCAGGCCCGCGGCCCCGGATGCGGCACCCGCCGCCGGGCCACACGGGCCGGCGTCGACCACTCGTCCGCGAGCGGCGGGGCGTCCGACGGCGCCATGGCCAGCATCGCCGCGCGCGCCTGGACCACCGCCAGGGCGGCGGCCAGCTCCTCCGGGGTCGGGTTGCCCTTGACGACCTTGATCACCACAGAGTCCTCCTGGAGGGGCTAGAGGGGGATGTTGCCGTGCTTCTTCGGCGGCAGGGACTCCCGTTTGGTGCGCAGCTGCCGGAGCCCCTTCACCACATGGGCCCGGGTCTCGGACGGCATGGTCACCGCGTCGATGTACCCGCGCTCGGCCGCCGTGTAGGGGTTGAGCAGCGCGTCCTCGTACTCGGTGATGAGCCGGGCCCGGGTCTCCTCGGCGTTGCCGGCCTCCCTCGCCTCCTCGAGGGTGCGGCGGTGCAGGATGTTCACCGCGCCCTGCGCGCCCATGACGGCGATCTGCGCGGTCGGCCAGGCCAGATTCAGGTCGGCGCCGAGGTGCTTGGAGCCCATGACGTCGTACGCGCCGCCGAACGCCTTGCGGGTGATGACGGTGATCAGCGGAACGGTGGCCTCGGCGTACGCGTAGATCAGCTTCGCGCCGCGTCGGATGATTCCGTTGTACTCCTGGTCGGTGCCCGGCAGGAAGCCCGGGACGTCCACGAAGGTCAGCACCGGGACGTTGAAGGCGTCGCAGGTCCGCACGAACCGCGCCGCCTTCTCGGAGGCGTCGATGTCCAGGCAGCCGGCGAACTGCATCGGCTGGTTGGCGACGACACCCACCGGGTGGCCCTCGACCCGGCCGAAACCGGTCAGGATGTTCGGCGCGAAGAGCGACTGGGTCTCCAGGAACTCCCCGTCGTCGAGCACGTGCTCGATCACGGTGTGCATGTCGTACGGCTGGTTCGCGCTGTCCGGGATCAGCACGTCGAGCTCGCGGTCGAGGTCGCAGACCTCGGTGTCCGCGTCCTCCGGGAAGGACGGCGGCTCGGAGAGGTTGTTCGACGGCAGGTACGCGAGCAGCGACTTCACGTACTCGATGGCGTCCTTCTCGTCGCCCGCCATGTGGTGCGCGACGCCGGACGTGCTGTTGTGCGTGCGCGCCCCGCCCAGCTCCTCGAAGCCGACGTCCTCGCCGGTGACCGTCTTGATGACGTCCGGGCCGGTGATGAACATGTGCGAGGTCTGGTCGACCATGACCGTGAAGTCGGTGATCGCCGGGGAGTACACGGCGCCGCCCGCACAGGGCCCGACGACCAGGCTGATCTGCGGGATCACGCCCGACGCGTGGACGTTGCGGCGGAAGATCTCCCCGTACATGCCCAGGGCGCTGACGCCCTCCTGGATACGGGCGCCACCGGAGTCGTTGATGCCGACGAGCGGGCAGCCGGTCTTCAGCGCGAAGTCCATGACCTTCATGATCTTCTGGCCGTAGACCTCGCCGAGGGCCCCGCCGAAGACGGTGAAGTCCTGCGAGAACACGGCCACCGGGCGGCCGTCCACCGTGCCGTAGCCGGTGACGACGCCGTCACCGTACGGCCGGGTCTTCTCCAGTCCGAAGTTGGTGGACCGGTGCCGGGCGAACTCGTCGAGCTCGACGAAGGATCCCTCGTCCAGCAGTAGGGCAACCCGCTCACGCGCCGTCAGCTTGCCCTTGGCGTGCTGCTTCTCCACGGCACGCGCGGACCCGGCGTGGGTGGCTTCGTCGATGCGGCGCTGCAGATCCGCGATCTTGCCCGCGGTGGTGTGCATGTCGATCGGCTCTGACGGATGTGACATCGGGGTCGCGGCTCCCTGCGTGGTGTCAACTGCCTGGTCAATTGATTGACTACTGCTGGCTACTGGTGCGTAGCGTATCGGCGGGCATGGCGCTCGGCAGTGCGGCGTTTGACACACCTACATTGGGTTGCATGACGCCATCAGATGCCTCAGCAGGAGCTTCCTCCGGTCGTTGGTCGAGCCTGGACCGGCCGCCGCTCAATGCCGCCGCCCTCACGAGGGCGCTCGTCACCGGGGACGGTCTGTGGACCTCTCTGGAGGTCGTCGCCAGTACCGGGTCCACCAATACCGACCTTGCCACGCGGGCGGCGCAGCTGCCCGAGGGAGCCGTGTTCGTCGCCGAGGAGCAGAGTGCCGGGCGCGGGCGGCTCGACCGGAGCTGGGTCGCGCCCGCCCGGTCGGGGCTGTTCTTCTCCGTCCTGTTCAAGCCGGGCGGCGCGGTGCCGCAGGAGCAGTGGGGGTGGCTGACCCTGCTGGCCGGCGTGGCCACCGCGACCGGGCTGTCCCGGGCGGCCGGCGTGGACACCGCCCTGAAGTGGCCCAACGACCTGCTGGTCAGCGTCGAGGGCGAGGAGCGCAAGGCCGGCGGGATCCTCGCCGAGCGCGTCGCGGACGGCGTGGTCATCGGCATCGGGCTGAACGTCACCCTGACCGAGGACGAGCTGCCGGTCCCGACCGCGGGATCGCTGGCGCTGGCCAAGGCCTCCGTCACCGACCGCGACCCGCTGCTGCGGGCCGTCCTGCGGTCCCTGGAGGAGTGGTACGGGAACTGGCGCGCGGCCGGCGGCGACCCGGCGGCCAGCGGCCTCCAGGAGACCTACGCGGCGGGCTGTGCGACCCTCGGCCGGCACGTCCGCGCGGAGCTGCCCGGCGGGCGCACCCTCACCGGAACGGCCGAAGCGGTGGACACCGACGGCCGCCTGGTGATCCGCACGGTCGAGGGACAGCACGAGGCGGTGGGCGCGGGCGACGTCATCCACCTGCGTTCCGTGCACTGACGCGGGTACTGGCGCGGGTACGGGAGCCGGGCGCGGCTGCCCGGCGAGGCGCGGCTGCGAGGCCGCGCCCCGGACCCCGCCCCCGGTCGCGGGCGGCCGGAAGCGGGGAGGGGGAGTGAGCTACGGCACACCTGCCGTATGGTTTAGGCGATCCCGGTGCTCGTGGTGATCAACCGGTTCGCAGGGCAGTGCGCACGGAATGGACAGGAGGCGGCCCTTGACCGTCGACGACCCTACGTCCAGCGCGTCCTCGGCCCCCGGCGGAGGCTCCGCGTCCGGCCCGGGTACCCCGATCGGCCGCGACCAGCACACACCGCACCACGAGGTCGATCACACGGCCCAGCCGACCGCGGATCCGCTCGCCATCCGGCTGGAGCAGCTGATCCTCGGTGCCGAGCGCCGGTACACCCCGTTCCAGGCGGCCCGGAGCGCGGGCGTGTCCATGGAGCTGGCCTCGCGCTTCTGGCGGGCCATGGGCTTCGCCGACATCGGGCAGGCCCGGGCGCTGACCGAGGCCGACGTACTGGCCCTGCGCCGGCTCGCCGGCCTGGTGGAGGCCGGGCTGCTGTCCGAGCCGATGGCCGTGCAGGTGGCGCGGTCCACCGGGCAGACCACGGCCCGGTTGGCGGAATGGCAGATCGACTCGTTCCTGGAGGGGCTGACGGAGCCGCCGGAGCCGGGGATGACCCGTACCGAGGTCACGTACCCGCTGGTGGAGCTGCTGCTGCCCGAGCTGGAGGAGTTCCTCGTCTACGTGTGGCGGCGCCAGCTGGCGGCCGCGACCGGGCGCGTGGTGCAGGTGGCCGACGACGACGAGATGGTCGACCGGCGGCTCGCGGTGGGCTTCGCCGACCTGGTGGGCTTCACACGCCTGACGCGGCGGCTGGAGGAGGAGGAGCTCGGCGAGCTGGTCGAGTCCTTCGAGACGACCGCGGCGGACCTGGTGGCCGCGCACGGCGGCCGGCTGATCAAGACCCTGGGCGACGAGGTGCTGTACTGCGCCGACGACGCGGCGACGGCCGCGGAGATCGCGCTGCGACTGATCGAGACCATGGAGCTCGACGTGCAGATGCCCGAGCTGCGGGTCGGGATCGCCTTCGGCACGGTGACGACCCGGATGGGCGATGTCTTCGGGACCACGGTGAACCTGGCCAGCCGGCTGACGTCGATAGCCCCCAAGGACGCGGTCCTGGTGGACGGTGCGATGGCCGAGGAACTCTCCCGGACCGGAGCCGCTCCGGTGTCGGAGAAGGAGGCCGAGACGGCGCCCGACGAGGGGGCGTCCTACCGGTTCGCCCTGCAGCCTATGTGGCAGCGGCCGGTGCGCGGGCTCGGTGTTGTGGAGCCCTGGTCGCTGACGCGGCGGAAGCCTAAGATCCCCGGGTAACGTTCGTTAACCTGGAGGGTTCCTATGGCGTCCGAGGCCGTGTCCGAGGCCGTGTCCGCGTTCGAGTCGGAGTTCGTGGCGGTACGCCGCCACGAGGGCGGGGTCGCGGAGCTGGTCCTGGACCGCCCCAAGGCGATGAACGCGGTGTCGACCGCGATGGCCCGCGACATCGGCGCCGCCTGCGCCGCGCTGGCCGCCGACCGGTCCGTGCGCGTGGTCGTGCTCTCCTCCACGGCGCAGCGGGCCTTCTGCGTCGGGGCGGACCTCAAGGAGCGGAACTCGCTCTCCGACGCCGAGCTGGTGCGGCAGCGCCCGACCACGCGGGGGGCGTACGGGGGCGTGCTGGAGCTGCCCATGCCGACGGTCGCGGCCGTGCACGGGTTCGCGCTGGGCGGCGGCTTCGAGCTGGCGCTGGCCTGCGACGTGATCGTCGCCGACGAGACCGCGGTGGTGGGCCTGCCCGAGGTGTCGGTGGGCGTGATCCCCGGCGGCGGGGGTACGCAGCTGCTGCCGCGCCGGGTGGGTGCGGCCCGGGCCGCCGAGCTGATCTTCACGGCGCGCCGGGTGGAGGCGGCCGAGGCGCTGTCCCTGGGGATGGTGGACTCCGTGGTCCCGGCCGGCCAGGACACGGCCGAGGCGCTGGCGCTGGCGTCCCGGATGGCGGCGAACTCCCCGGTGGGTCTGCGGGCGGCCAAGCGGGCGCTGCGGCTGGGGCACGGGATGGATCTGGCGGCCGGTCTGGAGATCGAGGACGCGGCCTGGCGGACGGTGGCCTTCTCGGGCGACCGGGCGGAGGGCGTCGCGGCGTTCAACGAGAAGCGCCGGCCGAACTGGCCGGGGGAGTAGCAACCCCGGGGGCCCCGCCCGGACGCTGTCCGGGCGGGGTCGCCAACGGCTGCCCCCGGCGACCTTGGCGATCTTGGTGTTGGTGATCTTGGCGCCGTCGAAAGCCGCGCCAATTGTCTCCAAATCAGACAAAAGTCCCTAGCCTGGGGTGATGGGAGTTGACGGGCGGCTACGAGCCGTGGTGGGACTCGCTCAGGCGATGGCCGCGGCGTGCGCGCCGCGGGACAGTGTGCGGGCGGCCGCGCGGGGGGCGCGCCTGGCGCTCGACGGCTCGTTCGCCGCGATCTCCGCCTGGGAGCGCGAGCGGGGGCGCCTGCGGGTGCTCGTGAACGAGGGCGAGCGGCGGGCCGGCGAGGAGGAGTTCCCCGAGGACGAGTCGTACCCCGTGCACGACTTCCCCGAGATCACCGAGTTCCTGCACGAGCGCTGGGTGGGCGGCGGCGGCCCGCACGCCTGGGTCGACAGCGCCGTCGGCGACCGGCCGGGACGCCGCGGGGCGGCCCTGCGCCGCCGCGGCCGCGGGACCTGCGTGGTGGCGCCCGTGGTGCTCAGCGGGCGGGCCTGGGGCGAGCTGTACGTCGCCCGGGACGAGGGGCTGCCCGACTTCGACGAGGACGACGCCGAGTTCGCCACCGTGCTCGCCGCCGTGGTCGCGGCCGGTCTCGCGCAGAACGAGCGGCTGGAGGAGGCCCGGCGGCTCGCCTTCACCGACCCGCTGACCGGGCTCGCGAACCGGCGGGCCGTCGACATGCGGCTCGACGAGGCCCTGGAGGAGCACCGGCGGACCGGGGTGGTCGTCAGCCTGGTCGTCTGCGACCTGAACGGCCTGAAGAAGGTCAACGACACCCTCGGCCACGCCATGGGCGACCGGCTGCTGGAGCGCTTCGGGTCGGTACTGAGCCTGTGCGGGGCCATGCTGCCCGGGTCGCTGGTGGCCCGCCTCGGCGGCGACGAGTTCTGCCTGGTCGGGGTCGGCCCCACGGCGGACGAGATCGTGCGCGTCACCGAGGAGGTGTGCAACCGGGCCGGCGAGCTGGAGCTGGGCGAGGGGGTGGCCTGCGGGGTGGCCTCCACCGGGGACCCGATCGGGCTCGTGAAGTCCTCCCGGCGGCTGTTCCGGCTCGCGGACGCCGCCCAGTACAAGGCCAAGGCGGCGCGTTCGCCGAAGCCGGTGGTGGCGGGCCGGGACACCGCGGTGGTCCGGCTCGCGGACGCCGCCGCGCAGGAGGCTCCCGGGGAGCGGCGCCGTTTCCGGGGCCGGCCGTGACCGGCCGCCCGGGGCGTCGGACCGTAAGGGGCCCACCCGCGCCGCGATCGTGACAGTGCAAGCTAGTGACATGAAGCGATTCAATCCGTAGGGTGCTGAATATGGATATGCACACTGTCGTGGTGGGGACGTCCGGGACCACCGCCGAGGACGTCATCGCCGTAGCCCGCGGCAACGCACGCATCGAGCTCTCCGCCGAGGCACTCGAAGCTCTCGCCCGGGCCCGCGAGATCGTCGACGCCCTCGCCGCCAAGCCCGAGCCCGTCTACGGGGTGTCCACCGGGTTCGGCGCCCTCGCCTCCCGGCACATCAGCCCCGAGCTGCGTGCCCAGCTCCAGCGCAACATCGTCCGCTCGCACGCCGCCGGCATGGGCCCGCGCGTCGAGCGCGAGGTCGTCCGCGCGCTGATGTTCCTGCGCCTGAAGACCGTCGCCTCCGGGCACACCGGCGTGCGCCCCTCCGTCGCGCAGACCATGGCTGACGTGCTCAACGCCGGGATCACCCCCGTCGTCCACGAGTACGGCTCCCTCGGCTGCTCCGGCGACCTCGCGCCGCTGTCCCACTGCGCGCTCGCGCTCATGGGTGAGGGCGACGCCGAGGGCCCGGACGGCACCGTCCGCCCCGCCGGCGAGCTGCTCGCCGAGGCCGGCATCGAGCCCGTCGTGCTCCGGGAGAAGGAGGGCCTGGCCCTCCTCAACGGCACCGACGGCATGCTCGGCATGCTGGTGATGGCCCTCGCCGACCTCGGCAGGCTCTACACCTCCGCCGACATCACCGCCGCGCTGACCCTGGAGGCGCTGCTCGGTACGGAGAAGGTGCTCCAGCCCGAGCTGCACGCCATCCGCCCGCACCCCGGTCAGGGTGCCTCCGCCGCGAACATGGCCGCCGTCCTGGAGGGCTCCGGGCTCGTCCGCCACTACCAGGAGGAGACCGCCCCGCGCGTGCAGGACGCGTACTCCGTGCGCTGCGCCCCGCAGGTCGCCGGCGCCGGCCGCGACACCATGGCGCACGCCGCCCTGGTCGCCTCCCGCGAGCTGGCCGCCGCCGTCGACAATCCGGTGGTGCTGCCCGACGGGCGCGTGGAGTCCAACGGCAACTTCCACGGGGCCCCGGTCGCCTACGTGCTGGACTTCCTCGCCATCGCGGCCGCCGACCTCGGCTCCATCGCCGAGCGCCGCACCGACCGGCTGCTCGACAAGAACCGCTCGCACGGCCTGCCGCCCTTCCTCGCGGACGACGCCGGCGTGGACTCCGGTCTGATGATCGCCCAGTACACGCAGGCCGCCCTGGTCAGCGAGATGAAGCGGCTCGCGGTGCCCGCCTCGGCCGACTCGATCCCCTCCTCCGCCATGCAGGAGGACCACGTCTCGATGGGCTGGTCGGCCGCGCGCAAGCTCCGTACCGCCGTCGACAACCTGACGCGGATCATCGCGATCGAGATGTACGCGGCCACCCGCGCCATCGAGCTGCGCCACGGGCTGACGCCGGCCCCGGCCAGCCAGGCCGCGATCGCGGCCGCCCGTGCGGCCGGCGTGCAGGGTCCCGGGCCGGATCGTTTCCTCGCCCCCGACCTGGCCGCGGCCGACGCGTTCGTCCGCAGCGGCGGCCTCGTCGCCGCGGTGGAGCCGGTGACGGGTCCGCTCGCCTGACGGCGGGCCGCGCACGCCGTACGGAGGGCCGCCCCGGGATCCGAGCCCGGGGCGGCCCTCCGTACGTGCGGGACTACGGGGAGTGCGAGCGGCGGACGGAGAAGGCCACGGCGGCGGCCCCGACCCCGAGGAAGAGGGTGCCGCCCAGCAGGTAGGGGGTGGTGTCGATGGACCCGGTGTCGGCGAGCAGCGACTGGGGCTGCGCGGCGGGCCGGGCGGACGTCCCGGTGACCGTCCCGCGGACGTCGGCGGAATCGGTGGAATCGGAGGCGTCGGCGGTCGTTCCCGGGGTGTTCGCGCCGGTGGGCGCGGTGGAACGGGTCTCTTCGGCACCCGGGGAAGTGGCGCCCGCCGAGGGGACGAACCACAGGGCGCCGAGGAGGGTGGTCGCTCCGAGAGCGGTGAGCAGCGGTCGGCGTGCGGACACGGTGCGATCCCCCTTGTGGCAGCAGCGAATTGGCCGTGTGCGGTGATGCTACGGAAAGGGGCGGGTCGTGGGAAAGCCGGGGCTTCCCCGGGCTTACTCTCCGTCGTATGAACTCTTCTGAGACATCACGATACGTACGGCTTCGGGTTGATTTGGTACTGGAGGTGCCGGACGTCCAGGCACTCACCGGAGCCGCGCTGGCCCACATCAAGGCCGACGAGTTCATGCCGGACGAGGAGCGCGGCCACGCCGAGTCCGCGGTCCGGGAGGATGAGTCGGAAGCCCTCGCCTACCTCATCGACCCCACTGACCTGGTCGCGGATATCCCCGGGGTGGAGCTCGCGCAGGCCTCCTGGAGCAGCGAGCCCGTCGAATACGACCCCGAGTCGATGGAGTGGGACATGGACGAGGAAGATGGGGACTTCGACGAAGAAACCGACAACGCCTGACCGTGTGGTGGCCCACATCCGAATGGAATGTGGAACCGGCCGGCGCCGTTAACGCGTTGTCAGGACCAGGCAGGGGGTTCGTCCCCCTGCCGGGCCAATCCCGGGACGGCAGCGTCCGGGGTATCCGGCAACGATGGAGTGGCGTGTGAGGACGGACAGTAAGCGGCGGAGAAGGTCCCTGGTGGCCATATCCGCCGTTCTCGGTGGGGTACTGGTGCTCTCGGCGTGCGGTGGCGGCGACGACGACAAGCCGAAGGGCAAGGGCGATTCCGCCAGTGCCCAGGCGGACGTCGACGCGGCGGCGGCCAAGGACGCTTCCAAGGCCAAAATAACCATCGCGCCGAAGGACGGCGCCACCAACGTCGGCCTCAACGACGCGGCCAACGTCGCCGTGGCCGACGGCACGCTGACCCTGGTCGAGCTCAAGACCAGCGAGGGCACGGCCGTACCCGGCAAGATCGCCGCCGACGGCAAGAGCTGGAAGCCCGACGCCGCGCTGAAGCGCTCCATGAAGTACGCCCTGGCGGCGACCGCCAAGGACGCGGACGGCAAGGAGGCGCACGAGAACGCCTCCTTCACCACCGTCTCCCCGGAGAACAGCTTCGTCGGCTCGTTCATACCGGACGAGGGCCAGACGGTCGGCGTGGGCATGCCGGTCTCGATCACCTTCAACAAGGCGATCAAGGACCAGAAGGCCGTCCAGGCGGGGATCACGGTCACCTCCAGCAGCGGCCAGGAAGTCGTCGGCCACTGGTTCAGCGCACAGCGCCTGGACTTCCGCCCGGAGGAGTACTGGAAGGCGAACTCCACCGTCACGATGAAGCTGGCGCTGGAGGGCGTCCAGGGCGCTCCCGGCGTCCAGGGCGTCCAGAACAAGACCGTCACCTTCAAGGTCGGCCGCAGCCAGGTCTCCACGGTCGACGCGAAGACCAAGAAGATGACGGTCACGCGTGACGGCGCGGTCATCAAGACCATCCCGATCTCGGCCGGCTCCCCGGAGAACCCGACCTACAACGGCGAGATGGTGATCTCCGAGAAGTTCAAGGAGACCCGGATGGACGGCTCGACCGTGGGCTTCAAGAACAGCGAGGGCAAGGGCGAGTACGACATCAAGGATGTCCCGCACGCCATGCGCCTGTCCCAGTCCGGCACCTTCATCCACGGCAACTACTGGGGTGCGGACTCGGTCTTCGGCAGCGCCAACACCAGCCACGGCTGTGTCGGCCTGAACGACGCCCAGGGCGCGGGCGACCCGAACCAGCCCGCCGCGTGGTTCTTCGACAACTCGCTCATCGGCGACGTGGTCAAGGTGATCAACTCTCCGGACAAGACCATCAAGCCCGACAACGGCCTCAACGGCTGGAACATGAGCTGGGCGGACTGGAAGGCCGGCTCGGCCGCCTGACCTCCTGGCCGCGCACGAACGGCGAACGGCGGGGATCCCTCACGGGGTCCCCGCCGTTCGTCGTACATGCCGTCGTGGAAGCGGCCTCGGAAACCGCCCCGAAAACCGCCTCGAAAACCGCTGAGTCCGCCCGTACGTGATCACCTAGGGTCCCCGGTATGACCATTCGCGCGCTGTCGCTGCCTCCGACCGATGCCGAGATCGACGCCTGGACCGAGGTGCTCGCCGCCGCCCAGGCCGTCGACCTGCCGCAGGTGCCGCCGCCCGCCCGGACGGAGGTGGCCGGACGGCTGACCGCGCCGCCGGCGCGCGGTCGGGCCGCGCTCTGGGCCGCGGACGGGGGAGCGGGCGTGGCCGGGCTGCTGCTGTTCACGGACGAGGCCAACGCGCACACCGCCTACCTCGACGTGCTCGCCGTACGCCCGGACGCCCGGCGCCGCGGCCTGGGCCGGGCCCTGTGGGCGCAGGTCCGGGCGGAGCTGCTCGCGCAGGGCCGCACCTGCGTCCTGACACTCGTGGACGCGGACGGGCCGGGGGAGTGCTTCGCGCGGTCGCTCGGGTTCGAGAACGTCCTGCCCATGGCCTGGTACGAGCAGGACGTGCGGCGGCAGCCGCAGGCCGCGGCCGCGCACGGCGACGGCGCCGGGGCGGGGTCGCCGGGGCCCGTGGCTCCGGGGTACGAACTGCGTGCCTGGCACGGCCTGGTGCCGGACGAGTGGGCCGGGCCGCTGGCCACGGCCCACGGGGCGATGGGGGACGCGCCCATGGGCGACATCGACGAGAAGACCGAGACCTGGACGCCGCAGCGCCTGCACGCCGCGCACCAGCTGATCCTGGACCGCGGCGGCGAGATCACCACCGTCGCGGCCGTCACCGGCGCGGGCGAGGTGGCCGCGTACACGGAGCTGGTCCTGCCCGACCCGACCGGCCCGCGCGCCCTCCAGTACGACACCGTGGTCGCCCCCGCCCACCGGGGCCACGGCCTGGGACGCGCGGTCAAACTGCACATGCTGGACCTGGCCCGGAACCGGTACCCCGACCTGCGCCTGATCGCCACCACGGTGGCCGACGAGAACACCCCGATGCGGACGGTGAACGAGCGCCTCGGCTACCGCCTCGCCCGCCCCGCCGCGTACTACCAGCTCAGCCTCCAGGCGGGATTGCGCACCCCCGGCACCTCCGACGGCGCCGACCACGCCGCCAGCAGACGCAGCGCGTCCGCCGACGGGGAGCCGGGGGCCGCGTGGAAGGTGACCAGGGACTGCGCCGAGCATGGGCTGGGCGCGGAGATCGAGCTGATCCGCGCCGATCAGATCAACGGGGCCCGCCCGTACCTCACGGCCACCTGAGCGGGGCGGGCCGCCGGGTCACTCGGCCGCGGCCACGCCGATCGGGCAGGAGACGCCCGTGCCGCCGATGCCGCAGTAGCCGCCCGGGTTCTTGTCCAGGTACTGCTGGTGGTGCGCCTCGGCCGGCCAGAAGGGGCGCTCCTCGGCCGGGAGCACGGCCGTGGTGATCGGGCTGAAGCCCGAGGAGGTCAGGACCTGCTGGTAGGCGGTGCGGGAGGCTTCCGCCGTCGCCTGCTGGGCCGGGGAGTGGGTGTAGATCGCCGAGCGGTACTGGGTGCCCGCGTCGTTGCCCTGGCGGAAGCCCTGGGTGGGGTCGTGGGACTCCCAGAACAGCCTCAGCAGCGCCGCGTAGGAGACCTGCGAGGGGTCGAAGACGACGCGAACGACCTCGGTGTGGCCGGTCAGCCCCGAGCACACCTCCTCATAGGTCGGATTCTCCGTGAAGCCGCCCTGGTAGCCGGCCAGGGTGGTCCACACTCCGGGGGTCTGCCAGAACTTGCGCTCGGCGCCCCAGAAACAGCCCAGGCCGAAGTCGGCCACTTCCAGGTGCGCGGGGTAGGGGCCGGACAGCGGGTTGCCCAGCACGGTGTGCCGGTCGGGAACGGCGAACAGCGGCTCCGCGCGGCCCGTCAGGGCCTCCTCGCGGGTGGGGAGCTCGGGCGTACGGCGGTACGAGAACATGGATTCCCTCCTTGTGGCAGTGACAACGTGCGGAGGGCGGGCCGGGATTCCCCGACCCGCCCTCCGCGGCCGCACGGATCAGAGACCCGGCGTGCTCACGCCCACCGCCCAGTCCCGGGCGTACAGGTACCGGCTCTTCGGCGAGCCCGCGTAGGACCACGGCACACAGCCGATGTACCCGTCGATGTGGCGGAACTGCTCGACCGCCTGCTCGTCCCGGTCCTGCCAGAACAGCAGGTACGCCAGCATGTGCCGGATGCGCGCCGTCCCGGGGTGGTCGTCGCCCGCCGCCGCCAGGTCCAGCAGCGCCGCGTCCACCGCGGCGACGATCTCCGGCTCCTTGAAGAAGGACTCGGCCGTCAGGTCGTCCTCGTCCGTCTCCTGCTCGAAGTACGCGATCAGCGGCAGCAGCGACAGCAGGTCGCCGGGCGCGCCGGCGGCCGCCGACTCCCGCGCGAAGGCGAGCGCCAGCTCGTGCGAACCGCGCCACTTGCGGCACCAGTACTGCAGACCGCTGATGTGCGACCACAGCACCTTCGGGTCGCGCTCGACGACCTGCGCCCACAGCTCCCGGTAGCGCTCGTGCGAGTAGCCCAGACCCTGTGCGATCGGCTGCTCCACGATGTACGGGGTCGGGTCCGACGGGTCGGCGAGGCGCTGGGCCTCGTGGGCGGTCTCCTGCGCCTTGACCAGCAGATCACGGAAGAGCCGGAACTGCTCCTGCGTGGTGCGGCTGCCCGACTGGCTGCCGCGTACGTTCCACGCCACCATGATCGCGGTGTCGGCGTCCACCAGCGCGGCCGTCGGGTCCGAGGGCCGCGCCGCACGCCAGGCCAGCAGCCACGCGTCGTCCTCGGCGGCCGCCTCGGCCAGCGGGCGGACCCGCTCCATGCGCTCCTGCCAGTCCTTCCCGGCCGCCTCGACATAGGCGGCTCCCGCCTCCCAGTCGCCCGACCGGACCGCGTCCAGGACGGCGGTCCGCTCCGGCGGCACCGGAGCCGGGTTCTCGGTGTCGAGGTCGGCCTCGGCCACGAAGCCAAGCGCGACCACCGCGGCCGCCTTCTCGGCCTTCCGCTCGGCCTTCACCGCATCGGTACTGGCGTTCAGGGTGCCGATCTCGGCCTCGAGGGCCTTCGTCTTGCGGATGTAGTAGACGCCGCGCAGGAACTTGAACGCGCCGAACAGCAGTACGGCGCCCAGGATGTAGAGGCCGATCACGGGGCAAGCACCAGCTTTCGCAGGGATTCGGTGTCGGGCAGGTCGGCGACGGCCGCGTCCAGGGCCTGGCCCAGGCGCTCCTCGAAGTCGTCGGCCGGGTGGCGCAGCGAGGCAGAGTCGGACCAGGACAGCTGCCAGCGGGCGGCGCCGCGCGCCGTCAGCTCGACGGTGACCAGCTGGTTCAGGGCGCGCCGGACCACGGGGCGGGCGAACTCGCGGGCCGTGCGGCCGGTGGCGGCCTGCGCCTCCTCGGACTTCGGGAAGCGGTCGGCGATGCGCCAGCGCACCGCCGGGTCGGCGTCGAACGCGTCGAGCACGGCGTCGAGTCCGGGGCCCGCGCCCTCGGCGGCGAAGGCCTCGCGGATGTCCTCCGCGCCCTGGCCGACGTACACGGTCATCGACTCGTGGACCAGGTCCTCCCAGTCGACCCGCTTGAGCGCGAGCGCCTCCGGGGTCAGGACCGCCTGCTCCAGCGCGGCCAGCGCCGCACCGGCGTCGGCCAGCAGTTCCAGGGACGGACGGGCGGCCTGCCCGGCGCGGCCGTCGTCGGGCAGCGCCTCGATACGGGCCACGCGCTCGGCGAGCGCGGGGTGGGAGTCGTAGGGGGAGGTGGGCTCCGTGGACAGTTCCCGGCGCAGCTCCTCCAGTTCGTCCGAGCGCGCGTCCAGGAGCCGGCGCAGACCGCCGAAGACCTCGCCGGGGCGGGGCAGCAGACCGGCGCCGACGCCGAGCGTGGCGTACGAGCCCATGTAGAAGTCGTGCGCCGAGTCGAGGGCGTTCAGCTCGCGCAGCGCGGAGGCGGCCGAGTCACGGCCGGCGACCCGTACCGAAGCGAGGTCGGCCGCGAGCTCCTGGCGACGGGAGGTGGAGCGGGTGGCGCGCATGTAGAAGTTGCCGTAGGCGATGTAGACCTTGGCCATGGCGCGGTACATCGCCCCCTCGCCCGCGGTGTCGACGCCCTTGGCCTTCTTGCCCTTGGCGATGCGCTTCTCGTCCTTGCGCTCCTGCTTCGCGCGCTCCCTGGCGACCTTCTTGTCGGCGCGGTCGTGGAAGTACCCGATGGTGCGGATCAGCTGGGCGCGGCCGCGGGCGATCAGCGGGGTGAGACGGGTGTCGAAGTTGGCGTAGTGACCCATCTCGTGGGCGAGCACGGCGCGCAGCTGCATCTCGTCCAGGCCCGTCATCAGCGGCAGGCCGAGGTAGAGGCGGCGGGTGCCCGGGCGCAGGCCCAGCAGCTTCGCGTCCTCGGCGACGGCCGCGTTCACCTCGTCGATCAGCACGATCTCGTCGGGCGCCCGGGTGCCGACCTGCTGCGCGACATCGCGCACGGCCGCCCACAGCTCGGGCTCCTGCGCCTCGCCGACGGTGACACCGGCCAGGGGCTCGCCCTTGGGGGTGCGCAGCATGAACATGCCGCGCACGATCGGGACGGTGAGGACCAGGGAGGCGAGGATCAGCTTGGCCACGATGGGGCCGTGCAGCGTGGTGACGACGGCGTAGTCGATGCCGCCCAGCGCGGCCAGCAGGAACACGCCGAGCAGATAGAAGCCTGCGAGCAGGACGAGAGCGCGCAAGGCGCGCAGTGATGCGCCCATATGGACAGATCCCCCCACGGGAACGAAAAGGAATGGGTGGCAGGGCAGAGCGCCGCGGCCACCGCCGCATCATGCGGCCTGTGATTACTTACAGCAACCTTATTCGTCGTGGATTCGCACCGCCGGCCGGGGTGGGCGGTCCCCTGCCCAGGCGGGCACACCGCCCCGGCCGGCTGTTCCGTCAGCCCGGGAGCGTCGCCGGCGACCCGCCGTTCGCCTCGTACCCGGCCACCGCCATCGCCCGGTACACCGCGTACACCGCGGCCGGGTCATCCGACTCCGACCACGGCAGCGCGCCCACGTACCCGTCCACGTGCCGCACCTGCTCCATCGCCTCCGCCCACCGCTCCATACAGACCAGGAACATCAGCAGCAGGTGCCGTACGTGCGCCACCATCGGGTCGTCCTGCCGCGCCGTGTGCACCGCGTACAGCGCGCCCTCCACGGCCCGCGTGACGACCGCGCTCCGGTAGAAGCTCGGGCTCAGCACGATGTCCGGCTGGTTCTCGCGCAGCGCGAACATCGGCAGGGCCGCCAGCAGCGAACCCTGCGGGGCGCGCGCCGCGGCCGCGTGCGCGAAGGCGTCGGCCTTCTCCCGCGAGCCGTGCCACTGCGCGCCCCAGTAGTGCAGCGCCGCGAGATGGGCGCCCATGTGCTCCGGGGCCCGGTCGATGACCTTCGCCCACAGTTGGTCGAACTCCGGCTCCGGGTACGCCAGTCCGCGCGCGATCGCCAGTTCCGTGATGTAGGGGACCGGGTCCCCCGGCGCCAGCAGCGCGGCCCTGCGGCACGCCTCCCGCGCCTCCTCCAGGATGATCCGGTGGTCGTCGGAGCCGACCCCGCCCGAGTGCCGCCACGCCTGCTGCACCAGCAGCTCCGCGTGGACCTGCGCGCCGCCCGGGTCCTTCTCCGCCTCCAGCCGCCACGCCTTCAGCCACTGCGCGCCCGCACCGGGCTGCGCCGCCAGTTCCAGGGCCGCCGCACCGCCGAAGGCCTGGACGCGCTGCCAGCGCCGCTCGCCCTCCCGCGGGGTCCCGGCGAGCAGCTGGGAGGCCGCCTGCCACTGCCCGGTGCGCTGCACGTTGTCGAGGGCGTCCATCAGGTCCTGGTCGGCCCCGGGGACGCGGATGTCGAGCTCTTCCTGCCGGTCGAATCCGTAGTTCTCCGGGTCGGCCGCGTCAGGGCTGCCCGGCGCGACCAGGCGGATGCCGCCGCGCCGACGCCGGATGTACGGACCGAGGATGAGCACGAGCATGAGCACCGCGAACACGAACCAGAGAATCTCCATGCCTCCAGCGAACCAGACCGAGGGGGGACCGGGCCAATAGGGGTACGGGACCCGGGCGGGCATAGCATCGGACCATGAGCGACGACAGCCACGAGCACCAGAGCTTCGAGACCCGCGCGATCCACGCGGGCAATACGGCGGACCCGCAGACCGGCGCGGTCGTCCCCCCGATCTACCAGGTTTCCACCTACAAGCAGGACGGCGTCGGAGGACTCCGCGGCGGCTACGAGTACAGCCGCAGCGCGAACCCGACCCGGACCGCGCTCGAGGAGAACCTCGCGGCCCTGGAGGGCGGCCGTCGCGGTCTCGCCTTCGCGTCCGGCCTGGCCGCCGAGGACTGCCTGCTGCGTACGCTGCTCGCCCCGGGCGACCACGTGGTCATCCCGAACGACGCGTACGGCGGCACCTTCCGCCTCTTCGCGAAGGTCGTCTCCCGCTGGGGCGTGGAGTGGTCGGTGGCCGACACCTCCGACCCCGAGTCGGTACGGGCCGCCCTCACCCCGAAGACGAAGGTCATCTGGGTCGAGACGCCCTCCAACCCGCTGCTCGGCATCACCGACATCGCCGTCGTCGCCGGCATCGCGCGTTCGGCAGGCGCCAAGCTGGTCGTGGACAACACCTTCGCCTCGCCCTACCTCCAGCAGCCCCTGGCGCTGGGCGCGGACGTGGTCGTCCACTCGCTGACCAAGTACATGGGCGGGCACTCCGACGTGGTCGGCGGCGCGCTGATCGCCGCGGACGCGGCGCTGGGCGAGGAGCTCGCCTACCACCAGAACGCGATGGGCGCGGTCGCCGGACCGTTCGACTCCTGGATCGTGCTGCGCGGCATCAAGACCCTGGCCGTGCGCATGGACCGGCACGCGGAGAACGCGGGCAAGATCGTCGAGCTGCTCAAGCGCCACCCGAAGGTCACCAACGTCCTCTACCCGGGCCTGCCCGAGCACCCGGGTCACGAGGTCGCCGCCAAGCAGATGCGCAACTTCGGCGGCATGATCTCCTTCCAGGTCGCCGGCGGCGAGGAGGAGGCGGTCGCGGTCTGCGGCCGCACCAAGATCTTCACCCTGGCCGAGTCCCTGGGCGGCGTCGAGTCCCTGATCGAGCACCCGGGCCGCATGACGCACGCGTCGGTGGCCGGCTCGGCACTGGAGGTCCCGGCGGACCTGATCCGCCTGTCGGTCGGCATCGAGAACGCCGACGACCTCGTCGCGGACCTGACCCAGGCACTGGGCTAGCGAAGCAAGCCTCGCCGGCGTTTTTGGGGCGGGGGCCGGGCCCGCCCCGGGGCCCCGCCCCAAAACCCCCCCCCGGGGGTGTGGCCCGGGCCGCGGGGACCCCCCCAGCACGGGGGGGGGGATGGCCCGCCGCGGT
>NZ_JBIWCL010000003.1:452916-485553 GCF_044761485.1 Streptomyces sp. NPDC097617
GGGGGGGCGCCCCCCCCCCCCCCCCCCCCGCGGGCCCCCCCCCCCCCCGCGGGCGGGCCCCCCCCCCCCCCCCGGGGGGGGGGGGGGCGCGGCCCCCCCCCCCCCCCCCCCCCGCCCCGCGCCACAAACGCCAGCGAGGCTGATGTTGCCCGGGCAGGGGCTACCAGCCCTGCAGGGGTGGGGAGATGCCGCTCGGCGGTGCTGCCCAGGGGCGCGTCAGCGAGGCCCAGACCACGAACGCCACAGCGGCAGCGAAGAGCACCGCCCAGCCGAACCTCCGCAGCGCCCGCCGCCGGCGCAGGAGCCGGTCGCCCCGGGCCGCCGCCCCCGCCGCCAGCCCCGCCGGCACCACCGGATACGGGCCCTCCAGCAGGTGCCTGATCTGGGCTTCCTTCCGGTCCGGAATCCCGCTCACGCCGCCTCCCGGGATCGCAGCGCCGCCACGGCGCGGTTGCACAGCACCCGTACCCGCTCGACCGGCATGCCCAGCTGCGCCGCCGTGACCTCCTCCGCGACCCCTTCGTAGAGCCGCAGGACCAGTACGAGCCGCTCCGGCGGGTTCAGCCGCGCCAGCACACCGGTGCCCCCGTGGTGGCGCCAGCCGGTCCGGGCGAAGGCGGCGCACAGCTCCTGGCGGGTGTAGTCGTACGGGTCGTCCGCGCGCAGGCGCCGCCAGTTCGCGTACGTACGGGCCAGCGCGCCGGCCAGCAGTCGGCGGGCCGGTTCCGGTTCACCGGTGAGCAGCACCGCGACATGCAGGAGCCGCCCTGCCGCGCCCGCGACGAAGGCTTCGAACTCCGCGTAGGAGCCCGCCTGTTGATCAACCACCCGCATAGTCCACATAGTGCGGGCAGCGGGGCGGCCCAGGTCAAGAGGACGGACGGACTCCGCTCAGGAGGCGGGACCGGCTTCGGCCACGGCCGCCATGAGCTCCGACAGCGACAGGTTGAAGCGCGTGAGCAGTCCCGTGAAGGATTCGCGCTCGCCCTCGCTCCAGCCGTCGGTCACCCGGGCCATCAACTCGCGCCGCGAGGAGCGGACCTCCTCCAGCCGGGCCAGTCCACGCGGGGACAGCGCGAGCACCACGGCGCGGCCGTCCTCGGGGTGCGAGGCCCGCTTGACCAGACCGCTGTCGACCAGCGGCGCGACCTGCCGGGTCACGGTGGAGGAGTCGATTCCCATGCCGCCGGCGAGGGCCTTGACGCCCATCGGACCTTCCAGGTCGAGCCGGTTCAGCAGCAGGTAGGCGGCGCGGTCCATCGAGTTGCGGGCCTGGCCCACACCGCCCAGACGGGTCTGCTCGGCACGGCGGGCGAAGACCGCCACCTGGTGCTGGAGCGCGTCGAGGAGACCGGCTCCGGCGGGCGCTTCGGGCGCCGCGGGCAGATCGGAATTGGCCGGGATGGAGGGCATGGCCGTGGGCTCTCTTCGCGTGGGTCCGACAAGGTTGGGGGACAGAGTACGCGGCCGTGCGGCGGCCCGTACGCCTCGTACGAGAACTGATACCGCCGGTTCGAGGACCCGCCGCACGGCCGTCCCGGATGGCGAGATCTCGCCCCTCGCGCCGCTCGCCCGGGGCCCCGCGCCCTGTTCGCTGCGCCCCTCCCGCCGCCCCGAGCCGGGCCCCGGCGGGGCTGCGAGACTGGCGGCATGAACTACCGCGTGCCCCAGCCCGTCCCGCAGGTCATCCTCGACGACGTCCGGGGGGCTCAGAAAATGCTCTCCGGTGTCTCCCGGGTCACCGCGATGGAGGGCAGCCGGCACCTCTCCGCCCTCACCGGCTCCCCGGTCCACCTCAAGTGCGAGAACCTCCAGCGCACCGGCTCCTTCAAGCTCCGCGGCGCCTACGTACGCATCTCCGGCCTGCGCCCCGAGCAGCGGGCCGCCGGCGTCGTCGCCGCCAGCGCGGGCAACCACGCGCAGGGCGTGGCCCTGGCCTCCTCCCTCCTCGGGGTCCGCTCCACCGTGTTCATGCCAGTCGGGGCCCCGCTGCCGAAGGTGGCCGCGACCCAGGAGTACGGCGCCGAGGTGCGCATGCACGGGCAGGTCGTCGACGAGACCCTCGCGGCCGCCCAGGAGTACGCGGACCGCACCGGCGCGGTGTTCATCCACCCTTTCGACCACCGCGACATCATCGCCGGCCAGGGCACGGTCGGCCTGGAGATCCTGGAACAGTGCCCGGAGGTGCGGACCATCCTCGTCGGGATCGGCGGCGGCGGGCTCGCGGCCGGTGTCGCGGTCGCCGTGAAGGCGCTGCGACCGGACGTGCGGATCATCGGCGTGCAGGCGGCGGGCGCGGCCGCGTACCCGCCCTCGCTCAAGGCCGGGCACCCCGTCTCGATCGACGACCCGATCACGATGGCCGACGGCATCAAGGTCGGCCGCCCCGGCGACGTCCCCTTCAAAATCATTGGCGAGCTCGTCGACGACGTGCGTACGGTTTCCGAGGACGCCCTCTCCAGCGCCCTGCTGCTGTGCCTGGAGCGGGCCAAACTGGTGGTCGAACCGGCCGGGTGCAGCACGGTCGCGGCCCTGCTCAGCGAGCCCGAACTGTACGGTGGCGGCCCGGTGGTGGCCGTTCTGTCCGGCGGGAACATCGACCCGCTGCTGCTCCAGCGGATCCTGCGCCACGGCATGGCGGCGGCGGGCCGGTACCTGTCCCTGCGACTGCGCGTGGCCGATCGGCCGGGCGCCCTGGCCGGGCTCCTGGCGGTGTTGTCAGTGGTGGATGCGAATGTGTTGGACGTGAGCCATGTGCGGACGGATCCGCGGCTGGGGCTCACGGAGGTGGAGGTGGAGCTGCACCTGGAGACGAAGGGCCCCGAGCACTGCGCGGAAGTCGCGCGTTCCCTGCACGGCGCGGGATACAAGGTGATGAGCTAGGAGCCGGGAAACCCCCTGGCCGCGAACACCCCCCGTTCGGCCGAGCAGGACCTGCCCGCCGCCCATAGGATTTGCGTAGAAATGCCCTGAATATCCTGATTCTACTGGCCCGATTCACTGGGAGAATCCATATGCCAGGCGCTATCTACGCCGAAGGTCTGGTCAAGACCTTCGGCGATGTACGGGCTCTGGACGGCGTGGACCTCGATGTCCCCGAAGGCACCGTCCTGGGTCTGCTCGGCCCGAACGGCGCGGGCAAGACCACGACCGTGCGCGTCCTGACCACCCTCCTGCGGCCCGACAGCGGCAGGGCCGTCGTCGCAGGCATCGACGTACTCAAGCACCCCAACGAAGTCCGCCGCTCCATCGGCCTGTCCGGCCAGTTCGCTGCCGTCGACGAATATCTGACGGGCCGCGAGAACCTCCAGATGGTCGGCCAGCTCTACCAGATGAAGGCCAAGGCGGCCAAGGTCCGGGCCGAGGAACTCCTCGAACGCTTCAACCTCGGCGACGCCGCCGACCGCACGGCCAAGACCTACTCCGGCGGTATGCGCAGGCGCCTCGACCTCGCGGCCGCCCTGGTCGTCAGCCCGCCCGTGATGTTCATGGACGAGCCGACCACCGGACTCGACCCCCGCAACCGCCAACAGCTGTGGGGGATCATTCAGGAACTGGTCGCCGGCGGCACCACCCTGCTCCTCACCACCCAGTACCTGGAGGAGGCCGACCACCTCGCGCACGACATCTGCGTGGTCGACCACGGCAAGGTCATCGCCCGCGGCACCTCCGACCAGCTCAAGGCCCACACCGGCGGCGAGCGCGTGGAGGTCGTCGTCCACAACAGGGAGCACATCACCACCGCGCGCGAGGTGCTCGCCGGCTTCGGCAAGGGCGAGACCACGGTCGAGGACCACACGCGCAAGCTGACCGTGCCCGTGTCGGGGGGCGCCAAGCTGCTCGCCGAGGTCATCCGCGAACTGGACGGCCGGGGCATCGAGATCGACGACATCGGCCTGCGCCGCCCCACCCTCGACGACGTGTTCATCTCCCTGACCGGTCACGCGACCGAGGGGCAGGAGCAGGAGACCGCCGAAGGGGCGGCCGGCCCCGAGGCCAAGGGCCGCCGGACGGCCCGGAAGGAGGCGGCGAAGTGAGCGGCCTGAGCGACTCCCTGGTCATCGCCCGGCGGAACGTCATCCGCCTCACCCGGATCCCCGAAATGGTCATCTTCGGACTGATCCAGCCGATCATGTTCGTGGTGCTGTTCAGCTACGTCTTCGGCGGCTCGATGATCATCGGCGGCTCGACCAGCGCAAGCGCCTACCGCGAGTTCCTGATGGCGGGCATCTTCGCCCAGACCGTCACCTTCGCCACCGCGGGCGCCGGCGCGGGCATTGCCGACGACATGCACAAGGGCCTGATCGACCGCTTCCGCTCGCTCCCCATGGCCCGCGGCGCGGTCCTCACCGGCCGCACCCTGGCGGACCTGATGCAGACCGCGCTGACCATGGTGGTGCTCGCGATCGTCGCCCTCCTGGTCGGCTGGCGCACCCACACCAGCCTCGGCGAGGTCCTCGCGGGCTTCGCCCTGCTGCTCCTGCTCGGCTACGCCTTCTCCTGGATCGGCGCGCTGATCGGCCTGTCCGTACGCACTCCGGAGGCGGCCACCTCGGGCGGGCTGATCTGGCTGTTCCCCGTCACCTTCATCTCCAACGCCTTCGTCCCCACGGAGAACATGGCGAGCTGGCTCCAGCCCATCGCCGAGTGGAACCCCTTCAGCGCCACCGTCCAGGCCTGCCGCGAACTCTTCGGCAACCCGGGTGTGTCCCGGTCCGACGCCTGGCCGATGGTCCACCCCATCTGGGCCTCGCTGATCTGGTCGGTGCTGATCGTGCTGGTCTTCCGCACCCTCGCGGTCCGCAAGTACCGCGGCGCGGACAGCTGAGGGAGGACACGCACCGCACAAACGCGGATGCCCGGCCGGAGGAGTCCGGCCGGGCATCGGGCGTGCGGGTCGTGCGGGTCGGGCAGGTCGGGCAGGTCGGGCGGAAAAGTCGTGACCGAGGGTGATCAGCCGGTAAAGGGCTTGACGTCCAGGATCTTGACCGAGGCCTTCTTGCCGTTCGGCAGCTCGTACTCGGCGTCCTCGCCGATCGCCTTGCCCATGACACCGCTGCCCAGCGGGGACTGGGGGGAGTACGTCTCGAAGTCCGAGGACGCGTACTCGCGCGACGCGAGCAGGAACTCCATCGTGTCGTTCTCGTCGCCGTCGAAGGCGATCTTCACGAGGGTGCCGGGGGCCACCACGCCGTCGGACGCCGGCGCGGTGCCGACCTTGGCGTTCTCCAGGAGCTGCGTGAGCTGGCGGACCCGCAGCTCCTGCTTGCCCTGCTCCTCCTTCGCCGCGTGGTAACCGCCGTTCTCGCGCAGGTCACCCTCCTCGCGGGCAGCTGCGATCTTCGTGGCGATCTCCGTGCGGGCAGGACCAGAGAGGTAGTCCAGCTCCGCCTTCAGCTGGTCGTACGCCGCCTGGGTCAGCCAGGTGACGCTTTCGCTCGTCTGGGTCACGGGTGCTCCTCGTCGGTACAGGGGACTACTGGCCGCCAGCGGCGGACGAAACCACGAGCCTAACAATTCGGGAAGAAAAGGGGGAGGACCCCACAGGCTCATTGCCTCGTGGGGTGCGTCTTCAATCCTCTTCGCGCCTCAGCGGGCGGAAGCCGCCGGCCGGCAGCCGACCAGCTCGACCATCGTGGCCCGGGTGGTGGTCTTCAGGGTGACGACCTCGTCCACGCGGGACGCCGACCGGGCGAAGGTGAAGTCGGCGCGGCCGACCTCGCCGTGCCCCTCGTCCTGGGAGCTCAGGGAGCAGACCCCGGTGACCGAGGCCTCCTTGCGGACCTCCAGGTGCACCTTCACCTCGGTGTCCGAAATCACCTGGAACTTGATCACCTCGGCGCTCACGCTCTGTCCCGCGATGTAGTCCCAGCCGATCCAGCCGACCACGCTGAGCAGCCCGACACCCAGCACCGATCCGATGATCTTGAGCTTCCGGTCCGTACGCTCGTCCGCCGACCGGCCGTACCGGCCCTCGGGCAGTCCCTCGCGCACCGCGCTCATGATCGTTCCTCTCGCCGGGGACGGCTTGGTCACCCCTGGAATTTTCCGCCCCCCAGTTCGGTCACTATAGGAGCTGAGTGTCGCGCCGAATCGCAGAGGATCCTGTTTTGACCGAGCAGCTTCGACTGATGGCCGTCCACGCCCACCCCGACGACGAGTCGAGCAAGGGCGCGGCCACCATGGCCAAGTACGTGTCCGAGGGGGTCCCCGTGCTGGTCGTCACCTGCACCGGTGGCGAGCGCGGCTCGATCCTGAACCCCAAGCTCCAGGGCGACAAGTACATCGAGGAGAACATCCACGAGGTCCGCGCCAGGGAGATGGACGAGGCGCGAGACATCCTCGGCGTCGAGCAGGAATGGCTCGGATACGTCGACTCCGGCCTCCCGGAGGGCGACCCGCTGCCCCCGCTGCCCGAGGGCTGCTTCGCGCTCGCGGACGTCGACGAGGCCGCCGGTGAGCTGGTGAAGAAGATCCGCGCCTTCAAGCCGCAGGTCGTCACCACCTACGACGAGAACGGGGGCTACCCGCACCCCGACCACATCATGACCCACAAGATCTCCATGCTGGCCTTCGAGAGCGCGGCCGACACCGAGAAGTACCCGGAGAGCGAGTACGGCCCGGCCTACCAGCCGCAGAAGCTCTACTACAACCAGGGCTTCAACAAGCCGCGCACCATCGCCCTCCACGAGGCGCTGCTCGCGCGCGGCCTGGAGTCCCCCTACGGGGAGTGGCTGGAGCGGTGGAAGGAGTTCGAGCGCAAGGAGCGGACCCTGACCACCCACGTGCCCTGCGCCGACTTCTTCGAGATCCGTGACAAGGCGCTCATCGCGCACGCCACGCAGATCGACCCGGACGGCGGCTGGTTCCGCGTCCCGATGGACATCCAGAGGGAGGTCTGGCCCACCGAGGAGTACGAGCTCGCGAAGTCGTTCGTCGACACTTCCCTCCCCGAGTCCGACCTCTTCGCTGGCATCCGGGAGAATGCGTGGCTATGAGCGCTACGCAGGCAGCACTGACCCAGCTCCTTCCGCTGGCGGGTGACACCTTCGACAAGAACAAGGTGACGCCCGGCCTCCTCGGCTTCATCGTGTTCGCGGCCCTCGCCATCGGCGTGTGGGCCCTGATGAAGTCGATGAACCGGCACATGGGCCGGGTGAACTTCCAGGAGGCCCCGGAGCCGGCCGCCCCCGCCGCGGACGGCACGCGGGCCCCGTAGGGACGCGGCACGCGGGCTCCGCAGGGCCGGACGGCACGCGGGACCGGACGGGCGCGTACCGCCCCGGTGCGGCGGGGCCCTGCGCCCTACCCGCCCCGGTATGCCCGCACGGTCGCGTCCAGGGCTCTCCCGCAGGACCTTCGCGCGTGAGCGCGCCGCCCCGGCCGCGACAACCGGTCGGGGCGGCGGCTTCCGTGCGCGCCGGGGCCCGGTCCGTGAGGCACCCCGCGCCGCCCCGCGCCGCCCGTGACGTGGCCCGTGACGTGGCCCGGGACGGGCGCCGCCACGATCTCGCGCGGGCCGCCGCGTCAGGACCGCGGGACCCCCATCACCTCCCGCGCGTGCAGGTTCGGAACCAGCCCGAGCCGCCACGCCTGCCAGCCCTCCGCCGGATCCACCCCGCGGCCCAGGATCACCCCGTACGTCTCCAGGCAGTCCTCCAGCCGGCCGTCCCGCGCCGGATGCGGGGCCTCGACCAGCCGTCCCAGCTCCGCCCGCGCCTCCTCGGGCGCCGCCGGCACCGCGTACGGCAGCATCGTGCACCGCAGGAACCGCGCCCAGTCCTCCCCGCGCCGGTCCCCGTACGAGATGAACAGCCGCACGGCCTCCTCGCACAGCCCCAGCGCCTGCGACAGCCGCCCGTTGCCCGCGTCGATCACCGCCAGCTCCAGACACGTCCAGGCCTCGCCGTGCGCCAGCCCGATCCGCCGGAAGTCCGCCCGCGCGTCGACCAGCAGCTGCCGGGCGAAACCGGAGTTCCGCAGGTTCCCCGTCTGCGCCGCCCGCTGGTCCCGCGTCACCCGGCCCGAGTGGTGGCGGGCGTACGCCAGCCCGTACACGTCCCGCATCCGCGAGAACATCGTCCGGGCCCGCTCCAGCTCCCGTACCGCCTCGTCGCGCCCGCCGCCCTCCTCCAGTGCCTGCCCGAGGTAGTACTGCGTCCACGCCTCGCCGCGCGCGTCCTCCGCCTCCCGGTGCCGGGCCAGCGCCTCCCGCAGCCCGTCCGCCGCCGGGCCCGGATCCCCGTCCACCAGCCGGGCCCGGCCCAGCTGCGTCAGCGCCCAGGCCTCACCGCGGTCGTCACGGGTGCGCCCGTACAGGTCCAGCGCCAGCCGCAGCTGGGCCTCCGCCCGCTCCACGTCCCCGAACCGCAGGTGCACCTGGCCGAGCTGGAAATGCGCCCACGCCTCCCCGTGCACGCTCTCGTTCTCCCGGTGCAGCGCCAGCGAGGTCTCCAGCAGCCGCGCCGCCTCCGCCAGGTGCGCCCGGTCCCGTTCCACCGCCGCCAGCGCGTGCAGACCCCACGCCCGGTCGCCCGCCAGCTCCGGCGGCTCCTGAAGCACCAGCGCCTCCCGGATACGGATCGCCGCCTCCGGGAGATTGCCCTGGTGGTGCAAGGTGATGCCGAGCGAGATCAGGGCCATCGCCGCCCCCGCCTCCTGATCGGCCTCCATGTACTGGTCCACCACCGAGGTCAGCGTGGTGCGGGCCTTGTCCAGCTCGCCCAGCTGGCGCGCGGCGATACCCGTACGCCACTGCACCGAGCGCATCAGCCGGCCCTGCTGGCCCTTCGGCCCGTTCTGACCCGCCGCCACCGCCTGCGTCAGTTCATCGATCTCACCCAGCCGGTACAGGTCCCCGCGCAGCAGGCAGAAGTCGCACAGCGCCCCCAGCAGGTCGAGCACCGCCTGCTGGTCCACCCCCTCCGAATGCCGCAGCGCCGCCGTGATGAAGCTCGACTCGTCGTCCAGCCAGCGCAGCGCCGCGTCCAGTGAGGTGAAACCGTGCCCCCCGAACTGGTTCGCCCGCGTCGACATCTTCCCGTCGACCATCCGGATCACCGAGTCCGCGAGCTGCGCGTAGTTGCGGATCAGCCGCTCGTGCGCCGCCGCGGCCCGCGCCCGGTCCTCCTCGTCGGGGGCCCCGTTCCCGTCCGCACCCCGGTCCGCGTCCCCGTCCGCTGCCCCGACCCCGACCCCGACCCCGCCCGTGTCCGCCACCGGCCGAGCCGTCGATCGTGTCGCCGCGTACGAACGCACCGCGTCGTGCATCCGGAACCGCTGGCCGCGCACCCGCTCGATCAGCCCCGCCTCCCACAGCTCCTCCAGCGTGCGCAGCGCCGCCGCCTCCGGTACGTCGGCCAGCGCGGCCGCCGCCGCCCCGCCCAGCGACGCCCGCCCGGCCAGCGGCAACCGCCGCAGCAACTCCCGGGCGGGCGCGGCCAGCCGCGCGTCGGCCGCGCGCAGCGCCGCCTCCACCGGATGCGCCACCGCCGCGACGCCGCCCGCCAGGGCCCGGCCCTCACCCACCAGCGGAGCCAGCATCCGCAGCGCCAGCGGGAGACCGCCGCTCAGCTCCACCACCGCGGCCACGTCCTCCTCGGCCACCCCCGCCGCCGGCGCCGGGAGCAGCTCCGCCGCCTCCTGCGGCGCCAACCGCTCCACCGGCAGCTGGTACACCCACGCCGCCAGATCGGCCGGCAGCTCCAACGGCTCCCGCGCCGTCACCAGCACCAGGCTCTCGGAACGCTCCGGAACCAGCGTCCGCACCTGCGCCGCGTCCACCGCATCGTCCAGCAGCACCGTCACCGGCAACCCGCGCAGGTGCTGGTGGTACAGCTCCCCGAGGCGCCGCACCTGCTGCTCCGCCGACGCGCCCTCACGGAACAGCAACTGCTCGCGGGGCGCGCCCAGCCGGTTCATCAGGTGCAGCAGCGCCTCGCGCGTCGCCAGTGGCGCCTCCCCGGACGACTCCCCGGCCGAACCGCCCCGCAGGTCCACCACGCACGCACCCCGGAACTGGTCCCGCAGTCCGTGCGCCGCCCGCAGCGCAAGCGCCGTACGACCCACCCCCGGCTCCCCGTGCAGCACCACCACCACGGGCCGGGTCTCCGTACTCGCCCGCGCCGCCTGCACCCACTGCGCGATCCGCGTCAGCTCGGAGCGCCGCCCCGCGAAGACCTCGGCCGGAGCCGGCAACTGCCCGAAGGACTGCTCCAGCGCACTGCGCCGCCGCGCCTCCGCACTGCGGTCCGTACCGCGCAGCTGCTGAGCGGGCCGCGCCGCAGGGCGCGAGGCGGGCCGCGCCGCCCGCGCCGCCGCGGCCACCGCGCGCTGCTGCTCCAGGAACGGGCGTATCCCGCGCACCTCCAGAGCCGACAGCCACTGCAACCTCAACTGCTCCGGCCCGCCCGGCCGACCCAGCTCGCCGGCCCGCCGGTTCGCGGCCGGCAGGTGCAGCGCCGTCGCCTTCGCCACCGTCGCCACCGCTCCCGCGATGCCCACGACGGCCCCCACCGTCAGCGCCGTACCGGCCGCGACGCCCAAGGACAGGTCCGCGCCCACCGCCGTGGCCGCCGCCACCGCCGTCACCAGCGCCGCCGTCGAGGTATTGCCGCGGCGGAAGGCCTCACCGAGCGACTGGTCCCCGGCCGCGGCCTCGTCCAGAGCCCGTACGTACGTCTCGTACTCCGGCGCCGCACTCGCCGCGAGCGTGTCCAGCGCCTCCCGGCCCCGCGCGAGCAGCGTCGCCCGGTCGATGCCCGCACCCGCCGCCTCGTTCACGGCCCGCTCCAACAGCCGCTCGGCCTCACCGCGATGGCTGTCCCGCATCGGCATCCCCCTCAGAGAGCTCCGGCAACGTGCCCCAAGTGTCCTGCGGGACCCGGCCGAGCGCGAGGGAATCTGAGCTACTTCAGAGGGAACTGCTCACTTCCTCCTACAGTCGGGTCGAAAAGCATCAACTCATCTGTGGGGACAGTGACATGACGATACGCCGGTCACGCGCGACCGCGACCGCGACGCTGGCGGCGGCCCTGTGCGCGACAGCGCTGCTGCCGGCGCTGGCCGCATGCCAACCGCCGTCGGCGGAACGGGGGTTCGTACCCCGCTACGAGGAAGCGGCCGCGGCCGACCGTGACAGCGCCGCCTTCCTGAAGCGGCGGCAGCTCATGGAGCAGGCCACGGCCGACCTCAACGCACTCCTCGACGTCCCCCACCGGATCACGGTCGTCGCCCGCTCCTGCGCCGGTGAGGGCAGCGGCTACGACCCGGAAACCCGCCGGATCGAGCTCTGCTACGACGACCTGACGGAGGACCGGAAACTGTTCGAGGACGCCGACGGCGGCCCGGCGGACGAACCCCTCTCCGATGTCGTCCGCGAAACCCTCCACCACGAGGCGGGCCACGCCCTCGTCGACGCCCTCGACCTCCCCGTCCGCGACCGGGGCCGCGCCGAGGAGGACGCCGCCGACCGCTTCGCCCAGTTCATGCTCCTGCGGGGCCCCGAGGGCGACCGCACCCTGCTCACCGCCGCCCGCGCGTACGACCTCGCGGCGGCGGCCGACCCCACCCCGGACCCCGACGACGAGCACGCCCCGGACCCCGCCCGCGCGGAATCCCACCGCTGCGCGGTCTACGGCCACGCCCCCACCACCCACACACCCCTCGCCACCGCATCCCGCGCCGACTGCCCGACCACCTGGACCCGCACCCGCACCACCTGGACCACCGACCTGACCCCGCTCCTGCGCCGGTGATCGGGGGCCGTGCGGCAGGATGGTCCCATGCCGAACCGCCTCGCGAACGAGACCTCTCCCTACCTGCTCCAGCATGCCGACAACCCCGTCGACTGGTGGCCGTGGTCGCCCGAGGCCTTCGTGGAGGCACGTGAGCGCGGGGTGCCCGTGCACCTCAGCGTCGGCTATTCGAGCTGCGCAGAGGCAGACCTCTCGCCCCTCACGCAGATCGACACCCTGCGTGAGGCCTGGGAAGCGGCGGATATGGCGGACAAGCGGATGCTTCTGAAATGTGCGCTTGGGAAGAAGGGCATCACCATCAGGCCCGCCGCGCGACAGGGGGACCACACGCCGATCTTGGAACGACTTGAGTTCGGATGGCTGTCGAAGAAGGACACCACCACCGAGAAGTGAGTTCGAAGCGCAAGGCCAGGTCTCCGGGGCCGGCGGACGGGCCCCCGCCTCTCGACGTGGTGACGAAGTGACGGGATGACGGTTTGCTGCTGTTCTATGTATAGAACGAAAAATGCCATCTATAAGAGGTAACCCGGATTCAGGGTCACTTCATCACTTCGTCACCGCTCGCGGTTCCCGCCGTTCTCTCGCCGAGTGGAGGCGGCCTGGAAGTTCATATGCGTTCCTCGCGGCGATCCCGTCCCCAGCCCGAAACGCGCGCGCTAAGTGGGGCTCCGTTTTTTGGGTCGTCAGCCCTTCGGGTACTGGGTAAACCCTGCTTCGGGCACACGAGAAGGCGAAGCTAAGGGGTTCGCAAGCTCTCGAAAGGTAGTGTAAGTGTGTCCGGAAATACAGCCCAGGCGGGCTCAGTGCTGCCGCTCAGTCCAAGAATTCAAGCGCACTTGCGATGAGGGAACGCGATGCGGCGCCCCGGGTCGCCTGGTGCGACAGTCGCTCGAAGGCGCGGGAGTAAAGATCGACTTGGCTGGGCTGCGTGAGGGTGGAGGCGGCATCCAAGGAGTCGGCGTGAACCCTGGTGTCGTCGAAGATCGTGAAGGTTGGCATGGGCCACAGGGTCCGTTGCGCCGAGAAGCCGATGATTCCCACGGCGACGTTCGGAAGGTCCATAGCGCCGAGCAGGTGGCCAAGCTGTGCCGCCATGGTTTCGGTGCTGCACAGCCGGTACCGCAACACCGACTCCTCGATGACGAACGAGAACTGGTGGGCGCTGTTGCTGACCACCTGGTTGCGCCGCATCCGCGCCACCAAGGCATCGCTCACGTCGTCCGGGGTGCCCCGGAATTCCGCGATGGATGACAGCAGGGCGTTGGCGTACCCGGATGTCTGGAGAAAGCCAGGTATCACGTCCGACACGTAGACCCGGAAGGTGCGGGTCTGCCGGTACAGGTCCTCTGCGGACTCTTGCAGGCGGCGGAGGCCGCTCCGCTGGAGTGTTTTCCACTGGACGTGAGCGTCGGCGGACTGCCTGTTCGCAGCGATCAAGTCGGAGATTTGATCGTCACCGCCACACGCTCTGCACCACGCTCGGATGTCCGCGTCCGAGGGTGGCGTCTTGGCGTGCTCGATCCGGGAGGACTTCGACTCCGACCAACCGCACCGGACGGCCAACTCCCGCCCGGTGATCCCCGCGTCCTTGCGGATCTCGCGCAGACGACCCGCCAGATTCTCGCGGGCCGTCTGGACATTCGAAGAGGGTTGCAGGGACAAGGAGTTGGCCTTCGTCAGACTTCGTATAGGTGGTGCGGGACCGCCTGCTCCCAGACCGCCTCGAAGGCGCTGGAACACAGCTTCACTGTCGTTGGATCATCCGTGATCTCATCTTCGACCACCACACCCTCACCCGAGAAGTGGTGTACCCGGAGCAACGTGCCGTCGAAGAGCCAGAAGTCATTCCCCGGTAGGGCGATGCTCGTAGCGCGGCGGCGTGGCAACCACCGCACCTCTTCACCCGCCGTGACGTTGGCGTGGGTGACGTAGTGCTCCCAGCGGATGTACTCCGACACGGGTTCGGAGACCACACGAGCCCTACGGATGGACACGCCCCGTGCCACGGTGTCCGTGATCAGTTGATCGTAGGAGTGCCACCAGGATGCGCGGTCGTCCCACCTGATCCGGTCGCCACGCTTCCACGCCTCGAACCTGTCCGTCGGCGCGTAGGAATCACGCAACTCCAAGTGGACGGCGGATTGTTCGGACCGGCTGAGCAGCTCAGCGAAGCTGAGCACGCTCGACGGCATCACACGCCTCCCTGATCATCGGAATCATTCGGGCCGGAATCCTGACGATGGCTTCGCTGTCCGGTACGGAGCCGTTCGCGGGGCTGCTTTCCTCACAGTCTGCCTGGGTCTCGGGAGTGGGCTTCCACCCCTGCAAAAGGATCTCTTGGGCTTCCGCGTCGGACCACACGGTGGGGCAGTGGTCCCGGTCGGTGTTGGGGTCGATTCCCACGAACTCTACGGCCATGGCCGGCTCCCTGGTCGAGGTGCTTGCTTGGGTTTGCATGAGCTTGACGGACCTGCGGTGACACCGTCAATACCCTTACAGACCAAGCAAATTGATGTGCAAGTTGATGCAAGTTCCTTGAGGGTGTGGGCGTGGTCTCCCTAGCGTGTTCGGCATCGGACCACGTGAGGGGACGGTTCCATGACTGCCGCCGGTACGGCCTTTGCTCAGCGATTCACCGCGACCGCACGGGGTGCCCGCCTCGCTCGGCAGCTCGCGCTGATCGAGTTGGCCGACTGGGGCATTCCTCTCGGGTCTGACGCGTCGGACACGGCTGGGCTGGTCATCGCGGAATTGGCGTCCAACGCAGTGCGGCACGGGCGCGTGCCCGGACGTGACTTCGAGCTGTGCATGGCCATGCTTGATGATGTTCTCCGCCTTGAGGTCACGGACGCCCGGGGTGAACGACTCCCGGACATCCAGTCGCCCGAGGTCCGAGAGAGCGGCTACGGGATGCGGCTCATCGAGGCACTCGCCGCTGATTGGGGAGTGACGGACCGGGTCGTTGGCAAGACGGTCTGGGTGGAGCTTGCGGCGGAGCGGGTGTGACGACCGTCCCCGAGTGGGGCCCCACGGAACGAGCGTTCCTGGATGAGGGCCTCACGCGCATCCTGGCCCGCCGATTCGGCCCTACTCCGAATCTCGGCAAGACGGTTGGCGAACGAGCGGACGACGAAATGACCGCCGCCATCATCCGGGCGCTTCCGGATCTGTTGCTCGCTGTGGCGGCCGGTCTTGACCACTCAGCGGAGGCGGTGACGGATGGCACGGCTCAGCGCGCGGGAGGCGCGGGAAGTCCGGCAGTACATCGGGAGTCATGAAGCCAAGCTCCGGAAGCGCTTGGCGGACGGCGAGACGCACGAGGAGATCGCCGTACAGGCAGGCGTCAGCGTACGGACGCTCCGGCACATGCTCGACGTGGTGCTACCAGGAACAGGAGTCCCGAAGTGCCAGTGCCCCTTGTCGCCCACCGGACAGAACGAACCCACTGCGGAGCCTGGGCGCTCCTCGGCATCGGTCACATCGGGGCGATAAGGCGCGGCATCTGGGGTGAGCCGAGGTACACGGGCCCCATCGCAAACTCTGTCGAGTGCCTGCGGGAACCCGGACATGACGGATGGCACGAAGCGGTGGTGCGACCCGTCGGCGACCTCCATGGGGGCGGAGACGTTGGTGTCCGCTGGAGGCGAGCAACCGACGCCTTGGCCCGGGGCGGCGTCCAGGTGGTCCTGTTGGGGCCTCTCTCGGTCGGTCGGGTCTGACAGACCGAGCCCAGTGGCCATTTGTGGGCGCTGCCCCGGAGCCCCGCCCGCGCGCTGCCCGTGGCATCTGAGCGGGGCGGACGCGGGTGCGCAAGGATGGGGGGATGTCCAACCGACTTGCGCAGGCCACGTCCCCGTACCTCCTCCAGCACGCGGACAACCCCGTCGACTGGCGGCCCTGGGAGCCCGAGGCGTTCGAAGAAGCCCGCCGGCGCGGTGTGCCCGTGTTCCTGAGCGTCGGCTACAGCTCTTGCCACTGGTGCCACGTCATGGCCCATGAGTCCTTCGAGGACGAGCTGACGGCCGCCTACATGAACGAGCACTTCGTGAACATCAAGGTGGACCGTGAGGAGCGGCCGGACGTCGACGCCGTCTACATGGAGGCGGTCCAGGCGGCGACCGGGCAAGGTGGCTGGCCGATGTCCGTCTTCATGACGGCCGAGGGGGAGCCCTTCTACTTCGGCACCTACTTCCCGCCCGAGCCCCGGCACGGGATGGCTTCCTTCATGGAGGTGCTCGAGGGTGTACGGACCGCGTGGGTCGGCCGGCGTGATGAGGTTGCCGAGGTCGCGCAGAAGATCACCCGGGACCTCGCCGGCCGCGCACTCGGTGCAGTGGGTGACGGTGTGCCGACCGCCGAGTCCCAGGGCAATGCTCTCCTCCAGTTGTCCAGGGACTACGACCCGGTGAGCGGCTGGTTCGGGGGCGGCGACACGAAGTTTCCGCCGAGCATGGTCGTCGAGTTCCTCCTCCGCCACCACGCCCGGACCGGCTCCGAAGGCGCCAGGGAAATGGCGGAAGGCGCCTGCGAGGCCATGGTGCGGTCCAGCCTGTTCGACCAGGTGGGAGGCGGGTTCCATCGCTACGTGCTGCGCGCGAAGCCTGGTGGTCCTTTGCTACCGCACTTCGAGAAGATGCTCTACGACAATGCGCTGCTGTGCCGGGTGTACGCGCACCTGTGGCGGGCCACCGGCTCCGATCTCGCGCGGCGGGTCGCGCTGGAGAGCGCCGACTTCATGGTCCGGGAGCTGCGTACCGACCAGGGCGGCTTCGCGTCCGCGCTCGACGCCGACAGCGCCGATCCGGTGACCGGCGAGCATGTCGAGGGGGCCTACTACGCCTGGACGCCCGCCCAGTTGCGCGAGGTGCTGGGGGAGGCCGACGCGGAGGTGGCCGCCGGGTGCTTCGGGGTGACCGAGGAGGGGACCTTCGAGCACGGGAAGTCCGTGCTGCAGCTGCCCCAGGACGGGCCCGTGGTGGAGGCCGGCCGGCTCGCCGGTATCAAGGAGCGGCTGCTGGCCGAGCGGGGGCTGCGGCCCGCGCCCGGGCGGGACGACAAGGTCGTCGCCGCGTGGAACGGGCTGGCGATCGCCGCGCTCGCCGAGTGCGGGGCGTACTTCGACCGTCCCGACCTGGTCGAGCGGGCGACCGAGGCGGCCGATCTGCTGGTGCGGGTGCACATGGACGGCCGCGCGCGGCTGTCGCGGACCAGCAAGGACGGCCGGGTCGGCGCCAACGACGGGGTGCTGGAGGACTACGGCGACGTGGCGGAGGGCTTCCTCGCGCTGGCGTCGGTGACGGGCGAGGGTGTCTGGCTGGAGTTCGCCGGGTTCCTCGTGGACCTGGTCCTGGACCGGTTCACCGCCGAGGACGGCTCGCTGTACGACACCGCGCACGACGCCGAGAAGCTCATCCGCCGGCCGCAGGACCCGACGGACACGGCGGCCCCGTCGGGGTGGACGGCGGCCGCGGGCGCGCTGCTCTCGTACGCGGCGCACACCGGGTCGCAGGCGCACCGTACGGCGGCGGAGCGGGCGCTCGGAGTCGTGCATGCGCTCGGGCCGCGCGTGCCGCGCTTCATCGGGCACGGGCTGTCGGTGGCCGAGGCGTTGCTGGACGGGCCCCGGGAGGTGGCGGTCGTCGGGCACCCGGAGGATCCGGCGCTGGCGCTGCTGCACCGGACCGCGTTGCTCGGGACGGCGCCCGGGGCGGTGGTGGCGGCCGGTCTGCCGCGTGCGGCGGACGGCGCCGGCGGTGAGTTCCCGCTGCTTGCCGAGCGCACGCTCGTGCAGGATCTTCCGACGGCGTACGTGTGCCGGCATTTCGTCTGTGCGCGGCCGACGACGGAGCCGGTCGAGCTGGCCGAGCAGTTGGGCGCCGTTCGCTCCTGAAGGGCCTGACGCAAGGGCCCGCCGGGCCCCTCGTCGTCGTGTCCGGCGCGTCAGTGCTGGTACGCGGCCAGCGAGATGCCGACGTAGTGCGCGACGAAGGCCGCGAGGGTCAGGGAGTGGAAGACCTCGTGGAACCCGAAGAAGCGGGGGGAGGGGTTCGGGCGCTTCATGCCGTAGATGACCCCGCCCACGCTGTAGAGGAGGCCGCCGACGATCACCAGGACCAGGACGGCGATCCCGCCGGTGCGCATGAAGTCGGGCAGGAAGAAGACCGCCGCCCAGCCCATGGCGATGTAGCAGGGCGTGTAGAGCCAGCGCGGTGCGCCGACCCAGAAGACGCGGAAGGCGATGCCGGCGGTGGCCGCGATCCACACCGCCCACAGCAGGGTCCGCCCGGTGGAGGGCGGCAGCAGCAGGACGGTCAGCGGTGTGTAGGTGCCCGCGATGATCAGGAAGATGTTGGCGTGGTCGAGCCGCCGAAGGATGGCCTCGCCGCGTGGTCCCCAGGTGCCGCGGTGGTAGACCGCGCTCACGCCGAAGAGGAGGCAGGCCGTCAGGATGTACACCCCGCAGGCGACCCGGGCCCGGGTGGAGTCGGTGAAGGCCATGAGCACCAGGCCGGCGATGACCACGGCGGGGAACATCCCGAGGTGCAGCCAGCCGCGCATGAGCGGCTTCTCCTCCAGGGCGGTCTCGACCGCCTCCAGGGCCTCGACGACCGGTGAGGACTCGGCGGCCGGGACGGCGGCGGCATCAGAAGTCATGCGCGCCATGCTACCTACGGGACCGTAGGTTTCCGTTAGTGCTCTTTACGGAAGATTGACGGACGTGGCAATGCTCACGTGAGAGGCCCTCTGGACATATGCGCACATGCACCGGATGATCAGATGAGTGCGGTCGACACCGGATGAGCGGAGCGCGAAGCGTCCGGGTCGCAGCCCCCACGGGGCCTACACCAAACAAACCCCTCAACAAGGAGCAATCGTGGCGCGCGACAACGCGGCTCCCACCAGTTCGACCCCTCCCACCGGGCACGCAGAGCTCATCTCCTGGGTGGACGAGATCGCAGCCCTCACCCAGCCTGACCGCGTCGTCTGGTGCGACGGCTCCGAGGGCGAGTACGAGCGCCTGTGCGAGGAGCTCGTGGCCAAGGGAACGTTCAAGAAGCTCGACGAGACGAAGCGCCCGAACTCCTACTACGCCGCCTCCGACCCCTCCGACGTCGCGCGCGTCGAGGACCGTACCTTCATCTGCTCCGAGAAGGAGGAGGACGCGGGCCCGACCAACCACTGGAAGGCCCCGGCCGAGATGAAGGAGCTCTTCACCGGCACGGACGGCGAGAAGGGGATCTTCCGCGGCTCCATGAAGGGCCGGACGATGTACGTCGTCCCGTTCTGCATGGGCCCCCTCGGCTCCGAGCTCTCCGCGATCGGCGTCGAGATCACCGACTCCGCCTACGTCGCGGTCGCCATGCGCACCATGACCCGCATGGGCAAGGCCGTCCTCGACGAGCTCGGCACCGACGGGTTCTTCGTCAAGGCCGTCCACACCCTCGGCGCTCCGCTCGCCGAGGGCGAGGCCGACGTGCCGTGGCCCTGCAACACCACCAAGTACATCTCGCACTTCCCCGAGACCCGCGAGATCTGGTCCTACGGATCCGGCTACGGCGGCAACGCCCTCCTCGGCAAGAAGTGCTACGCCCTGCGCATCGCGTCCGTCATGGCCCGCGACGAGGGCTGGCTCGCCGAGCACATGCTGATCCTCAAGCTCACCCCGCCGGCCGGCGAGGGCGAGGCGAAGTACATCGCCGCCGCCTTCCCCTCCGCCTGCGGCAAGACGAACCTCGCCATGCTGGAGCCCACGATCCCCGGCTGGACCGTCGAGACCGTCGGTGACGACATCGCCTGGATGCGCTTCGGCGAGGACGGCCACCTCTACGCGATCAACCCCGAGGCCGGCTTCTTCGGCGTCGCGCCCGGCACCGGTGAGCACACCAACGCCAACGCCATGAAGACCATGTACGCCAACACCGTCTTCACCAACGTCGCGCTCACCCCGGACGGCTCCGACGTGTGGTGGGAGGGCATGACCGAAGAGGCGCCCGCGCACCTCATCGACTGGAAGGGCAACGCCTGGACCCCGGAGTCCGAGGCCCCGGCCGCCCACCCCAACGCCCGCTTCGCCGTCCCGGCCGCCCAGTGCCCGACGATCGCCCCCGAGTGGGAGGACCCCAAGGGCGTCCCGATCTCCGCGATCCTTTTCGGCGGCCGCCGCGCCTCCGCCGTCCCGCTGGTCACCGAGTCCTTCGACTGGAACCACGGCGTCTTCATCGGCTCGAACATCGCCTCCGAGAAGACCGCCGCCGCCGAGGGCAAGGTCGGCGAACTGCGCCGCGACCCCTTCGCCATGCTGCCGTTCTGCGGCTACAACATGGGCGACTACATGGGCCACTGGGTCGACGTCGCCAAGGGCAAGGACCAGTCGAAGCTCCCGAAGATCTACTACGTGAACTGGTTCCGCAAGAACGACGCGGGCAAGTTCGTGTGGCCCGGCTTCGGCGAGAACAGCCGCGTCCTGAAGTGGATCGTCGGCCGCCTCGACGGCACCGCCGCGGGTGTCGAGAGCCCCATCGGCGTCCTGCCGACCAAGGACTCCCTCGACCTCGACGGCCTGGACCTCCCCGCCGAGGACCTCGACTTCCTCCTCACCGTCGACAAGGAGGTCTGGCGCGAGGAGGCCGCCCTGGTCCCCGAGCACCTGAACACCTACGGCGACCACACTCCCAAGGAGCTGTGGGACCAGTACCACGCACTCGTGGAGCGCCTGGGCTGAGCCAGGACACGCCCTGAAGAAGGGCCATCGAACGTGGGAGCCCCCGACCAAGCGGCGCCCACCGCTGTGGGAGCCCCCGACCAAGCGGTTCCCACCGCAGCACACGGCGGACCTCAGGAGCGTCCGCGTTCCTCGAGGTAGGCCGTGTGCGTCTGCTGACGGCGGGCCTCTGCTTCGCGGAGGTCCGCCGTCACGCTTTCCGCCTCCTCGAACAGCAGGTCCAGCTGGCGCTCCAGGTGGCGCTCCGGCGATTCCCCGCCCGGAGTGAGCCGGTTCCACCAGCGGGTCCGGTTGTAGGTGTCCACGCACTCCGGCACGTCCCGCCGGATCCCCCGGGACAGCGCGTGCAGCGCCTCCGGCTCGGTGGCCAGGACCTCCGCCACCCACCCCGGCTCCAGCAGCGCCCCGTACAGCTCCAGCAGCCCGGACCACCGGCTTTCCGCCGCGGCCGGCAGCTCCACCTCGCCCAGGTACTCGCGCAGCCGCGTGAAGTCCGCGCGCAGCGCGCCGACCTCCTCGCTCGGGTCGAAGGGCGGCGGCGCCACCCGCTCCGGCGGGGCGATCAGCGCACCCGCCCCGTACAGTCCGGCGACCACCACCGGCCAGTACGGGCCGGCCGCCCCGGCGAGGGTCAGGCCCAGCCCGACCACGCCGCAGGCGGAGCCCGCCAGGTTCTTCTTCGACTCCAGGTGGCCGAGCATCCGGCGCGTCCTACTGGTAGCCACGGATCTCCTCGAAGGCTCCGGCCAGCGAACCGCCCCCAGCTACCGCTGGGGGGACCCCCGTGCCGGTGGCGTCGAAGAGCCGGCCGCCGGTCAGTTCGGTGATGCGGGTGAGCTGCTTGCGGTCCGAGTCGCCGAACAGCACCGCGAAGACGGGCGTCTGCTTCTGCGCCTGCGGCAGGGACGCGTAGAAGGAGTCGAAGTGCCCCGCCCCGACGCCCTCCGTGTTCTCGCCGTCCGTCATCAGCACGATCGAGGTGAAGGCGTCCGCGCCGCCCTTGCCGAGGTGCTGGTACGCCGCCTCCAGACTGCTGTACACCGCCGTACCCCCCTCCGGCTCCAGCGACTTCACGTCACCCCGGATCGCGTCCAGGGCCGGCCCCGGATTGCCGGGTTCGACGACGTGCGTGAGCACCTTCTTCACCTTGGACCCGAAGGGCAGCAGCGTCACCTCCTCGCGGTCCCGGAACCGCTGCCCGGTGCCCGAACTCCCCGAGCCCGTCAGATCGGTGAGCGCCGACTTCAGCCGCCCGATGCGATCCTCCTCGCTCATCGAGCCCGAGGTGTCCAGTACGTACACGGTCCGCGAGGGCCGGCGCAGTTCGTTCTCGTAGGAGGCCACCAGCCCGTCGGCCACCGAACGCGATCCCGGGAAGGGCAGCTCGCGCCGCTTCTCGGCGTCCAGCCCCGCGGCCGGCGCCACCCCGGCCGCCACCGGGCGGCGGAAGGTCTGCTCGGTGATCGCCTTCTGCGCCTGGGGGCCGCGCAGGTACTCCGTGAGCGCCCGGCCCGAATCGCGGGCCCCGGCCGGGGCCGAGGTCAGCAGCGTCAGCGGATAGTGGGCGGTGACCACGCCGTCGCGCGGCCGGATCACCGTCAGCGGGGCCCCGGCGTCCTTCGCGTCCCGGTTCATGGACAGCAGCACCGACTCGTAGTTCACCAGCGCGTCCACGTCCCCGCGCTTGGCATAGGCGGTGACGAGCCAGCCCGAGGAGCCCGAGGTCAGCTTCTGCCCGGCGAAGAACTCCTTCAGCCGCGGCGTGGCCGTCCTGACGTCCGAGTCGCTCAGCGCGGCCTGCGCGCCCGACAGCCCCGAGGCCACCGACACCAGTGCCGAGAAGCCGGAGTTGGAGCGCACCGGATCCGTCATCCCGTACGTCAGCTTCCCGGCGGCGACGGCTTCGTGCACCGCCGGCCAGGTCACCTCCGCGGGCTTCCAGCCGAGTCGGGCCAGTGCCTGCGGCTTCACCCCGATCGCGACCGGCGAGGACATCACCGGGGTTTCGCTGGAGAGCTTCCCGGCGGCCTCCGGCCGCAGCCGCAGGTAGTCGTTGGAGGAGAGCCAGATCGCGTCGTACTTGCCGTCCGTGGCCCCCGAGGCGACCTGCTCGACGGCGTCCAGTGTCCCGGACCAGGTCAGCTCGACGCTGACACCGGTGGCCGCCTCGGCGGCCTTCAGCACGGGCTCCATGTCACCGAGCTCGCTGGAGGCCAGCACCCGGAGGCGGCCCTCCTTGTACATCGACTTCTCGGGCCCGGCCGGCCCGTCGGCGGTGCAGCCCGTCACGGCCATCAGCCCTGCGAGAGCGACGCCGATCCAGCCCCGCCGCCGCATGGCCCGCTCGCGCGCGGCGCTCACAGCGCACCGCCTTCGAGGGCCGCGGCGCCGCGGGTCCGCGCGAGATGGGCCGAGGCGCTCTGCAGTTCCCCGGCCAGGGACTCCACCGTCGCGGCCATGTTCTGCGTCGCCTGCACCTTGAACGCGTCGATCGCGTCCAGCGTCCGGTAGATCTGCGCGAACGCCGTCCGCAGGGTCTCCACGCCCACCGCCGGGTCGGCCGCGATCCGCTGGATCTCGCCGCTCTGCGTGGACAGCATCTTCGCGTTGCCCCGGATCAGCTGCTCGGTGGTCCCCTTCAGGGCGTCCACCTGCTCGATCACCTTGCGCTGGTTGTCGAGGGCGGAGGCCAGCATCACGGCGATCCGCAGCGCGGACACGGTGGTGGTGGCGGCCCGGTCGACGCCCTTGATCAGCTCGTCGTTGTTGCGCCGGACCACGTCCATCGCCAGGTAGCCCTGCGCGCAGACGGCCAACTGCGTCAGCAGGTCCTGGTGCTTCTGCCGGACCGGGAAGAGCACGTCCGCGCGCATCGCGTCGGCCGCCCCCGGATCGGTGTGCTCCGCCTCGGCGATCCGCTGCTCGACGGCGCCGTCCAGGGCCTCGGTGAGGACCGCGTACTCCTGGAGCTTGCCCATGGTCTCCCACAGGCGGGAGCGCTCGGTGTGCAGGGCCGCGTTGTCGCGGCGCAGTTCGTCCTGGCCGCCGCGCAGCGAGCCCACGATCTTGTTGAGGGTGGTCTGCGAGGAGGCGTACTTGGCCACGTGGTCACGGAACCTGTTGCCGCCGAGCTTCGCGAGGATCCCCTTGATGCCCTTGCCCGGCGTGTCCCGCGGGTCGAGGTCCTCGACGGTGCGCCGCAGCTCGACCAGGGAACCGGCGACGCGGGCCTGGGCGTCGCCGCCGCCGTCGGAGCCCAGCGAGCGTACGGCCCGGTCCAGCATCCGGTTGGACTGCTGGGCGGCGGTGCGGATGTCGGCCGAGCCGAGTCCGGCTATCTCGCCGACGCGCCGGGCGAACTCGGGGGAGCGGGCGTCGATCCCGGCGAGCGAGCCGACGTACTCCCCGGCCCGGCGGGCCATCTCCTCGCGCACGCCGTCCTGGAGCGGGACCAGCCCGGCGGCCTGTTCCTTGGCGACGGGGGCGACGGGCTCCGGCGGGCTCAGGCGGAAGGACGTGTCCTCGGGCGGTGTCAGTGTCATGGCGTGTTCCCCTGGCCCTTGGCGCTCTGGGCCAGCGCCATCAGGATCTTGACGGTGGGTGTGCCGACCTGGCGGATGCCGGTCAGCCCCGTGTTGAGGTAGGCGGTGTGCGGCGTCGTCGCGGCGGCGAACTCGGCCACGCCCTCCTGCGGGCGGAACCCGCGGAGCACGGCCAGTTCGCGCAGCTTGGGGTCGGTGGCGAGGAGCGTGCCCAGCTCCTTCGCCCGCTCGGTCAGCGGCACGAAGGTGTGCGCCGAGTTGACGGTGGTGTCCGGGTAGAGCACGACCATGTCGCCCGGATCCTGATTCTGCAGCAGCAGCGAGGCCACCTGGGACTCGTACACCAGGATCAGTGGTTCGCCGCTGCCGCTGATGAAGGCCCGGAAGGGGTCGTCGGTGCTGGGCTCCAGTGCGCCCTGCACGGAGATGAGCTTGCGCATCAGGGGTGCGGTGCGGGCGATGCCGCCGTCGTCGGCGACCACCGTGTTGCCGTTCGCGACGTTGGAGGTGGCGGCGAGGAAGAGGGCGCCGGAGTTGGAGGACGCCGGGTCGGTGGTCTTGATGAACACCGTGCCGGTCAGCTCGGTGTGGGCCGCGGAGCCGGGCAGCTGCTGCCAGGTGCGGTCCTCGCCGGCGGCCTTGAGGTAGGGGCCCATGAGCAGGGTCCCGGAGTTCTTGCCGGTCATCCTGGCGAGGCCGTTGTCGGCCAGCACCTTGGCGGCGCCCGGGCGGGCGATCACGACGAGCGGAGAGAAGAAGGGCTTGGTCTCCTGGACTCCCTTGAGCCCGGCGGCGGCTGCGATCTCCTTGGCGGGTTCACTGCTGCTGGGGAAGGCGAAGTCGAACTCTTTGAGGGCGAGTTGGTCCATCGCCCACGATCCGGAGGTCTCCGTCTTCACGGTGTAGCCCTTGGTTGCAAGGGCCTTGACGACATCGGGGTCGCGGAAGAATTCGGACTTCTCCGAGCCGATGACGCCACGCACGGTCTTCGTTGCCGTGGTTTCTGGGTGATCCTGCCCCTGGAATGCGACGACGTAGAGCACGCCGCCGATCAGGAGGAGGCCCAGGACGATTCCTAGGATGCGTCTCACGGGTGCAGCGTGCTCGCGGAAACCCACATTCCGCGCTGAGTTGAATGAACGTCAGGTGTCCAGGTGGTCCCACTTCGAAATGCTGTGTGGGCCCGTGGGTGCTGGTGGGCGGGGCGGTGGCCCGGGAGGATCGGGGCATGGTCGTGAGCGCGTTGAAGTGGCAGGGCTGGCTGGTCGGCCTGGTGACGGTGGCCGGGCTGCTGGTGTTCGCCCCGCTGGCTCTGTACGTGTGGGCGAGCGGCGGCGATCCGCCGCAGGCGCCGCCGCGGGCGGCGGTGGAGGACGTACGGGTGACCGGGTGCCGAATCGATCCGGCCAGCCGCCGGGTGGTGGCCTCGGTGGAGGCGACGGGGCGGGCCGAGGGCCCCGGCGCGTACGTCGTCACGGTGGAGTTCCGCGACCGCGCCGAGGCGGACCCGGCCGGGCGGGCCGCTCAGGCGCTGGTGAAGATCCCGGGCGTGGCCCCGGGCGCGACCGAGTACGGGGAAGCGGTCGGTCCGGTGTGGCCGGTGGCGACGGTGCCCTGGTGCGGGGTCGCCGGCGCGGAGTTCGCACGGGCAGCCCAGTGAGCCCTCGGCAGGGAGTCGCCACCGGTCCAAACGGTGCTGCGATCAGCCGTTCTTGTTCACCTTGATGACGACGGTGGCGCACACCTTGTCGGCGAAGGTCTGCTTCTTCTCGTCCCACAGCGGCCACAGGTAGCCGATGTAGCAGGCGATGCCGTCGAGGAAGTGCGCCAGCTTGCGGACGAACGCCATGCCGAAGCCGACCGTGGACCCGTCGAGCTCACGGTGCAGGCTGATGCCGACGATCTTCTTGCCGAACGACTGGCCGGTGGTGCCTTCCTTGTACAGCTGGAAGATGGCCATGCCGAGGGTGTACAGCATGCCGATCAGGCTCAGGATGCCGGCGATCGCCTCGGTCGACTCGTCGGTGGCGACGGCCGCGCCGAGACCCATCAGCGCGTACATCGGGCCCGCGATGATCAGCAGGTCGAGCAGGTACGAGGCGACGCGCAGACCCCAGTGGGCGAGCGGCGGCATCCCCGAACCCGGCATGCCCGGCTGCGGGTACATCCCCTGCTGCGGGTACGCCCCGTACGGCGGCGGCGCCTGCTGCGGGTAGCCGTACTGCGGAACGGCGTCCTGCGGCGCCTGCTGCGGGTAGCCGTACTGCGGGGGGACGCCCTGCGGGGCCTGCTGCGGGTGGCCGGGCTGGCCCTGCGGAGGCTGCTGGCCGTAGGGGTTGTTCGGATCGCCGAAGCTCATGGGCGAATCTCTCCAGAATGCTCGAACGGGGACGAAGCGGAGCTGAGGAGATGGACCATGTGGAGCGGCCTCCCCCGTGCTGCCGCGCTCTTTCAGCCCTCATCGTGTTCGGAGCACCGGGATCTGTCCAATTTCCGCCCCTGCCGCGGGCTCGTGGACCAGAGATGTGGCACCCGGTCCGGAGCCTCCGCGGCCCCGGACCGGGGCCGTCTAGAGGGCGCCGGCCAGGTCCGGGGACTTCAGGGCGGCGGCGTGCGCGTCCATACGCTCGGCGGCGAGGATCGCGACGGTGGTGTCGGCGCGGGACGCGGCGACGAGGAGCGCGCGGGCGGCGAGGTCGTGGGCGCGCTGGTGCAGTGCTGCGGCGTCCTCGGCGGAGTGCCGCGGCGCACGGGCCGGCTGGGCCCCGCGCAGTCGTGCGACCTGTGCGGCGATCTCGGCGGCGCCCTCGCCGAGTCCGAGCTCGTCGGTGACGGCGAGGAGGGCGGCGAGATGGCCGGCGAGCTGGATGTCCAGCGCTTCGCCCCGGCTGCTGTGCGGGTAGTCGGCCGGGGCGGCGCCCATGCGGTGGACGACCGGCTTCGTGCGGATCGGCTCGTACATGAGGTGGCCTCCTGCGTGGTCAGGAGACCATCCTACATTGGATTGGTTCTAAAGTTGAGCTGAATCCTGTTGTTGCGGGGTGCGTCTCGCCGGCTGGACACCGGCGAGAGCGCGCGTGCGCGACTACAGCTGGCTGTAACCGTCGAGGAAGTTGCCGATCCGGGTCACCGCGTCGGCCAGGTCCTTGGCGTTCGGCAGCGTCACGATCCGGAAGTGGTCGGGCTCGGGCCAGTTGAAGCCGGTACCGTGCACCACCATGATCTTCTCGGCCCGCAGCAGGTCGAGGACCATCTGCCGGTCGTCCTTGATCTTGTAGACGGACGGGTCCAGCCGCGGGAAGGCGTACAGCGCGCCCTTCGGCTTCACGCAGGTGACGCCCGGGATCCGGGTGAGCAGGTCGTGGGCGACGTTGCGCTGCTCCAGGATCCGCCCGCCGGGCAGCACCAGGTCCTCGATCGACTGTCGGCCGCCGAGCGCGGTGGCCACGGCGTACTGCGAGGGCATGTTCGCGCACAGGCGCATGTTCGCCAGGACCGTCAGGCCCTCGATGTAGCAGGAGGCGTGCTTCTTGGGGCCGCAGACCGCCATCCAGCCGGCCCGGTAGCCGGCGACGCGGTAGTTCTTGGAGAGCCCGTTGAAGGTCAGCGTCAGCAGGTCGGGGGCGATGGCGGCGGTGTTGTGGTGCACGGCGCCGTCGTACAGGATCCGGTCGTAGATCTCGTCCGAGCAGACGACCAGGTTGTGGCGGCGTGCGATGTCCGTCAGCCCGCGCAGCATCTCTTCGTCGTAGACGGCGCCGGTCGGGTTGTTCGGGTTGATGATGACGATCGCCTTGGTGCGATCGGTGACCTTGCGCTCGATGTCGGCGAGGTCGGGCATCCAGTCGGACTGCTCGTCGCAGCGGTAGTGCACGGCCGTACCGCCGGCCAGGGAGACGGAGGCGGTCCACAGCGGGTAGTCCGGTGCGGGGACCAGGACCTCGTCGCCGTCGTCGAGCAGCGCCTGCATCGACATCTGGATGAGCTCGGAGACGCCGTTGCCGAGGTAGATGTCCTCGACGTCCAGGTCGATGCCCTTGGTCTGGTAGTGCTGCATGACCGCGCGGCGCGCGGAGAGCAGCCCCTTCGCGTCGCCGTAACCGTGGGCGGAGCCCAGGTTGCGGAGCATGTCCTCAAGGATCTCCGGGGGGCAGTCGAAGCCGAAGGCCGCGGGGTTGCCCGTGTTGAGCTTGAGGATGCGATGACCTGCTGCTTCGAGCCGCATCGCCTCATCGAGCACGGGGCCGCGGATCTCGTAACAGACATTGGCGAGTTTGGTTGACTGGATCACCTGCATGACGGGAGCTTACGGGCCCGGGTGCGAGCGTGACGGGTGTTTTCGAAGAGAGATCCGGGGGCGATTTGTCCCACTTCGGGTAATAGGTGGGTGGGGGAGTGATCCCCCCTTGGAATCCGGGGCCGCGCGTGTGTTCCGGCCTGCGGAATGGGTGGGGCGGCGACGCATGCGAGCGCATGGTGTTGCGCTCGTCACCCCGGGTGCTGCAAAAGATCGTGGGCGCCGGGTACGCCGCCCGGGTTCGTCCCCCGATCGCGGGACGTGAGTGCGAGAGGCGAGGGCGACCCGTGGGTACGGCGCATGAGTACGCGGGATGAGTACGCGCACTCATGCGGGCGCCGGCGGCTCGGTGGAGGCTGGGCGTACGAACCAGGGCGAGGGGCGGCCGGCGGGCGCCCTCACGGTGGCGGGGGCGGCCTTTCACGGGCCCGGTCCCGCCGGTGGTCCTGAACGGCGGCAACTGAGGGGCGCGGGACAGTGGTTTTCGTAGTCGGTGACATGGAGATCGCCACGGTCGGCACGGAGGGCGACGACCGGGCGATCGAGTTCCTGGTGAGGCCGGAAGGGGTGGTGGAGGAGGGCCATTTCGCGATCTTCCGCGACCACGACCAGGACTGGGAGTCGGCCCGCCTCGCGATGGCACCCGACTCGGGCAGCGTTCCGCTGGCCGCGGTGGAATGGGCGCTGGAGTTCGCCCGCGAGTACCTCTAGGGGGCGGGCGGTGGGGCCCGACCCCCGCCTCCGCCTCCTCCTCCACGTCCGGTCCGGTCCGGTGTCAGTGGGTTCGCCTACCGTTCGGGGTATGAAGCCGCTCAGGATCATCGGCGGGGATGCGACGAGCCCCCAGGCCGAGGGGCCCAAGATCGTCGCGCATGTCTGCAATGACCTCGGCGGGTGGGGGAAGGGGTTCGTGCTGGCCGTTTCGAAGCGGTGGGACGAGCCCGAGGGCGCGTACCGGGCGTGGCATCGCGGGCGCAGCGGGAACGACTTCGGGCTGGGCGCCGTGCAAGTGGTGCGGGTGAAGCCCGATGTGTGGGTGGCCAACATGGTCGGTCAGCGCGGCATACGGACCGGGAGCGGCGGGCCGCCCATTCGGTACGACGCCCTGGAGCGCTGCCTCGTCGCACTCGCCGACCGTGCTGTCGAGCTCGGGGCGAGCGTCCACATGCCGCGCATCGGGTGCGGGCTCGCGGGCGGCACCTGGACGCGCGTCGAGCCGCTGATCACCGGGACGTTGTGCGCGCGGGACGTGGAAGTGACGGTCTACGACCGCGGGTGAGTCCGATGAGGGTCAGCCATGTCGCTGCCGAGGCAGGGTCCCGCTGGGCGAGTTCGTCGCGGGCGGACGCACCTGCAGCGCGGTCGCCGCGCCCGCCTGCCGGCGCGCGGGCTCGCTCAGACCTCGCGTTCCAGGATCACCAGCGGGATCTCGCGGGGCCGGGCCGCGGCGCGGTCGTCCTCGAACGGGGGCCACAGAGCCGTCATCATCTCCCAGTACATCTCCCGCTCCCCGGGCGAGGCGGTGCGCGCCCGCGCCATGAAGAAGGCGGCGCCGACCTGGAGGCGGACCTCCGGGTGGGCGGTGAGGTTCCGGTACCAGCGGGGGTGCTCCGGGGCGCCGTACGCGGAGGCCAGCACGATGTGGCGGCCCGCGTCCTCGCTGTAGATCAGCGGGGTGCGCAGGGTGCGGCCGCTCGCGCGATCGAGCGTGGTGAGCAGGAGGGTGGGGACCCCGTGCCAGAGGTGCCCGTCGGCTCCGGCGGTGCTCACGTAGGCGCGGACGTGGTCGAGCCGTGGGCCGGGACGCGGGTCGGTGGGGTGGTCCCAGTCGACATCGAGTGCGTGCATTTTCCTGTCCTTAGGGTTGTGTCCCCCGTGCGGCTAACGAGCATTAACGATTCTGGATGCGCCCGACCCGTAGCGCACGGCTTGAGGTCTGGACCAAGCTCGTCGTATGGATCTGGAGCTGAGGCACCTCAAGATCGTCCGGGCCGTCGCCGACGCCGGGAGCCTGACCCGGGCCGCCACCGGGCTCGGCCTCGCGCAGCCCGCGCTCAGCACGCAGCTCAAGTGCATCGAGAGAGTGCTCGGCGGGACCCTGTTCGTGCGCGGGCGCGAGGGCGTACGGGCCACCGCGCTCGGGGAGCTGGTGCTGGAGCGGGCCAGGGTGCTGCTGCCCGCGGTGTGCGAGCTGCAGGAGGACGCGCAGCGCTTCGCCCGGCAGGGCCCGACCGGGTACCGGCTCGGCGGCACCCACGGCCCGCTGCTCGGCGGGCTCGTGGACCGGCTCGCCCACCAGGAACCAGGGGTGCCTGTCACCACCTACACCTCCTGGTCCGAGAAGGACGTCGCCGCGAGCGTCGCCGAGGGGCGCCTGGACTTCGCGATGGTCGGTGTCTGCGGGGAGAGCGCGCCGCCCGAGCCGGGGCGCCTCGCCTGGATGGAGGTGGCGCGCGATCCCGTGTACGTGATGCTCGCCGAGGACCATCCGCCGGCCCTCGCCCCGCGGACGGAGATCGAACTCGCCGAGCTGGCCGCCGAGGCCTGGACGGACGTCCCCGGAGACGGCTGCTTCGGCGACTGCTTCGCCGCGGCCTGCGTGCGGGCCGGTTTCACGCCCGCCTGCGTCTACGAGACCGACACCGCCTCCTGCGTGGACCTGGTGCAGGTGGGGCGGGCCGTCGGGCTCTGCCGAGCCACCTTCCCGGTGACCCCGGGCGTGGTCACCCGGCCGCTCGCCGGGACCCCGCTCATGTGGCGGCACCTGCTGGGGTGGCATCCCGCGGCGCGCGCGGCGTCCCGGGCCGCGGAGGTACTGGAGCACGCCCGGGCCGCGCACGCGCGGGCCCTGGCCGGATCGGCCGGCGGTCTCCCGCCGGGCCCGCGGCCGGGCCCCCGGAGCGATGACGACCCCGCCGCGGGGGGCGACCCCGGGGCGGAGCTGTCGGCAGCGTCCGTGTCGCGCTGAAGCCGTACCTACGGCAGATAGCGCTCGATGACCTGCGGGCCCTCCTTCTCCATCAGCTGACGGGCCTTTTCGATCCGCTCCGGAGTCGGGTCGTGGCCGGTCACCATCACGAGGTCCTCGGGGTCGTACGGCCGCTCCCCGCCCGTGAAGAGGCGGTCCGACCGTGTGGGCTGCTCGTCGGGTTCACTGACCATCGCGTACCTCCTACGGTTTTCCCCTGGCCCCATCCTCCGGCCGCCGTCCCATGAACGCACCTCGGCCGCCGGCCGGCCGCCCGCACGCCGCGGGCATAACACCGGGGGAGGGGTCAACCGGCAGCTCCCGTAAGCCGGTTCGGATTTCTACGGTTTCCGCAGACCCCCACCGGAAACCGAGGAGATCCCCCATGCTCAAGCGACACGCCCGCGCGGCGTGTACCGCCCTGGCCGCCGCCGGGCTGCTGCTGGCCGGGACCGGCGGCGCCACCGCCGACTCCGCCCCCGCCGCACCCTCCGCGGCGGCCGCCCTGCGCACCGCCGACGCCCCGCCCGAGCTGCTCGCCGCCATGCAGCGCGACCTCGGCCTGACCCCCACGCAGGCCAAGGCGCGACTCGCCCACGAGGCCGAGGCGGGGGCCACCGCCGCCCGGCTCCGGGACCGGCTCGGCGGGGACGCGTACTACATGAACGGCAGCGGCCGCTGCTCCGTGGGCTTCCCCGTCATCAAGGGCTCCACGAACGGCTTCGCCACCGCCGGGCACTGCGGCCGGGCCGGGACGACGACCAGCGGCTTCAACCAGGTCGCCCAGGGGTCCTTCCAGGCCTCGGTCTTCCCCGGCAACGACATGGCCTGGGTGGCCGCCAACGCCCAGTGGACCGCGACCCCGTACGTCAAGGGCAGCGGTGGCGTGAACGTGCAGGTCACCGGCTCGGTGCTGCAGCCGGTCGGGGCCTCGGTGTGCCGTTCCGGATCGACCACCGGATGGCACTGCGGCACGATCCAGCAGCACGGCACCAGCGTCACCTACCCCGAGGGCACCATCTCCGGCGTGACCCGTACGACGGTCTGCGCCGAGCCGGGCGACTCGGGCGGCTCCTACATCTCCGGGAGCCAGGCGCAGGGCGTCACCTCGGGCGGTTCCGGCAACTGCTCCAGCGGCGGGACCACCTTCTTCCAGCCGCTGAACCCGATCCTGTCGGCGTACGGGCTCACCCTCAAGGTCAGCGGCAGCGACCCGGGCCCCGGCCCCGGCCCCGGCGACCCCGAGCCGGGCGGCACCTAGATGAATGAGTCCAAGGGATGACCTGCGGACATAGGACGAGGGCGTCCAGAGTCTGTGTGTGAAGACCGACTTGGACACCCTCGCGACAGCA